>JBBQJJ010000085.1:0-25718 GCA_038325805.1 Haliangiales bacterium
CGGGCGTAACAATCCAACCAACGATCTCAACGATGCCGAAGGCGCTGAGCGGAACGAGCGGGAGGAGGAGGAGACCGAGCTTCTTGTTCGTCATGGGATCACGCGTCGGGTGCCGTGGCAGGTGCCGAGGGTACAAAGGCAGGTGTCGTCGGCGGGGCGACAGGTGTCGAGGGAACTGCGACGGCTGCGCTGCGAGCCGGCAGGATGCAGCCGGGCTCGACCGTCGGCGCTGGCGTGATCCGACTCGCGACCTCGACGATGCCGAGCACGCTGAGCGGGAGGAGTGGGAGAAGGAGGAGACCGAGCTTCTTGTTCGTCATCACGCCACCGGGGCGGGTTCGGGTGCCTGGACAGGCGAGGGCGCAGGCGGCTTCGCGAAGCGCTGAACGGGTTGGACGTGCTGTTCGCTCGTGGGAGCGGCGGTACACGTCGTGATCTCGACGTCGGGCTTCGAGAACCGGCCGGCGATCTCCATCACGCCGAGCGCGCTGAGCGGCACGAGTGGAAGGAGCAGAAGTGAGAGTGTCTTGGTCTTCATGGGATTACGCCGGGGGAGCAGGGCGGGGTGCTTCGTTGCGAACGGGGACGAAGACGGGCTTGGGGAGTTCCTCGCGGATCGGTGCGGGTGCACATGCACAGGTCTCGTTGTCACCCGAGATCCGGTCCGCCACCTCGACCACGCCGATTGCCGTCAGCGGGATCAGAGGGAGCAGCAAGAGTCCGAACTTCTTCGGGTGGTCGGCGATGCGCATGGGAGAGTTGAACGGGTGTTCTTGCGAGACGGTTTAATTGCCGAACTAACTGAACTTGCTCGTTAAAATGGCGCCGAATCCGTCCAAGGTCGGGGAAGGTCTGGAGTCCGGCTACAGCGACGTCACGCAGGCATTGCAGGGGTTGGCGTCAACCACTGGCGCGGGCGGCTGATCGATCGAAGCCACCGGGGCAGGCGCGACGTGGACCTGCTCGATCGACGCTGTGGAGGTTGGCGCAACGATCTGGGTCGCGACACACAGGATCCCGAGGGCCAGCGCGGGGATCAGCGGGAGCAATAGCAGCTTCTTGGGGGCAGTCTCGGCGTTACGCATACTCGTACAGCGTGTGACCTCGCGGTTTCTTAGCCGCGATCTTCGACCAACGGGATGGCGCGTCGCCGAGGTCTCCGACGTGCTCTGGATCAGTACGACATCGTGCAAGTGAGGCAGCTCGGAGGGTCGATCCGGAACGGTGCCTGATCGACCACCGGCACTGCGAAGGACCTCGATTCCTCGAGCGTCATCGGGGTCGCATCGGGCATCGCCGCGACGATCCCCATCGCCAGCGCAGGGATCAGCGGGAGCAACAGCACCCTCTTCGGAGCGGTCTCGGCCGTGCGCATACGCTTACAACGCGCGCCGCCGCCGTTTGTTAACCCCAGAGACCAGCGGGCCGGCGGCCGGCCACCACCTTGAACGAAAATGCGGTGCGCGGGCCAGGTCCCGAAGAAACTCGGCACGACGTGATCGCACCGAGGCCGAATGAACTTGGCGGTTGGACCCCATCCCAGAGACTGTCTTGAATCGCAGCAGTTCGCCTGTGTCGATCCTTCGACCAGGCGAATGATGGGGAACGGGGTGGCTCGTCCTCGAGCCGGAGACCCCGAATACAATCGACCGGGTGAGCGCGATAGCGCGAACTCTGGGGTTGGTCACACGAACTCGGGTTAGGCGGCGTACGTGCAGTCGATGCAGCGCTCCGGCTCCGGCGAGACATCCGGCGCCTGACCCTTCGCCACCGTCGTGGGCACATGGATCCGACTCGCCACCTGCACGATGCCAAGTGCGAGCGCGGGGATCAGCGGGTTCATGCGGCTTGAAACGCGTCGCCAGCACGCTCGTTCTGTGACCCGAGATCAACGCTCGTCGGGCGTCACACGATGATCGGTTCGGGGTGGAGCTCCACGCCGAGTCGCTCGCACACACGGTCTCGGATCTCCTGGGCGAGGGCGAGCAGCTCCGTCGCCGTACCCCCACCGCGGTTGACGAGTGCGAGAGCATGCTTGTGCGAGATGCCGACGCGACCGCGCGCATAGCCCTTGGTGAATCCGGCGCGCTCGATCAGCCAACCAGCGGCGAGCTTGGTCAGGCGATCTCCCGCAGGCCAGCTCGGATACGTCGCACCGTCGAGCCGCGCCTCGAAGCGTTGTCTCGTCGCGTCGTCGACGATCGGGTTGGTGAAGAATGATCCGGCGCTCCGAGAGTCCGGATCCGCGGGGTCGACGACCATGCCCTTGGCGCGGCGCAAGCGAATCACGGTATCGCGCACGAGCTCGAGCGGCGCGCGCTCGCCTTCCGCGATCCCGAGCGCCTTCGCGAGCTCGGCGTAGATGATCGGCGCCGACAACGCGTCCTTGCGAAGCGCGAAGCCGACCTCGACGATCACGTAGCGGTCATCACCGCGAAATCGACTCGAGCGGTAGCCGAACGCGCAGTCGCCGCCGGCGATCTCGACCAGCTCGCCCGTCGTGCGATCGAGCGCACGGACGAACGCGATCGTGTCGCTGACCTCCTGCCCGTACGCACCGACGTTCTGCATCGGCGTCGCCCCGACGCAGCCCGGGATCCCCGACAGACACTCGAGCCCGGTGTACCCGAGGCCGATCATCTCCTCGACGAAGCGATCCCAGGGCACGCCCGCACTCGCGATCACGACCTCGCGTGTCTTCGAGACCTCGTCGATGCCGAGCTGGATCACGAGACCCGCGAACCCGGCGTCGCGGATCACCAGGTTCGAGCCGCCGCCGAGGAACAGGATCGGGTCGGCACCCGCAGCCGCGATCGCCTCGCGCAGCTCGCTCAGCGTCGTCACGCGAACAAACCGCTTGGCCGGTCCACCGACGCCGAGCGTGGTGAGTGGTGCGAGCGGGACGTCGTGCTCGATCATCGCTAGCCCGCTCGTGTCATCGCGCGACGGTGGCGCTCGACTCGTCGATGCGGACCAGGTTCTTCTTCGTCGCGGCACCGAGGCGCTTCTCGAGGAGGTCGATCACCTCGTTGCACGTCAGCTGGATGTTGCCGGCGCCGAGCGTGATCACGAGGTCGCCGGACTGCGCGTTGCCATCGAGCCACGCGGCGAGATCTTCGCGGCGCGGGATGTAGCTGATGTCCTTGTGACCCGCGTCCTTCGCGAGCTGCACCAGGACCTGCGAAGACACACCTTCGATCGGCTTCTCGCCGGCGGCGAAGATGTCGCAGATCGCGACCTTGTCGGCGTCGTGAAACGCGCGCGCGAACTCGGGCAGCTGATCGCGCGTGCGCGTGTGGCGGTGCGGTTGGAACGCGGCGATCACGCGGCGCCCGGCGAACGCGGCCTTGGCACCGCTCAGCGTGGCCTTGACCTCGGCGGGGTGATGCCCGAAATCGTCGACGACGGTGACGCCACCCACTTCGCCCCGCACGGTGAAGCGACGCGCGACGCCCTCGAACTGCGAGATCGCCTTCGCGTAGGTCTCGAACGGGATCGCCATGAAGTCCGTGAGCGCGAGCACGCCGAGTGCGTTGAGCACGTTGTGGGTGCCCGGCATCGGCAGCGTGACTTCGCCGAGCTCGTCGGCCTTGTGCCACGCGACGAACCTGGTGAGCATGCCCTCGTGGCGGATGTTGCGCGCGCGATACATCGCCTGGCTGCTGATCCCGAAGGTGACGTAGCGCTTGGTCAGGTTCGGCAGGATGTCCTGCACGCCGGCGTTGTCGAGGCAGAGCGCCGACACGCCGAAGAACGGCACGCGGTTGCAGAAGTCGGTGAACGCCTTCTTGACGTTGTCGAACGTGACGTAGTGATCGAGGTGCTCGGGATCGACGTTCGTCACGATCGTCGCCGTCGGCGTCAGCGTGAGGAACGAGCCGTCGCTCTCGTCGGCTTCGGCGACCAAGTAGTCACTCTTGCCCCAGCGTGCGTTCGCGAGGCCGAGCGAGTTGACGCGCCCGCCGATCACCGCCGTGGGATCGAGCCCGGCAGCCATCAGCACGGTGTGCATCATCGTGGTCGACGTGGTCTTGCCGTGCGCGCCGGCGACCGCGATCGAGTACTTCATTCGCATCAGCTCGCCGAGCATCTCGGCGCGCGGGATCACGGGGATCGCGCGAGCGCGCGCGGCCTCGACCTCGGGGTTGTAGCCCTTGATCGCCGACGACACGACTACTACATCGGACTCGCCAAGGTTCGCAGCGCGATGGCCGCGCGAGATCGTGCAACCGATCGACGCGAGGTGCCGCGTGATCTCGGTGTCGTTGTTGTCCGAGCCCGACACGCGGTAGCCCATGTTGGCGAGCACCTCGGCGATGCCGCACATGCCCATGCCACCGATGCCGACGAAGTGAATCTTGGTGTCTTGCTTGCGGAACATCGACGGACGGTTGTTACCAGATCAAGGAGGAGCAAGCGATGGTTTCGCTTGTACCTTGAACGCCTTGCTGGGCGGCGACATTCGCCCGGCGTCGTCGACGAACGCCACCTTCACGAGATCACCGACCTTCGTCGGTAGCGTCCCGTTCGGCAGCGGCAGGCAACCGCTGATGGAATACACGCTGATCGAGGTGGCGTCGTGGTCGGTGAGCCACCGGAAGGACCTTCGTCTCCCGCTGTCCTCGAGCACCACGACCGCGACGGTGGCGGCTGGAGGTGGTGCGTCGAGCTCGACGAACACATCTTCGCCGCCACGCCGTCCGATCCGTTTCACGAACACGACCGCTTTTGGTTTCGGCGCATCGAGCAACGCGCGCTTCTCGGTGGTGAACGTAGCCTTCACCTTCGTCGTGCTCTTGGCATCGATCAGCTCGAACACGCCGGCCTTGTTCGGTGTGTAGATTCCGAGGCCGGGCGCGAGGGTCTTGTAGGTGATCGCGCCGCCGGTCTTCCACTTCCAGGCGGGTATGTTGTCGGGAGCCGCGACCACCGGCTCGCTGTACACCAAGATGCCGCCGTCGGCGGGAAGTGCCGCAGGTGGCACGACCGCCTTCGCGACCATGCCGTAGGCGACGCACTCGGCACGCGCGTCCGCAGCCAGCAGGAGCACCGTCGCGACCGCGAGCTTCACGGCGTCTCCTTCGCGCTGACAATCTTGATCGGCTTGCTCGGCGGTGACAGCCGACCGTAGCTATCGACGTATCGCACGGTGACCGTGTCGCCGAGCTTCGATGGCACCGTGCCGTTCGGCAGCCCGATGCAGTCGTGCTGGGAGTACGCGGCGACGCGGCTCGACGGTCCATCGATCAAGCCCCACGAGCGCGGCCGCCCCTTGGCATCCGCGATCACGACCACGAGCCCCGAAAGCTTCTCGATTGTCACGTACACCCGCTCGATCCCTCGACGACCGTGCCGCGCCTCGAGCTCGACAAGCTTCACCTCGGGTGCCGGTAGTGGGTACAGCGGCTTGCTCGAGGTCACCGCGAGCACGGTCTTCCCGGCGGCGTCGACGAGGTTGCCGCTCTTGGTCACGCGGATCACGGCGAGGCCGGGTGCGAGCGAGACGGTGGTGCCGCCGTCGAGCTTGAAGGTGTGCTTGAGCGCCGCGTCGCCGGGATCGAGCTTGCCACTCGGATCGCTGACCGCTGCGATCACGATGCCACCGTCGAGCGGGATCGATTTATAGGCGCTGGTCACCGGCTTGGCGACGAGCCCCGACAGGCCGCAATCCGCATCCGCATCCGACGCGGCAACCAGCGACAACGCGGCGATCAACAAGACCTTCATCAGCGCTCCTTCAATCATCTGCATCTTGATCGGGCTTCGCGCCACCAACAACGGTGATCGCACTGAGCGGCGACTTGCGACCACTCGCGTCGACCCAGAACACCGTGATGCGATCGCCCGGCTTCGATTCGACGGTCTCATTCGCCAGGACGCGACAGCGACCGCGCTCGAACGCTCGGAGCGTTCCACCCTTGTTGACGACCTTGCCCCACGACCGCGGCTTGCCCTTCGCATCTGCGAGGACGATCGCGACCGCGTCGTCGGGAGCCGGCCCGGTGAGCTCGACGGTGACGCGCCCGACCGGACGGCGACCGCGCACGGAGTCGTGCGTGATCTTCTTGATCTTCGGCGCGCCGAGCGCGGCCTTCGGTCCAACGGTGACGCTGCCGATCACGGCGCGCTTGTCGTCGATCAGCTGCGCCTCCTTGGTGGCAGCCGGAAGCTTGTAGAGCACGAGGCCGGGCGCCAGCGGCACCAGCGTGGGGCTCGCGACGCGCGAACCGAGGCGCAGCCGCCAACCCGCTTGGCTCGCGGGATCACCTGCCTCGAGCTCGTCGTCATCGGCGTCGATCGCGCCGACGAGCAAGCCGCCGTCGGGAGCGACCATGGCGCCGGCCGGCGTCAGGACGCTGGGCTTGAGACCCATCCGAGCGCACTTGGCCTCGGCGGCGGGAGCCAAGGCACAGACCAGGAGGGCAGCCAGGAGTGGGCGCATGACGGTAACAACGTAGACGCGCTCGTCCCGTTCTGTCTTCAAGTGTGTATTGATCTTTCCGTGGCCAAGCCCGCGATCGGTATCTCGGCGCCCTCGGTGTTGTTCGCCGGTGGGACCCATCAGGTGGGGTTCGAGATCACGCTCGAAGAAGAGCTCCGCGTCGACTACATCGAAGCCAAGCTGATCGGCCTCCAGGGCTGGGACGTCGGTTCGGGGAAGTCGCGAGTCTCGCATCGCGCGACCTATCCATCGCTGGTCTCGCGCTTCATGGGTCAAGGCACGCTGCCCGCCGGTGCGAGCCGATTCGCGATGACGGTGAAGCTGCCGCGCGACATGCCGCCCTCACACGACATCTCGCCGGCGTGGGCGAGGATCGATCTGCATCTCCGGATCGCGATCCCGTGGTGGTTCGATCACAAGTTTCGCTGGACGATGCCGGTGCACGTACCGCCGCCGCCCGTCGTGCAGCGCACGCCGATCGCCACGCGCAGCACACCCGCCGATTCCGACAAGCCGCGCATCGAGGTCAGCTTGCCGTCGACGCGGTTGATCGTCGGCGAGTACGTCGCGGGCGCGGTCGCGGTGTTTCATCTCGACGACAAGAAGCCGCGCGAAGTCGAGATCCAGCTGGTCCCGCACTTCGTGCTGCTCGGCCGCGGCTCGCGCGAACGCGTCGGCAGTGCGCTCGGTTGGACGGTCACGCTGCCCGCAGGTTCGGCGGGGCAGGCGGTGCCGTTCCAGATCGCGATCCCTCCGAAGGTGGTCCCGAGCTTCCAGTCCGCGACGCACTTCCTGCGGTGGTCGCTGACCGCACGCTCGGGCTCGTTCTTCGGATCGAAGGTCGCGCTCGCGGTCCCGCTCGAGATCGTCGACGCGAGTGCGTCCGCTACCACCGCACGCCTCACTGCTGCACCGCGTCTCGCCGACGAGCGCGTCGGTGCCGTGTTCGCCCGGTTCGCCGGGGCACACGGGTATCAAGGCCATCGCCTCGGGAACGAGGATGCAGATGACGCACGCGTCGCGATCGAGCGCGATTGCGGCACCTCGACGATTCGCCTGACCTATGCGTACCGCGACGACGGCACGTTCCTCGTCGCACGTGTGGCCACGCCGTCTCTCGGTCTCGGGCTCAGCGTCACGCCCAGCTCGTCGCTACGCCACGTGTTCTGGAAAGACATCGAAGTCGACATCACCGCGTGGGATCGCGAGCACCACGTCACCGCGCGCTACGCCGCACAGACGATCCCGGTCCTCGAGGCGATCGTCCCGACGCTCGTCAAGCTGCAAGGCCTCGGCAAGCTCGCGCAGTGGACAGACGACGCGATGACCTTCGAACAAGCGTTGCCCACCGTCGAGGAAACGGATCTCGCCTCGGCCGATGCTGCACTCGTCGCGCTGGTCGCCGTGATCAACGCTGCGCGCTTCAAGTTGACACCTCCACCGAGCATCGCGATCGAGCTGCCCGAGTGGCAAGCGCTCGCCACCTCCGTCGGTGCCGAGCTCGGCGTCGGCGATCTGTCGATCGACGGCAAGCTCGGCCACGTGCCCGTCACGCTGTCGCTGGTGTTCGATCGCGAGGAGGTCGGGCGCCCGATCGCCCTGATCGCGGGCGCTGGCGATCCCGAGCATGCGAGTGCTGCGGCGCGCGCGGTCACGCTGCAACTCGCGCGTCCTGCCTCCGATGCCCTTGCTAGTGCCGAGCTCTCCGAAGCCATCGTCGCGCAGCTCGTCAAGTGGCCGACGGACGTGATCGATCTCCACGTCGCAGATGGTGTCGCCACGGCGCGGCTCCTGGTCGCTCCATCGACGATCCCCGGTGGGTTGCCTCGCGTCAGTCACGAGCGTGCGAAGGAGTTGATCCAAGGACTCGCCGCCGTCCTCGCCGCGATCGATCCGGGCGCCGGTCCCTACCGCTAGCCCGGTGCTCACGTCGGTGCGTTCCGAATGGGGTCACGCTTTGCAGTCCGAATGGGGTCACGCGCTGCGTTTCGAATGGGGTCACGTGCTGCGTTCCGAATGGGGTCACGCTCTACCCCTCCAAGCTATCGAAATTGATGGGCGTCTGGCGAGAAGCGTACAAACCCGTTTGAAGGGTCGTCAGCGTGAGCAGGTTGAGCGGCGATGATCTCGCTGTTCGGCGTCGACGAGCTGATGCGTGGTTCGCACGAAGAGATCGAGCTCGTCGTCACGCCGTCGTCTCCGCTCGAGACCACCGGGATCGACGTGCGCGTGCGCGGCATCGATGGCTGGAAGCACACCGGCGAGCTCGCGCATCACTCGGCGCATCTCGATCGCGTGCGCCGCGTGATCGGCCCCGCGCTCCTCCAACCCGAACCGCATCGCTTTCCGATCCAGCTCGCGCTGCCTGCGATGATGGCGCCGACGCACGCGATGGCTCCCGCGTCGAGCACACTCGAGGTTCTCGTACGGATCGGCGTGCCGCGGTTCTGGCGACTCGATGTTCGCCAGCGGTTCTCGCTCGTCGTTCGCGAACCTCCGCCGGCCCTCCTCGATCGCTCGCCGATCACCGCGCGCGGGGCGCACGAGCAAGCAAGCCTGGAGCTCGCGATCGCAGCGCGTCAGCTGGTCGCCGGCGAGACGCTCGTCGGTTCGTGCGCGGCATTTCACGTCGCCGATTCACGCGCGCGCGAGATCACGCTCGCTCTCGTGCCCAATCTCCGGCTGTTCAGCAGTCACGGCGAGCAGCGCCTCGAGTGCCCGGCGCGATCGATCGCGATTCCGTTCGAAACGAATGCTGTCGGTCGCGCACTGCGGTTCTCGTTCCCGGTACCGCGAGATGTGACGCCGTCATTTCGCGCCGAAACTCATGAGCTCGCGTGGTCGTTCATCGCGCGCCTCGGCAACCTCGAGGCCGTGGTGCCGGTGACGATCGCCGATTCGCTCGCCACTTCGCGCGTCACGCCACTGCGCGAACCGCCGGTGATCACCGATGCGTCGATCGGGCCGTATCGCTAGCACGTTGAAGATGCGTCAATCGGGTTTGTACGCTTTGTGCCAGACGCCCATCAATTTCGACAACTTGAAGGGGTAGAGCGTGACCCCAATAGATCAGGGAGTCTGCTTGGTGCCGACGACGAGCTCCTTCGAGATCGCGCCGATCCGACCCGACGCATCCACCCACGCGATCGTCACCTTCGTACCGGCTCGGGTCGCGACGAGCCCGGGGATCTGCGTCTCGCAGCGACCGGCGGTGTGCCACAGCTCGATCGGACCCTTCGGCCCCGCGTACGCGAACGCGCTGGTCCAGCTCGCCGGCTTGCCCGCGGCGAACAAGATGACCGCGACGGCAGTGACCGGACGATCACCGGTGAGCTGCGCCGTGACCGTGTCGCGCGCCGACTGCCGCGGCCCGACAGGGAGCGATCTCGTCACGTCGACGGCGGTCACCTCCGGTGCGGGTAACACCGGCTTCGCGGCGGTGCGTGGATGGGTGGCGAGGGTGCGCGTGCCGTCGGAGAGCTTGACCGTGGTCGTTCCCGCGGGCGGCTCGTAGACGGCGAGGCCCGGCGCGAGGATCCGGATCACCGGCTTGATCGACTTGCCCCCGTCGACAAAGCTCCATCCCGTCTTCGTCAGATCGGGCTGCGCTGGTGCATCCCAGGCAGCGCTATCGCCGAGCGCGACCACCACCCCACCACCGGGCGGGAGCTCCGTTCCGTTCGCGGTCATCGCGTGCGGAACGAGGGGACGGATCGCACACGGACCGGCGACCGCGGGAGGGGTGCTCGCGATCACCAGAGCAACAAACAAGGCGCGCATGGAGCAGTAAACGTCTCGCGGCCCCGGAGGCGCTGTCAGCCGAAACCGAACAGCCGCACACGGATAGCTCAGGGCGGGCAGCCCGGCGCACCGGTCGGCTGGCCGTTCTGCAGACATGGCGCACACTTGAAGCCGCTCTGGCAGTTGCCCTTCGCGAGCGCGATACCCTGGATACCGAAGTCGAGGCAGGTGGAGAGGCAGACGCCGGTGTAGCTGCCGAGGATGAGGCTGTTGGCGTTGCACGTCGGGAACGGGCCACCCGCGATGATCTCGTTCGGGACGCACAGCGCACCGGGAGCATCGTCCTCGCACTCCTGCGCGGAGAGCTGGTCTTCCTGATCGTCGGGGATGCTGGTCGCGGGAACGCACTTCGCGCGACCGTCGCAGCACGACGCGAACGTCGTCGCGGGTTGGGTCGGGCCGGCATCGCACGACAGACGGCACGCGCCGGTGTCACTGCCATCGAGCGGGCTGAAGCACGGCGTGCACTTCTCGCTCGCGGCACACGTGTCCTGCGGCAGCAAGCCGGCCTGCTCGGCGACCTGCGGGATCACGACGTTGAGGCAGCGGCCTTCCGCACCACCCGCGGAGGTGCACGTCGCTGGCGTGAACTTACCGCCTGTCACGAGGAACGCATCGGGTACGCAGACCTTGACGCCGTCATCGCACTTCGCGAGCTGCGCGGCCTGGTCGCCGGCGAGCACCGCGTCGACGCAGTGCGCATCGGCACCGCACGACGGCAGCGTCGATGGATCGATCACCGGATCGCACGACGCTTCGTAGTCGCACGTCGCCGGAGCGTCGCAACCGTTGACCGGGTTGTTCGGACCCGGGTCCTCGCCTTCGCACCGCGCGAGCTCGCGCAGATCGCAGGCGCCGGTGGGCATCCCGTCGAGCGGGTTGATGCACGGCACGCAGAGATCGTCGGCGCCGTCGCAGACGTCGGCCCTGAGGATGCCGGCATTCTCGGCGACCTGCGGGATGCACTTCGAGAGGCAGACGCCATCGCCGCCGAACGCGGTGCACGTCTTCGGTGGCTGCGAGGCGCCGGTCGCGAGGAAGCCGTCGGGGATGCAGTAGCCGCCGGTCGTGCACGTCTCGACGAACGGTTGGATCTCCGCGGGGACCTTGTCGTCGGCGAGGCAGTGCGCCGCGCCCCCTTGTTCCTGGCAGCTCGCGGTCAGCGCGTTGATGCCCGAGATGTTCATCGGTGCGCCGAGCGGTCCCGCACAGGTCTGCTGCTCGTTGCCACCGGTGGTCTCCGCACCGGGCATGCAGGCGGCGAGGGTGAGGAGAGGCGCGCTGAGGATTCGCATCTGGCTCGGAGCGATTACATGAAGCGCGCCAGATGTAGGACAACGTGCCCGCCCCTGATTCCACTGACTTCCACAGCGTCGCAGCGGGCGATCTCGTGGGACTGCCTCCCTCGATCGAGGATTGACGCGAGGTCAACAGCCGCGCAGCGACCTACCGCTCGTGCACGACGCGGGACGCTTGGTCGAGACACCAGTCGACGACCTCAGCAGCCGCCCGCGGCTTCGCGAGCGCCTTCATCGCCCCGGCCATCTCGGCGCGCTTCGCTGACTCGAGCAACGGCCGCAGCGCGACGGCGAGCTTGTCGGCCGTGAGGTCTTCCTGCTTGAAGCGGAGCGCGGCGCCGGCAAACTCCATCTCGCGCGCGTTGATCGTCTGATGATCATCGGCGGCGTGAGGGTACGGGATGAAGATGGCGGGCTTGCCGGCGATCGCGAGCTCGGCGACGGTGGTCGCGCCAGCGCGGCCGATGATCAGATCCGCGCGGTGATACGCGGCGGCCATGTCCTTGATGAACGCGGAGCACTCGGCCGTGACCCCGGCCCGCTCGTAGATCGCCTTGGTCGCGGCCAGGCCCTTCTCGCCGGTCTGGTGGACGATCTCGATCGGTCGCTCCTTCGCGATCATGGAGAGGGCGTTCGCGGCGAGCTCGTTGACGGCGACCGCACCGAGCGAACCGCCCGACACGAGGATCTGGATCGTCTCGCTGCGCTCGCGTGGCGGTGCATCGAGGAGCTTTTGCAGGAGTCCGCGACGCACCGGGTTGCCACTCATCACGATCTTCTTCGGCTTGAAGAAGCGCTTGCTCTCGTCGAACGACAGGAACACCGCACGCGCGAACTTGCCCAGGATCTTGTTGGTCAGACCCGGGATCGAGTTCTGCTCGCAGATCGCCGTCGGCACGCCGCGCAGCCGCGCCATCAACACCACCGGTCCCGACGCGTAGCCACCAACACCAACCACCGCGTCGGGCTTGAACTGCTTGACGAGTTGCCTTGCCTGCCACAGTGCCTTGGGCAACCGGAACAGACCCTTGATCGCGCCGAGCACCCCGACGGTCTTGAGGCCGGAGACCTCGATCAGCGCGAGGTCCTCGCCGAGCTCCGGCAACACGCGCGCCTCGATGCCGCGCGCCGTGCCGACGAAGCGGATCACCGCCTGCGGATCGCGTGCACGCAGCTCTTCCGCGACGGCCACCCCGGGGAACAGGTGTCCGCCGGTGCCGCCGCCGGCAATCATCAACCTCACGCGATTACCACGCGCACGCGCGCGCGTTTCTTCCGCACCGATGCACGTTCCGGATCGTCACCGGCTCTTGGATCGTGCGCACGGCCGACGTTCAAGATCAGCCCGACGAGGAACATCGTGATCGCGAGCGAGCTACCACCCGCGCTCACCAGGGGCAGCGTGATGCCCTTGTTCGGAATAATTCCGAGCACGACGCCGGCGTTGAACAGCACCTGGACGCCGAACAGCAGCGTGATGCCGAACGCGAGGTAGCCGCCGAAGACGTCGCGTGCCGCGAGCGCCGCGCGGATGCCGCGCCACAACAACAAGGCGAACAGCACGAACACGAGCCCGACGCCGACGAAGCCGAGCTCCTCGCCGATCGGCGCGAGGATGAAGTCGTTGTGCGCCTCGGGCATGTAGCCGAGCGACTGATAGCCGTTGCCGAGACCGGTGCCGGTCAACCCACCCGAGCCCATCGCGAGCCGTGCCTGGAGGAACTGGTACGCCTCGCCGCTCGCGTACGCCTCGGGATCGAAGAACGCGTACATCCGCTGCAACCGCCACGGCGTGCCGACGACGAGCTGGTACGCGACAGGCGCTGCCCCGAGCAACGCCAACGCGATGTAGCTGACGCGGGCGCCGGCCATGAACAACACACCGAGCGTGGTCACGCCGAGCACCACGGCGCTGCCGAGGTCCGGCTGCGCGAGCA
Organism: Haliangiales bacterium; assembly: GCA_038325805.1. Classification (GTDB taxonomy): domain Bacteria; phylum Myxococcota_A; class Polyangia; order Haliangiales; family Haliangiaceae; genus JABFXX01. The sequence goes on from JBBQJJ010000085.1 coordinate 13,479, forward strand.
GCATCACGCACATCACGCTGCACACGACGAGGTGCGGCACGAACCCGACGGTGAACGTCTTCACCTGATCGGCCTTGCGACCGAGCGAATGGGCGAGATATGCGACGAGTGCGAGCTTCGCGATCTCGACCGGCTGGAACGTCATCGGTCCGAGCGGGATCCACCGCTTCGCACCGTTTCTCGCCGGGGTCAGCAGCGTCAACGCGAGCAGCACCAGCGAGAGCAACAACAGCGGATACACCCACTTGTTGAGGCGCCGGTAATCGATCCGCGAGCCGACCCACATCGCGAACCCGCCGCCGCTGACGAACAGCAGCTGGCGCTCGAGGAAGTGGGTCGGGTTCTTGTGATGCGCCATGCCGTCGGCGGCGGTCGACGAGAAGATCGCGACGGTGCCGATCGCGAGCAGGCCGAGGGCCGCGCCGAGCAGCCACAGATCGTAGGGGCGCTCCGGGACGTCCTGCTGGGGTTGCTGGATCTCGACCACCGAGGCGGTCGCCGGCAGGGTGGGATCGATCTCCGGCGGCTTCTTCTTGAGCTTCGTCCGTACGGCGTTGGCGAGCCGGGCCAGCGCGGCGAATCGCGGCGTCACCTGCGGGGGACGTTCGATCCGCGGTGCGCTGATCGGTCCACGCCGCTGGGGCTCGGCGGCGACCGGAGAACTGCTCATCGGGAATCATCTCGGCACGTTGTGATCGAGTGCGCCAGTTTTTGGCGTTCCGCGACGGCATCATGGACGGGCAGACCGCGGGATCCGGAATGGCACATTGGACCGGCTCGTACGTAGATTGATCATGCGACTTATCGGCGTGGTTTCAATCGCTTGGTTTGCATGCTCCGACGGCGTGCCCACCCCGACGGGGATCGCCGCACCGGCGATCAAGACCAGCGATTGGACCACGGTCGCGCGGGGCACCGGCATCACCGTCGCGATCGAGCGCGCACTGTATGGACGCCAAGGCTCGCCGCACTTCTTCGTGCGCGTGCGCATGACCAACGCTGGCCAGACCGACGTTGGCGTCGATCTGCGCAAGTACCACGAGGTGTTCTATCCAAATCAGTGGGGCGCGTCCGCGATCGATCATCGCGAGGTGATCGACGAACGTCGCATCGTGCTCCCGGCCTTCGACGCACCAGCATCGGCCGCCGTGGTCGCCGATCTTCATTCGGGTGCGCTGACCAGGATCCTGGCCGGCCGATCGCTCGACTACTACGAAGAATTCAACGCGTCGAGCCGAGCCGATGTCGATGCGCAGTCGAACTCGACGGGGTGGGTGATCGTGACGATGGATGGCCAGCTCAAGATCACGGACGGCACGCAGGCGGAGCGTCTCGTGCCCGACGACACCACTCGAGAGGTAGCGATCCGGACGCCAATCGTATGGAAGACGATCCCGCCGGGCGCGGTGGTGATCGTCGACTGAAGTGCCGGGCTCGACATCCCGTTCCCAACCTCTCAGGTCGGTGGCGAGAGGACGGCGGTGATGCGCTTCGACCACACCGAGTTCCAGGACAGCACCAAATGATCGTCCTCGTCGTCGAGGAAGTGATCGAGCGAGCGGATGAGGGTGATCGTGTAGTCACCCTCATCCGTGAAGATGGTGGGGGCGAACTCGAACGCGCCGGTCTCGACCTCGAGGGCCTGCAAGAAGCCGAAGCGCAGCGCGGGAACCTGGGTCGCGAACAGCACCGAGGCGAGGACAGGACGTCCCTGATGTTCCCATTCGAGGGTGGGGGTATCGCCGACGAAGACCTGGTCTGGCAGCTCGATGCCTGCCTCGTCCGGTGTCGTGAGCGTCGCCACGGCGAACAGCGAGGCCGCATCGCCACCAGCGGTGACGTCGATCTGCACCGACTCGATCCAGCCATCGACTGCAAGAAGGTGCCGACCGGCGTTCGGGATCCCGCTCTCGGACTGGTCGTCCAGCAGCGCGAGCTGTCGCGGTTCACCGTCGACGCTGATCGAGACCGACGTCTCCGAGGCGTAGCTGCCATCGGGGCGGTACAGCTCGACCGCGAAGCTCGTGCATGGAACCCCATCACAGGCTGTGAAGTCGGCCTGGGCCTGCACCAACAGGTTGGGGTTCGGCACACCTTCGAGGCTGTTCGGGACACCCTCGGTCGCGCAGGCTGCAACACAGATCATCCAAGCGAAGCGATGCATGACCTACCCCATAGGCAAGCGAAGTGCCACGCGACGAGCCGGCTGCACACCGTCAGACACCGCCTCCGTCAGCGTTCGTTCACACCGCGACGCACGGGTGGCACGCCTCGAGCGCACGTCCTGGTCCCACCGAGGGATGTGGTCGCGATCAGCGAACCAGCTCGACCCAGACCACGCCACGCAGGTCGCCGACCGCGTACCCTGTCGCTTGGTCGTCGGGGTAGCGAGCCGCGAGCGTCGCGCGAACATCGGGCGCCAGCTCCCTGCCGTGGCAGGTCACGCAGAGCTCCTGGATGACGAGAGGCTCGGCGTACACGACTCTTCCATCCTCGAGGATCTTCGAGAACGACGCCGTGGCGAGAGGTTGCTTACGAGCATGCAGGCCCTCGAAGTGCGTGAGCGCGTCGAGGGTCCAGCCCTCCGCGCGATTCGCCGAGTTGCGTGCGCGGCGCGTCGCGCGACCGATGCGCGTCCCCTCGGGAGCGAGCTCGGTGGCGATCGCGGGTGCCCGGGTCTGGCAGACCTCGATCGCGGCTGGAATTCCGCGCCCCATCGCGGCACCGAGCTCCGTGACCAACGCCTTCTTCAGACTGCCCGCGAGCCGGTGTCCTCGCTCGAGGTCGGCACCGGACACCTCCCGAGGAGCCTCCGCCTTGGGTTCACACGCGACGAGCAACGCGGCGATCAGGACGGTACGCATGGCTGGCGATTGTCGTCCAATCCCGACCGTGATCGCGGGAAACGCGCGAGCCCCCACAGTTGTTTCCGTGGGTGGAGAGCCTCATCACTGCGTCTATCGCAGTAGACATCCACTCGACGAGTCCGGTCTGATCTCGGAGCCTTGCGCGCGGTACGGCCGCTGCAGTTGCCAGGGACCATGCGCACCCTCGCCCTCGTCGCACTGTTCCTCCCGGCGATCGCTTCCGCCGATCCGCGCGCGCTGCCCGAGCTGGCCAAGCCCACGCTGACGACTTCGAGGTCGCTCGAGGCCTCCGAGGTTGCCGCGCAGATGCGGTCCTACGCCACCGAGATCAACGGTTGCTACGCGGCCGTCGCGCCGCTCGTGACCGGCTCGAGCTCGCTCGAGATCAAGCTGTCGATCCATCGCACCGGCGCGCTCGACGCCATCGACATCACGACCACCGGCGTGCCGGCGCGTGCCGCGAAGAAGCTGACGACCTGCGTGCGATCGGTCGTCGAGGGCACCGCGTTCCCCGAGCGCAAGGCGCCGACCACGGCGATCGTCCCGTACCAGTGGCAGCGGACGGTGACGCCGGGTGGCGGACCGCAGCTGTCGTGCTGGGACCCCAAAGGGTGTCCGACTACTTGAGCCGCCAGAGCGTCTGGCCAACGAGCCGACCGCGCCACTCGCACGCGTCATCGAGCTTCTCGATCACGCGGATGCCGACCTTGCTGATGTTGACCTTGTAGCTCCCGACCTTCGCGTCGCTACACTCGCCGCGCGAGGTCTGGAAGGTCAGGGTCTCGCCCGCGACCGTGTACGTTCCCTCGGAGACGTGCGGGGTGCGCTCCATCTCGCCCTTGGTCTTGCTCACCGTGTACGAGCCATCGCTCGCGAACCGGAACGCCGACGTCCCCGCCGGTGGTCGGCGCTCGAAGTCGCCGACGATCAGCTCGTCGATCGGCTTCTTGGGGATCCGCGACACAGGCTCGGGTCCGGGACAGGCGGAGAGGACGAGCACGAGCGAGAGCGCACGCATGGTGGGTGATGATATCCTCATCGCTTCATCGCCGGAGGGACTCGCTTGACGAGCTGCGTGGGCGCCCCGCCGATCGCGAGCTGGCTCCAGCTCTTGCCATCGAACAGATGGACGCGATCCTTGTTCGTCACGACCAGGTATTCGTCCGTCGCGGTCATCCGCATGTCGGGTGCGCCGCTGAGGCTGCGGTACCCGATGTAGTGGTACTTCGCCCGGCACTTGCGAACCAGCTTGGACTTGGTGCGTTGAAAGATCGTCAGCCGATCGTTGTCGTGACCCGACCAGTACTCGGTGCCGCGAAACTCGACCACACCACACATCCAGCTCGCCGCATCGGACAACGTCGTGGCCTTGGTGCCTTGACCATCGTCGCGGCATCGCGCCCCGCGATCAGCACCACGCCATCGCCGCGCTCGTGGATCGCGCAGATCTCGCCGGCCGACGCTGGGATCACCGCAAACTTCTTGAGGCCGCTGAACAGCTGATACTGGTGATCCTCGGACATCGCAGCACCACCGGCATGCAGCGTGCCCGATGGCCCAGCGTGGAGCGCGTGGAAATTACCCAGGTGTCCCTGCGCGAGCCTGGACGTCTCGGCGAGCATCACGAGTCCACGACTCTCGACCCGAGCGATGAAGCCATCGATCGCGTAGCGCCCGGACATCTTGGTGCCGCAGACCAGCGTCTTGCCACCCGCACGTGTGAGGGCGCTGAGGGTTCCTTGCTTGCCGAGCTTGGCGCGCGTGACGAGGGGCTTGGAGTCGCCAACCTCGATCACCGCATCCCGCTGGAGAAGTCCGTGCCAGCCGTCGCGATGGTGGTAGTCCACCGAGGAGCCCTTGGTCTCGTGAACCACCTCGGTCACGAGCGACGACAGCTCGACCGCGAGGATCGCGGTCACCGCGGTGTCTGTTCCGTGGTCGAAGACCTCGACCGCGACCAGCAGGCGGCCGCTGACGACATGCGCCTTGATGATCAGGAGCTCGTGACCCTTGGCAAGGAACGGGGCGAGTAGCTTCACGCGCGCAGCATATGTCAGTCGAGGCGGTTCGCGCCGACGGCCGTCACGGCCTCGCGGAACACGCGACCGCGATGGCCGAAGTTCTGGAACATGTCGTAGCTCGCGCACGCCGGCGACAACACGACGGCATCACCGTCGGTGCACAGCGCGGTCGCACGCGCGACAGCCTCGTGCATGTCCGCCGCGTCGATCAGGGGATAGGTCACGCCAAACTGACCGGCCGCTTCGCGGATCAGCGGTGCGGCCTTGCCGATCAGCACGATGCCCTTGCAGGTGGTGCCGTCGCCAGCCTCCAGCGCTTCGAACAAAGGCACGTACGAGCCACCCTTATCGACGCCGCCGGCGATCAGCACGAGCGGCCGCGGGAAGCCGCGGACCGACGCGGCGACCGACGCCACGTTGGTGCCCTTGCTGTCGTCGTAGAAGTAGATGTTCGCCCCCTGCGTGCCATCGATCGACCCCACCAGCTCCATCCGGTGCGGCAGCGGGCGATAGGCACGCGCACCGGCGCGCACGGCCTCGATCGACACGCCGACGTCGCGCGCCGCGAGGTACGAGCACATCGCGTTCTCGAGGTTGTGATTGCCGACGATGACGAGATCGTCGACGGGGAAGCGCTCCTCGGGTCGGTCGCTGCGGAGCACGATCTCCTTGCGATCGCTGCTGATGAACGCGCCGCGATCCGCGATCGCACCGGGGCGCGAGTCGAACGTGTAGAGCCGCGACGGGAGCCCCGCGGTCTCCTTCATCACCCACGGATCAGCAGCGTTCGCGATCGCCAGGTCTGTCGGGCGCTGGAAGTCCCAGATCCGTCCCTTGATCTCTGCGTAGCGCTCCATCGTGCCGAACCGGTCGAGGTGATCCTCGGTGATGTTCGTCAGCACGCCGGTGTGGGCGCGAAACGTGCTGCAGTTCTCGAGCATGAACGTTGCGACCTCGACGACGATCAGCCCACCTGCGACGTTCGCCGGGTGATCGACCACATCGATCATCGGCATGTTGCCGAGGTTGCCACCGCAGAACGTGGGACGACCCGACGCCTCGCAGAGCTTGCCGGTCAGCGCGGTGGTCGTCGATTTGCCGTTGGTGCCGGTGATCGCGAGCAAGCGTGCCTCGGGATGGATGAAGCGATACGCGAGCTCGATCTCGGCGATCACCGGGATCCCGGCAGCCAGCGCAGCACGGGTCTCGCTGCCGTGCGGCACCCCGGGCGACATCACGATCAGCTCGGCGGCGAGGAACGTGGTCAGCTGGAACGGGCCGAGCTCCGTCCTGATCGGCCCGAGTTCCTCGAGCTGGTTCGCGAGCTGGGCTGCCGACTTGACGTCCACCACGGTGACTCGCGCACCGCGCTTCGCGCAGAACCTCGCGCATGCGATCCCGGTCTGCGCGAGTCCGACGACGACAACCGTCTTGCCATCGAGGTCCACGATCACCTCATCTTCAACGTGCCGAGTGCGAGCAGCGCGAGCAGCAGCGAGATCAACCAGAAGCGCACGATGATCTTCGGCTCCTCCCACCCCTTGAGCTCGTAGTGGTGATGGATCGGTGCCATCCGGAACACGCGCTTGCCGCTCACCTTGCCGTCGGCGCCGATCTTCTTCGTCCACTTGAACACGCTGGTCTGGATGATCACGGACAGCGCCTCGAACACGAACAGCCCGCCGACGATCAGCAGCACGAACTCGTTCTTGGTCAGCACCGCGAGCATGCCGATCGCACCGCCGAGCCCGAGCGATCCGACATCGCCCATGAACACCTGCGCGGGGTACGTGTTGTACCAGAGGAAGCCGATGCCAGCCGCGAACAGCGCTCCGGCGAACACGGCGAGCTCCTCGGCACCGTCGATGTGCGCGACGTGCAGGTACCGCGCGATGTTCACGGGCTGGCCGTTCTGGATCAGGGTGGCGCCGGCACCTGCGATGTACGCGAGGATCAAGAACGTGCCGGCGTTCATGATCGACGGACCGATCGCGAGCCCGTCGAGCCCGTCGGTCAGGTTCACCGCATTGGCGGTGCCGACGACGACGAACGCGCCGAACGACGTGTACATCCACGCGGGGAGCACGATGTCGCTGCTGTAGAAGTCACCGAACGGGAGCTGGAGGCGCAGCCGGATATCCGCCGGCATCAAGTCCGAGTGATAGAGGTACGCCATCGCGGCGCCGGCGATCAGGAACTCGAGGGCGAGGCGAAGCTTGCCGCTGATGCCGGCCTTGTTCTTCTTCGCGACCTTCTGGTAGTCATCGACGAAGCCGATCGCCCCGAACCCGACGGTCACCGTCAGCGCGAGCCACACGAACTGGTTCGTCATGTCGCACCACAGCAGCGTCGACAGCGTCAGGCAGAACAGGATCAGCGAGCCACCCATCGTGGGCGTGCCGGCCTTCTTCTTGTGGGTGGCGGGGCCGTCGGTGCGGATCGTCTCGCCGATCTGCCGCGACTTGAGGCGCTCGATGAACCACGGGCCGATGATGAATGACAGCAGCAGCGCGGTGATCGCGGCGGCGAGGATGCGGGTCGACGTGAAGCCGAAGATCCGGAACGCGCTGACCTTGTTCCCGAGGACGTTGTAGAGGAGGTAGTACAGCATTACTTCGCTGCCTCTCGCATCGCCTCGAGCACGCGCTCGAGCCGCATGCCGCGGCTGGCCTTGATCAGGATCCAATCGCCGATGCTGGTGCGCTCGATCGCGCGCGCGGCGGCGGCCGCAGGGGAATCGACCGTCTCGGCATCACCGCCCGCGGCGGCGACCACCGTCTTCGCGTGATCGCCGATCGCGATCACGCCGAGCCCGAGCTGCTTGGTCAACGCGCCGATCTCGGCATGCGCTGTCTCGGCGTGCTCGCCGAGCTCGCGCATGTCGCCGAGCACCGCGAGCCCCTTGAGGCCCTGGGCTCGCTCGCCGAGCGTCCGCAACGCGGCGGCCATCGACGCCGGGTTCGCGTTGTAGCAATCGACGATCACCTTGCGCTTCGCGACCTCGACGATCTCCCCGCGCATCGCCGGCGGCTTCGCACGCGACAGGCCCGCGATCGCCTGCTCGACGGAAGCACCCGCTGCGTGCGCTGCCGCGAGGGCTGCACAGGCATCGATCGCTACATGTTTACCGACGAGGTGAAGCTCGAGCGGATAGCGCGTACCGAACGCGTCGATGACGATCGAACTGCCGGCATCATGTGGCGTGTACTCGAGGAGCGAGACATCGCCGAGCCTGTCGGCCGTGCTCGCGAGGCCACAACTGTCACCGAACGTGACGTGGCGTGCGCGTGGGCGATGCATGCGGGCGTGGGCCTCGAGCCGCGGGTCGTCGACGGGCCTGACGATCGTGCCGCCTTCGCGCAGGCCCGACCAGATCTCGCTCTTCGCCTCGGCGATCGCGTCGGTCGAGCCGAGCAGCTCGATGTGCGCGGTACCCGCGTTGACGACGACCGCGACGTCGGGCTCGGCGAGCTTCGTCAGGTGCTCGATCTGCCCTTTTCCACGCATGCCCATCTCGACGACGCCGAACTGGTGAAACGGCCGCAACCCGAGCAGCGTCAACGGCACGCCGGTCTCGTTGTTGAGCGAGCCATCCGCACCGTGCGTGGGACCGACCGCGGACAGGGCCGCGCGGATCAGCTCCTTCGTCGTGGTCTTGCCAGCGCTGCCGGTGACACCGACGAGCTTGCCGCTCCAGCGCGCGCGGTGTGCTGCGGCGATCGCGCCGATCGCGATCCGCGTGTCGTCGACGACGATCGTCGCGGCCTTGCTCGAGATCGCTCCCGCCTTGTCGATCAGCACCGCGGTGGCGCCTGCCTCGATCGCGGCAGCGCAGAACTCGTGGCCGTCGTGCGCGTCGCCGCGGACCGCGACGTAGAGGTCACCCTTCGCCGCGATCCGAGAATCGATCACGACGCGCGTGCAGTAGCCACCGGCGGTGGACTTGACGCTCGGCATGCTCGGGCGGCTTGACTTCTCCGTGGTCTCGCCGTGCAGCGCGCCACCGCAATCGTCGGCGAGCGCGACATGGGTGCGGCGGAATCGATCGAAGATCGCGGCCTTCGCTTCCTCGCGATCGTCGAAGTGGTGCTTGGTGGTGCCGAGGATCTGATAGTCCTCGTGACCCTTGCCGGCGATCACGACGACATCGCCCGGCATCGCCTCGCACACCGCCGCGCGGATCGCGGCTCGCCGATCGACCTCGACGAAGAACGGCTTGGGAACGGCGACCAGGATCTGATCGATGATCGCGCGCGGCTCTTCCGTGCGTGGGTTATCGGAGGTCACGATCGCGAGATCCGCGAGCGCGACGACCTCGGCACCCATCTTCGGGCGCTTGGTCGGATCGCGATCGCCGCCGCACCCGAACACGCAGATCAGCCTCTTGGCCGTGAGTGGACGCAGCGCCTTCAGCACGTTGTGCAGCGCATCGGGCGTGTGTGCGTAATCGACCACGATATCGAGGTCCGCGTCGTTCGGGACGCGCTCGACGCGTCCGGGCACACCCTTCAGCTCGGCGATGCCGCGCTTGATCGCAGCGTTCGAGACCCCGAGCGCGTGGCACATCCCGATCGCCAGCGCGAGGTTCTCGACGTTGTAGTGACCGAGCAGCGGCCTGGCCTCGATCGCGACTTCGCCCTCGGGCGTGGCGATGATCGCGACGATGCCGCGCACCGTCGATTGGTTCTGGATCACGCGGATCTCGCCAACCCCGGCCCCGCCGGCGGCGGTCACGCGCAGCGTCTTGACGCCTTCGGCCATGCCGGCACCGTACTCGTCGTCGACGTTGATCACGGCAGTGCCGCCGGAGGTCAGGTAGCGCGTGAACAGGAGGCGCTTGGCGTCGCGGTAGCTCTCCATCGAGCCGTGATAGTCGAGGTGATCCTGCGTCAGGTTCGAGAACCCGGCGACGTCGAACAGCATGCCGGCGACGCGCTGTGCAGCAAGGGCGATCGAGGTGACCTCCATGACCACGTGCGTGCATCCCGCGTCACGCATCTTCGCCATGGCCTCGTGCAGCATGTGAGGCGTGGGCGTGGTGTACGACGCGGCCTCGACGTGGCCGGGCCAGCGCAGCTCGACGGTCCCGATCACCCCCGGCTTGTGACCCGCGGCGGTGAGGATCGACTCGATGAGGTACGTCGTCGTGGTCTTGCCGTTGGTGCCGGTGACGCCGACCAGGATCATCGACTTCGCCGGCTCGCCGAACGACTTCGCGACGAGCAGACCCAGCGCGCGCGTCGAATCGCCGACCACGACCTGCGGGACCTTCAGCCCGGGGAGCTCGCGTTCGACGACCACCGCCGCGGCACCTTGCGCGATCACGGCATCGACGAACGCGTGCCCGTCCGATCGCATTCCCTTGACGGCGACGAACACATCGCCGCGCTCGACCTTGCGCGAGTCATCGCGGACCGACTTCACGGAGGTGCTGCCGTCGCCGATCAGGCGAGCGTCCGGCAGTCCTTCGATGAGGTCGCGCAGCGTCATACCGATCGAACGCGCAGCCTCACCGATTTCGTGCAACGAGGCAAGCTTCGGAGCGGTATGGAGATCAGGACCACGTTTGATGAAATTTCCGTCGAGGAATCGATCAGTTCGCTTCCGGTGCGGACGAGTCGGATTCGATCACCGGTTCTGGATCCGGTGTGGGTGGAGGAGGTAGTTGCTTCGCCTGCTTGGTCGGTAGCGGCGACGGGATCGTGCACGTCTTGGGCTCGATGATCAGCGGCAGCACCTTGATCGGCACGACAGGTGGGCAGATCAGAGATGTCCCGGGAACGCCGAGGTAGCGCAGCGACTCGCTCGCGACCTTCGTGAACACCGGACCGGCGACCAGGCCGCCGAAGTAGTCGCCGCCTTCAGGATCGTCGACGAGCACCACGATCGCGAGCCTCGGATTGTCGATCGGTGCGAGCCCGATGAAGGAGGAGAGATATTGATGGTCGGCGTACTTCTTCGCGACCGGATCCCACTTGTGTGCGGTGCCCGTCTTGCCACCCGCGCGATAGCCGGGCACCACCAGGTTCTTCGCCGTGCCGCCGAGCTTTCCGCCCTCGAACACCGACGCCATCATCGCGCGCAGCTGCTTCGCTGCCTTCTCGCTGACCACGCGGCGAGGCTCGCCATTCGCCTGATACAGCACGTTGCCGTCGCGCTCGACGCTCGCGATGATCCGCGGCGGCGTGTAGATGCCGTTGTTGCCGATCGCGGCGAGGGCACCGGCGATCTGGATCGGCGTCACGGTGATGCCGTAGCCATACGCCATCGTCGCGAACTCGACGTCGCGCCACCGCGTCCAGTTGCGCACCCATCCGTTCTGCTCGCCGGGGAGCTCGATCCTGGTCTTCGCGCCGAAGCCGAAGCCGGTGAGGTACTTGTAAAAGTTCTCCTTGCCGAGCCGCTGCGCGATCTTCACCGCGCCGATGTTCGAGGAGAACTTGATGATCTCGCTCGTCGTCAGATACGGGTACGGATGGACGTCGCGGATCGGCGTCTTGCGTCCCGGGATCATGAACGCGCCGTTGTTGGTGTCGAAGCCGCTGTCGGGCTTGACCGTCCCGTTGTCGAGCGCGGCCGCGACCGTGAACAGCTTCATCACGCTGCCGGCCTCGAACGAGTCGGTGACCGGGCGGTTGCGGCCGTTCCCGACGCCCTCGGGGTGATTCGGATCGTAGGTCGGGTAGGTCGCCATCCCGAGCACGTGGCCGGTCGCGACATCGAGCACGACGGTGACGCCGCTCTTCGCGTTCTTCTTGACCACCATCTCGGCGAGCGCTTCCTGCGCGATCGCCTGGATGTTGCGATCGATCGTCAGCGTCACGGTCGCGCCCGCTTCGGGTTGATCGAGGCCATCGGTAAACGTTCGCCGCCCGCGTGCATCGCGCACCGCGAGGTTCGTGTGACGCGTCCCGGTGAGGTGTGTGTTCATCGCGAGCTCGATCCCGTCGACCCCGTTGCCGTCGATGTCGGCGCGACCGATCAGCGAACCGGCGAGCGAGCGTGCGGGATACCAGCGCTTCGGTTCGCGCGCGAGCTCGATGCCCGGCAGCTTCGCTGCCTTGACGGCCGCGGCAATCTCCGCGGTGACGTGGCGCTCGAGCCACACGAACTTGCGGGTCGTGCCGAGCTTCGCTTCGAGCGCGGCCGCATCGGACTGCAGGATCGCGGCGAGCTTCTCGGCGGTGGCCGTGACGTCCTTGATCTCGCGTGGGTTCGCCCAGATCGAATCGACGTCGGCGCTGACCGCGAGCGGCTCGCCGTGGACATCGCGCACATCACCGCGGGGCGCCTGGATCCCGACGGTCTGCGCGTGCTGGCGATCCGCGATCGCGCGGTAGTGGTCGTTGTCG
>JBBQJJ010000086.1:0-25362 GCA_038325805.1 Haliangiales bacterium
TGGTCTCGAGGACGTGCGCCTTGTGCGAACCGGTCGCCGGACTCGCGCTCTCGGCGCGGCAGATCACGTCGTACTTGACGCCCTTCGGCAGCAGCGGCTCGAGCTTGGGGCTGACGAACGTCGCCGCACCCATGTTCGCCGGCTCGTCCTGGACCCAGAACAGCTCCTTCAGCTTGCCGTAGCTGGCGAACCCTTCCGTGATCACCTCGGGCCACCACGGATACAGCTTCTCGACGCGGACGATCGCGGTGGCGTCGTCCTTCCGCTTCGCGCGCTCCTCGACGAGCTCGTAGTAGATCTTGCCGCTGCACATCAGCACGCGCGTCACCTTGTCGGCTGCGATCTCCCGATCAGGAATCACGCGCTGGAACGTGCCCTCGGAGAAGTCTTCGAGACTCGATGACGCGGCGGGCAGACGCAGCAAGCTCTTCGGCGTCATCACGACGAGCGGCTTGCGCACGCGACGCAGCACCTGCATGCGCAGCAGGTGGAACATCTGCGCCGGCGTGGTTGGCTGTGCGACCTGGATGTTGTGCTCCCCGCAGGCTTGCAGGAAGCGCTCGAGGCGTGCGCTCGAGTGCTCCGGCCCCTGCCCTTCAAAGCCGTGCGGCAGCAGCAGCACGAGGCCCGACAGCCGGTGCCACTTGTCCTCCGACGAGGTGATGAACTGATCGATGATCACCTGCGCGCCGTTCGCGAAGTCGCCGAACTGCGCTTCCCACATCACCAGGGCGTCGGGGTAGTCGAGCGAGTAGCCGAACTCGAAGCCCATCACGCCGGCCTCGGAGAGGAACGAGTCGAAGATCCGGCAACGGCCCTGCTCCTGGTCGAGATGGCCGAGCGTCAGGTGCTCGCGGCCGGTGACGACGTCGGCGACGATCGCGTGGCGGTGGCTGAACGTGCCGCGTGCGCAGTCCTGACCGCTGAACCGAAAATCGATCCCCTGGCTGAGCAGCGTGCCGTAGGCGAGCAGCTCGCCCATGCCCCAGTCGATCGGCCGCTCGCCGCGCCCCATCTGTGCGCGTTGCTCGAGGAGGCGCAGGATCTTCGGATGCGCCGTGAAGCCCTGCGGCAACTCGGTGATCGAGTGCGCGATCGCGGCGAGCTTCTCCTTGGTGACCTTGGTCTCCGCATCCTCGGGAGCCTTCGCGATGCCACCGTGATAGCCGCGCCACATGCCGGCCATCGCGTTGCCCGCGGGACGCTCCTTGCTGCTCTTCGCCGCCTGGAGCTCGAGGTCGAGCTCGCCGACGCGACGGCGCGTGATCGCGGTGACATCGTCGACGGTGACCACGCCCTCGGCGACCAGCTTCTCCGCGTAGACCTCGACGGGTGACTGCTTGTTCTTGATCCGCTCGTACATCAGCGGCTGCGTGAACGACGGCTCGTCGTTCTCGTTGTGGCCGTACTTGCGGTAGCAGTAGACGTCGATCACGACGTCGGACTGGAACCGCACGCGGTAATCGCAAGCAATCTCGACGACACGGGCGAGCGCGTCGGCATCCTCGCCGTTGACGTGCCAGATCGGGCACTCGAGCATCTTCGCGACGTCCGTGCAGTACGGCGTGGAGCGCTGCTCGGCGGGCGACGCGGTGAAGCCGACCTGGTTGTTGACGATCACGTGGACCGTGCCGCCGGTGCGATACCCCGGGAGCCCCGAGAGCTGCAGCGTCTCGGGGACGAGGCCCTGCCCCGCGAACGCGGCATCGCCATGGACGAGGATGCCGATCACCTTGCGGTGCTCGAAGTCGCCGTGGCGGATCTGCTTCGCGCGCACGCGACCACAGACGACGGGGTCGACCGCCTCGAGGTGGCTCGGGTTGAAGCACAGCGAGACGTGCATGTGGTTGCCATTCGGGTCGACGCGATCCGTCGAGAACCCGAGGTGGTACTTGACGTCGCCGCCACCCATCGCCTTCTCGGGCTCGATGTCCTCGAAGTGCGCGAACAGCTCGCGCGCCGGGCGACCGACGATCTGATCGATCGTGGTGAGCCGACCGCGGTGGGCCATGCCGAGCACCGCTTCGATCGCACCGCAGCGCGCGCCGTGCGTGAGCACGAGATCGAGCGCGGCGATCAAGCTCTCGCTGCCCTCGAGAGAGAACCGCTTGGTGCCGGGGTACTTGGTATGACAGAACCGCTCGAACTGCTCGGAGTTGACCAGCAGCTCGAGCATCCGCATGCGTGTCGCCTTGTCGGGGACCAGCTGCGTGGTTTCCATGTGCTCGGCGAGCCACGACCGGCGACTCGGCGACGAGATGTGCATGAACTCGAGGCCGACCGAGCCGGCGTAGACCTTGCCGAGGTGCGTGATCAGCTCGCTGAGCGTGGCGCGCTGTAACCCGTGCACACCGGTGGGCTCGATCACGCGATCGAGATCCGCGGCCGTGAAGCCCCACATCGCGGGATGGAGCTCGGGGTTGTCGGCCGTCTCGAGCAGGCCGAGCGGATCGAGCTGCGCCTGCAGGTGACCGCGCACACGATACGCGTTGACCAGCGGCCACACCGACGGGCCGCCCTGCGCCGCCATGATCGGCGCCATCGTGACATTGCCCATCCGATCGCCGCGCGGCGTCGCGAGCACATGACCGTTGGTGTGCCCGTTCGATTTGCCGGTGGGTGCGGGTTCCAGATCGTCCAGGTAGTGAAGCGAGCCGGCCAGCTCGAGCACGTCGATCGTCATGGCCGCCAGCTTACGGTGCAGGGCTACTGTCGACTACCGTTTGGCTACCGTTTGCGAGCTGGTTTTTTCTGGGCGGTTCAAGCACTTGCGTCGGCAAGGCCACGACGTCACGCCCCAAGAGATCGTGGCAGCTCCGCCGAGCTCGACCCAGACGTCGGAGTGTCGGCGCGGGACTCCACCCTTGTCCGGGATCCGGACAGCACTCGTCGCCAGTGGCAACCGCCATCGTGCAACCTCGTGCACATCCCCTCACCGGGGTTGAGGTAAATCGAGCTAACTGCGCATTGTTGCGCAACGCAGGCGACCGATGTCCGTCCACCGGACGGAGGTCCGTCTACCGGACGGCACGCCGACGCTCACTCGCTCGGCGGCGGCGTGACCTCGGGCGTTGGTGTGGGCGGTGCGAGGCTCGGCAACTGGCTCTCGATCAGCGTCAGCTTGGGATTACCGTCGACCCGCGTGCTGCCGGTCTTCGCGAGCGCGGTGACGTCGAGCACCTCGAGCGACGCGTTGTCCGTGACCTCGAACGCACCGTCGACCGCGGCGAGCTTCGGCGCCGAGATCGAGGACAGCGCGTGGTTGCCGTCGATCTCCAACGATCCGACGTGCTCGAGTGCCGGCAGGTAGATGCCGTGCAGGTCGCCGTTCGCGACGATCTTGATCGCCCCCGCCTGGCGGAGACGCGGGAGCGAGAGCTCGGAGAAGCCGACGCTCGGACCGACGACTAGATCACCTTTGATGACTTCGAGGCGGCCTAGCGCCTTGAGCTCGAGCGCCATGCCGGTGCGCAGCGTGATCGACGCGAGCTCGCGACAACCCGCCGCGGCGGCGACGTCTTCTTGCCCCGCGAGTGAGATGTCCGCGCAGCCTCGCTCGGGATCCTTGTGAAACACGTGCGGCGGCCCGCACGAGATCACGAGCGCGACAACGCAGAGTCCACGACAGGTCAACCTCAAGCGGCCTCGCGCGGATGAGGTGGCGAAGTCGGACCCATCAGCGAGTCACCGGTGCATCGACCGCCTCGCCCTTGCAGACGCGCACGTAGCGGCGAACCGACTCGGCGAGCCCGAGGTACAGCGCATCGCAGAGCAGCGCGTGACCGATCGAGACCTCGTCGAGCTCGGGAATCGTGCGCGCGACGAGCGGCATGTTGCGGAGATCGAGATCGTGACCTGCGTTGACCTTCAGGCCCGCAGCGACGGCGGCGCTCGCGGTGGCCTTGAAACGCTCGAGCTCGATCTTGAGCTCTGGGGTCCCCCACGCCGCGGCATACGGCTCGGTATAGATCTCGACGCGATCGACGCCCGTCGCCGCGACGGCGGGCATCATCTCGGGATTCGGATCGACGAAGATCGCCGTGCGAATGCGCTTGGCCTTGAGGCGCGCGACGATCGGCGCGACGACGTCGTGCTGGCTCGGCAGGTCCCAGCCGTGGTCGCTCGTGATCTCGCCCGGCTTGACCGGCACCAGCGTGAACTGCGTGACGCGTAGCTCCTCGGCGATCGCGATCAGCTCTTCGCGTTGATCACCCTCGAGGTTGAACTCGGCGCCGCGTTGCTCGCACAACGCGCGCAGGCTGCGGACGTCCTCGAGGCGGGTATGGCGGTTGTCGTGGCGCCAGTGCAGCGTCAGGCCGTAGGCGCCGTTGTCGAGACACGTGATGCCTGCGACCTTCGGTGAGGGATTGGTGCCGCCGCGCGAGTTGCGGAGCAGCGCGACCTTGTTGAGGTTGACCGACAGATTGATCGCCACAGGGGTGGAGATATACCGTGGTGCGATGCTGGGGACCACGCTCGGGAACTATCGCCTCGAGCGAGAGCTCGGCCGCGGTGGGATGGGCGCCGTGTTCGTCGGGACGCACACGCTGCTCGGCCGCGAGGCGGCGGTCAAGGTCCTGCTCGCGAAGTACTCCCAGGATCAGGACATCGTCGGGCGGTTCTTCAACGAGGCGCGCGCCGCGACGGCGATCGAACACCCGGGCATCGTCGAGATCTACGACTACGGCAAGGACGCCTCGGGTTGCGCGTTCATCGTCATGGAGCTCTGCCAGGGCGAATCGCTGGGTGCCCGGATCCGCCGCAAGCACCGCTTCACCGTCGCTGCGGCGCTGACGATCGTGCGACAGATCGCTGGCACGCTCTCCGCGGCCCACAAGGCCGGCATCGTCCATCGCGATCTCAAGCCCGACAACGTGTTCGTCGTCCCCGATCCCGAGGTCACCGGCGGCGAGCGCATCAAGCTGCTCGACTTCGGCATCGCGAAGCTCGCCACCGAGGCTGCCGGCCCGATGAAGACATCCACCGGGGTGATCATGGGAACGCCGAACTACATGTCCCCGGAGCAGTGTCGCGGCGCGGGCGCGGTCGACTCGCGTGCCGATCTGTACTCGCTCGGCTGCATGCTGTTCGAGTTGATGTGTGGTCGCGTGCCGTTCGTCGGCGAGGGCAGCGGCGACATCATCGGCGCGCACCTGCTGACCGCACCGCCGAAGCCGAGCTCGTTCACGCCCAACATCCCGCAGGACATCGAGCGGCTGATCCTCGCACTCCTCGCGAAGAAGCCCGGGGATCGTCCAGCCACCGCCGACGGTGTGGTCGCCGAGCTCGTACGGATCTCCGAGGCGCTGCCCCAGGGTCTCGAGACCGCGCATGCCGTGAATGTCGCGCTCGACCCGACGTATACGCCGGAAGCGCTCGTCGATCCTGCGGCAGCGACGAACGCGACGAGCACACCGGCGCCACGGTCCGATCCTGACTCCGCCTCCACCGCGCTCGGTCATGCCGCGGCGATGGCTCCGGCCGCTGACACCCCTCCTCCATCCACGACCGCTGCCGTGGTTGCGGTCGAGCACGCGTCCACGGCGGTGGGCCATGCGATGGCGCCGAAGTCGGCGGATGATCGACGTACCAACGATCGCCGTGCGTCGAGCGACGATCGCCGCGGTCCACCTCGGGGCGGTTCGACGGAGACAGCGGCAACGGCGTCGATCATCGAGGCCACGGCACCGGCACCGGTCCGACGCTCGCGCACGTTGTGGATGGTGCTCGGCGCAGCGATCGCGATCACCGGCTCGATCGGCTATGTCGCGCTGAGGAAGCCAACCGTGCCGGATGACGGGATCACGCTCGTGATCGGCGAGCTCCACGGCGAGGGGATGTCCGACGGCTTTCGCACGGCGATCCGCCCCCGGCTCGCCGCGATCATCGCGAACAGCGCACCGGACGTCCGCACGATCTTCGATCCCACGTCGGACGACGCGACCGGTCCAAGGACGCTGGTCCTCGACATCGACCTCGCATCGCTCGATGTCGAGCAGGGACGCGTCGCCTGCCACTTCCAGCTCGCGGTGACCCCAACCTCGAGCGATGGCATCGCCGCGTTCACGAAGGGCGGTGCGTCTGTCCCGCTGTCGACCAAGACCCCCTTGAAGGATCTGGATGCGATCGCCCTGACCTGCCTCGAGGCCTCGCTCACCGACCAAGTCCTCACCAAGGTTCTGCCCTTCATGCGTACGCACCAAGGAGGCAGCGCTCCCACCCCACCTGTCGAGGCAACGCCCCCTCGCACGGTCTACGAGGTGATCGACGAGACGCTCGAGCCAACTCGCGGCGGGCCCCCCACCGATCCAGCGCCACCAAGCCTCGAGCACCCACTCGACAACGCCAACCTCACCGCCACGCTGCGCGCGTATCGCAGCTCGATGGAGAGTTGTTACGTCACGGAGCTTCCGCGCGATCCGAAGCTCGAGACGACGGCGGTGCTGAGGTTCACGATCGGACCCACTGGGAGGGCCTACGATCTGGTGTCGGTGGAGGGCAACGAAGCTCTCGTCACCTGCATCGCCAACGTCATCGCGCGGATCCCGTTCCCGAAACCACCGGGGAACAGCGACGTCACGTTCAAGTTGCCGTTCCGCCCAGCGAAGCACTGATCGCTGGGCTGGCGTACAGTCGCGCGCATGCGCACCGTCGTCGTGCTCGCTGCACTCGCAGCCTGTCGAACACCCGCCCCAGCGAAGCCGAAGGACACCGGACCGACCGCGCCCAGCAAGCTCGATCCCGCGGCGATCGATGCGTGGCTGGCGAGCGAGGTCAAGAAGCGAGGGCTCGTCGGACTGTCGGTCGTGGTCGTCCACGAGGGCGCGACCGTGTTCGCGAAGGGCTACGGCACCAAGCAGCTCGGCACCCAGGATCCGATCGGCCCCGACACCGCGTTTCACGTCGGTAGCGTCGGCAAACAGCTGACCTGCGGCGTCGTCATGCTGCTCGCCACCGACGGCAAGCTCAAGCTGAGCGATCCGGTCTCGAAGTACTACCCGAACCTCGTCCGAGCTGCGGACATCACCCTCGACGACCTCGGCGCTCACATGAGCGGCTATCGCGACTACTACCCGCTCGACTACACGGACACGCGCTTCGAGAACCCGATCGATCCCGATGTCTTGATCGCGCGGTACGGCGGATTGCCACTCGACTTCGAGCCCCGCGCGCGCCAGTCGTACAGCAACACCGGTTACACGATCCTCGGACGCGTCGCCGAGAAGGTCTCGGGCCTGACCATGGGGCAGCTGCTCGACCAGCGCGTGTTCAAGCCGGTGGGCATGACGCACTCGCAGTACGGCACCCCACCCACCGGAGCAGCGAGCGGTCACGACGCGTTCATGCTCGGCAAGCCCGAGGTGCGCCGACCAGAAGCGGCGGGCTGGCTGCTCGGTGCGGCGAACGTGTGGGCCTCGGCGGCGGACCTCGCGAAGTGGGACCTCGCGTTCGCGAGCGGGACGCTGCTCGACGATGCTGCGAAGCGCGCGATGAGCGCGCCACACAAGACCTCCGACGGCCGCGAGATCCTGTACGGCTGCGGGCTCGGGACGCGGATCCGGAACGGCGAGCTCGTCCTCCAACACACGGGTGCTGTCGAAGGCTTTCAGTCGTACAACACCTTCGTGCCGCGGATCCGCGCCGCGGTGATCGTGCTCGCGAACGACTTCCACGCCGACGCAGCGGATCTCCAGGACGCCCTCGTCGGGCTCGTGCTCGCTCGGCCGAACGACATCCCGTTGATCCCGGGTCCGTCGGCCGAGGCCACGGCGATGACGCTCGTGCGCGAGCTCCAGTCCGGCACGATCGATCGCAGCAAGCTCGGAGAGGACCTCAGCGCGTTCTGGACCGACACCCGCGTCGCTGAAGCCGCTGCACAGTTGCGCCCGCTCGGGGAGGTCCGCGTGCAACTCGACAAGCGGTGGGAGCGCGGCAACCAGGAAGCGACGTCGCTGGACCTCGTGTTCGCGACCAAGACGCTACACGCGACGATGTTCCGCGCACCGACCGGCAAGATCCATCAGTTCATGATCCGCGAGTGAGTTGCGTCCCTCGGGACGGTACCCAGTCGACGCCGGCGCGGACGCCCCGCAACGTCCGCGATGCTCCCCCGTGTCATCTGGGTCACGGCGAGACGGAGGTCGCACCGTGGGATCGGGTAGTTCTCGCTACAAGACCGACGAGATCGCGTTCTCCCTGGTGGTTGTGCCCGGGAGAACATTCCCTCCGTGCGGCCCCCGTGTCTATCTGGGTGCTCGCGGAATGCTCTTCGCGATGCGTCGTCGACGAACGGTGATGTTCCCAGATGACCCAGGGCGGCGAGACCACCGAGGGATCGGGTTGACCTCGCCACAACAACGAGATCGCCGGGCGTTCCCGCTAGTGGTTGTGCCCGGAAGACCAATTACCGTGGCTATCTCGGCGTGGCATTCGCGCGCTTAGCGATACGTCGTCGACGGGGCGTTACCAGTCGACGCCGGTGCCGACGCCGCCGCCCAGGTGCGACGCCCCGTCGCGCGAGCCGTACGAGATCTGCGCCTTCAGCGTGAACGTGTTGGCGATGGAGTACGCGACGTCGTACGCGAGGTAGAGCCCGGAGGAGTCGATCGCGGAGCCCGGGAGATCGGTCCTCACGATCGAGGCCCCCATCAGCAACGGCGGCGCGGTGTCCCATTGCAGGCGCACCCAGCCGGTCGCCCCGACATCGCCGAGCGTCTCTGCGCCAACCTGCACGCAGGACCGCCACGGCTTGCCGAACGTGATCTGACCGCGCAGCCCCTGATCGAAGCCCTCGCGACTGACGCCGAGGGAAGCGCGCGCATCGAGGAAGATCGAGGCATGCGGACGCACGCGGACCTCGCCGTAGCCATAGCGCAGCGCCTTGGCCTCGACGTCGCCGGCGACCTCCGACACCACCGGCGTCTTGCCGCTGATCGAGCCGAACCCGAACGAGATGTGGTGCAGCACGCGCCACAGCCGGTGCGTGAACGCGAGCTCGCCGCGCACGAAGTGGTCCTCGAGCTCGAAGCGGTTGCCGAAGTTGTGCCCGGTGATGTCGAGCATGATCTGGTTCTGGTGACCGCCGAGCCGCTCGCGATCGAGCGTCTCCAGCCGATCGACGATCGTGGGATCGACGCGCACCGTGTGCGGTGCCGCCGCCGATGCGAAGTGCGCGATCTCGGCACCCGAGGCATCGCGCCCACGGATGAAGTACTCGACAGGTTTCTTCGACCCGGGAATGCTCGCGTACCAGCCGCCGGCAGAGCTGCGCTCGAACGGTGCCTCGTGCCACGCGGCTTCGCCGACGGGGCGCCACTGGACGTCGAGCGTCTCGGCGAACGGTGCGTCGATCATCGCGGATAGCTCGATCGCGGTGCCCGGATCCGCGGTGAGTGGCGGCAC
The DNA here is from genome assembly GCA_038325805.1 of Haliangiales bacterium. Lineage (GTDB taxonomy): Bacteria > Myxococcota_A > Polyangia > Haliangiales > Haliangiaceae > JABFXX01. The sequence continues at coordinate 9,403 of JBBQJJ010000086.1, forward strand.
GTGGACCACCAACGAGCGAGCGCCCGACGGTGGCGGTGCGTTGCCCGGCACGACGGGCGCCGGACCGGGAGGGGGTTGCCCGGGTGGCTGATCGTCGGCGAAGGCCGTCGACGCGAGGAGAAGCAACAGGAGTGAGGTGAGCTTGATCATGGGCATTCTCACCAGTCGAAGTTCATCGCGAGGCCACCCGAGACGCCGGCGTGGTCGATGTCGCGCGCCTGATACGACAAGCGGAGCGACGGGTAAAACCAGGACAGCGACCGATAACCGACATCGCCGATCAACCGGACGCCGAAGTTCTCGGGCACCGGCATGTCGGTGACCTGCACGGTCAGCTGGATCGGGATCTTCGGTTTGGGAAGCCAGTGGTAGGCGGCTTCGAGGAGAGTCCCGATCTCCTGGGTGAAGCCGACGCCGATCACGAGGTTCGTCCCCTGCTCCTCGCCGAGCCGTAGCCGCGCCCGGAAGCCAACGCCGGTGAGGAACTCGCATCCCGCGATATCCGCACCCGTGCAGCGATCCTGCTTCGAGCCCGCCACGCGATCCGTGGTCAACAGTCCGGCTTGCGGGCGCAGCATGAGGGCGACGTTCGGCCGGAGCCGAAACTCGAGCTCGGTGTAGACGTACGAGAACGTCACCTTGCGACAGCGGAACTGCCCGCTGCCGTCCATGCAGTCGTTGCCCTCGTCGATCACGTCCTTCGGTCCGCCCTCGCCCGACAGCGTGCCGAAGCCAAGCCGCACCGCGTACACCGGTTTGCCGAACCGATACGTGAAGTCCGCCTCGGCCAGGTAGTACTCGTCGAAGCCCTTGTTGAACTTGCCGTCGAAGTCGACGTAGTCGACGTGCGCGTCGATATGCGACCGCCCGGACTCGATCGGCGCCTCGCGCACGTCGTCGTCGATCGCGATCACGCGTGGCGCCGTGCTCGAACCGATCGCACTCTCCACCTCACCCGAGACGTCGACCACCTCGACGTACCATTCGATCCGAGGTCCACGCACCTGCGCTGCCTCGATCGCGCCGCGCAGATACGCATCGCCATCGCGAGCGAGCGGGATGCGCTTGAAGCCCGGGTCGCCCGGTGCCTTCGCGTAGGCATACGCCTCGGTGAACGCCTGCGGTGCCTTGATCAAGAAGCCTAGGTGGATCGCCTTGCCGGGGACCGCGCGCTCGATCGGCGCCGCCACCAGCACTGCTTCCGGAGCGTTCGGTGCCAGCGCAGCCGCGAGCCGCTGAATCCGTGGCGCGAGATCGTTCGCGTTCGAGCTGCGCGCCTTCGCGAGCGCGGCATCGCGTTGTGCGATCTGCGTCTTGAGGCTCGTGATCTCGGCCTGCACCGCCGCGCGATACGGTCCCACCGGGTCGGACTTGAGCAACGCGAGCCAGCGGTCGATGCGGTGCTCGGGCGGCGTGCCGAGCGTCTCCAGCCACGCGGTGCGCACGAGCGCTGTATGATCGATTTCAGCCTTGCCCGGCAAGGAAGGAGCGATCACCACGATGGGTGCCGCACTCTTGCTCGCGGCGACGTGCTCGGCCCACGGATCGGCGAACTTCTTGAGCGGCGACACTATGCGCACGCGATCGCCGGCGATCACGCGCTTCGCGAGATCGGGGTCGGTGGCGGCGACGCTGACCTTGTCGCCGCTCCGATGGACCGTCATCGTGCCGAGCGCGAAATGATCGCGCAGTGTCCGCCCGGTGCGCGGATCCTTGACCGTGACCTCGTGCAGCAGCTCGAGCTCGGTGCCGGCGCCGACGCCATCCCGCGCGCCGAGCTCGACGTAGATCACCGTCTTGTCGACGGCGAGGACGACCGGCTCTGCCGCGGCAACCCGCAGCATCCCGATCGTCAAGAGCATGACCATGGAGCGCATCGCCATCCTCCTAGAAATCCACCGTCAGGTTGCCGCCACCGGTAAAACCCGCGACCTGTTGCGTGCGTGCCGCGTACCCGACGCGTGCGCCGATCCGGAAGCCACCGCCGACATCGCGCGCGACGTCGTAGACCAACCGGACGCCCGTATCGCGCGTCGACAGCGGCATGTTCGTGACCTCGACCGTGGCCGACATCGGCAGCGACGGCACCGTGCCCCAACCGAGCCGAAAGAACCCGGCCGTGCCGACATCGGCCATGTACTCGACACCCGTGGCGACGTGGTTGCCCTCGCGCTCGCCGAGCCGTGCCTCGAGTCGGCCGCCGACCGCGAACCCCTCCGCGGTGGCCATCACCGCTGCGCGGGCATCGAGCCGAAATCCTTCCGCGGGCGCGATGCCGAGCTCGAACCAGCCGGCCACCTTGTAGCCGGCCTCCACGGTGCACGGTGCGGTGCCGGCGCACATGAACTGATCCGCCTGTGTATCGCCGATCAGGCGCGTGTACCCGACCTTGATCTCCTCGAGCGGGTACGCGAGCAGCCGGTACGAGAAGTCGGCGTCGATCCGGTAGTAGCGATCCTCGAGGTTGACGCCGTCCTGCTTGCGCGTGCCGTAATCGATCCACTCGCCCGAGGTGTGCAGGCGGGAGCGACGGTTCTTGTTGGTCACGAGCTCGCGTGTACGGCGCTCGTCCCCATCCGAGGCGTTGACCGTGATCGCGTGGGGCCACTGCGGCCCGGCAAACACCGGCTGATTCTCAGCCTCGAGGTAATACTCGAGGCCGGGCGCGGCGACGGCGGTGGCCGGCACCACGACGACCCACGTGGTGTCACCCTTGCGCACGAGCTCGGCGGCGGTGAACGGTGCGGTGCCCGACGTTCGGTAGTGAACCCTCAGCGAGGGTGCCGCGATCGATGTGGTCGCCGTCAGCTCGAGCGGCTCGGCGGCGACAGCCATCGCAGGCGCGACGTGGCGGACCATGAAAGGTGCTGCTTCGGCAACGCCGACCAGCGCGAGCAGGACGATGATCGATTTCATGACAGTCCTCACCACGTGACCCCCACACCGGCGCCGCCGCCGATGCCTCCGTGCTGGGCGGTCCTGCCCTGCCAGGAGCCGCGCAGCAGCAGCGAGATGTTTGGCGACGCGAAGTACTCGAGCTCGGTGCCGAGCTTGACCGCGACGTCGCCGTTGTTCGGTTGATCGGTGGCGCCTACCGACACCGCGAAGCCGAGATCCGAGGCAGGCCGCGCTCCGAACTTGATGTCTGTGACGAAGCCGAGCTGCTCGATCGAGTTCGCGATGAACTGGAGGTTCGCTCCGTCGCGATTACCGATCCGGAACCGACCTTCGACGCCGAGCCCGAAGCCGTCGCGTCCGACGCCGGCGATCAGCTTGCCGCCGGCCGAGACGCGGACGTCCTTGTCGTTGAGCGCGAGCTCGAGATCTGCGTAGCCGAACTGGAACGCCGACTTGGGCACCGGGTCCATGCTCGTGAACTCGCGATCGGCGAAGCCACCTCGTCCGACGATCACGCCGTAGCCGACGCCGATGCTCTGGACCAGCCGATCGATCCGATAGGTGAAGTCGACGTTCGCGTTGACGACGCTATCCGTGCGCGTGCCGCTGCGCGGTTCGAACGTGGCGAAGTCGAGGTACTCGCCGGTGATCCGCACGGCGGAGCGGCCGGGCGCGGGACCAAAGCGATCGCTGATCTCCGAGGGTGGCTTGATGGCGATGTGGATCGGTGCGCTCGGCGTACCTAGCGCCAAGCCAGACCCGCCGGCGGGCGTGGAGACTTCGATGAAGTAATCGACGCCGGGTGCCGCGATCGAGGCCGTCGGGATCGCGCCGCGCAGGTAGATCTCGTGCTCGCGCGTCAGCAGCACACGCCGATACGTCCGCTCCGAGGCGACCCGGTAATGCAGGTACGCCACCGCGACCGAATCGGGTTGATCGAGCACGAACACCAACGGGACCGCGGCTCCGACGCGCGCACTCGTAGGCGATGTGTGCGCGAGCGTGACCGCGACCGAGCTCGCGTCCACACCGGATCTCGGCCGCATCTGATCGCGCAGCGCGACCAGCACCTCGACGTCTCGCCGGATCGCGACGACGTGCGGCGACTCGGGATGCTTCGACAAGAAGCCCTCCCAGGTGGCGATCCGCGCATCGATGCCCTGCCCGGTCTGCTGCGCGAACGCCGTCAGCACCGCCGTTGTGGACGGATCCACCTGCGGTGCGTTTGGTTGCGGAGGAACCGGGACGGACGTGGGGGGCGTGGGCGTGGAGCGATCCGGCCGATCGATGAACACCTCCGCGACATCGCCGACCTTGATCTCGTCGATCAGCGCTCCGACCACCGCACGCGACAGCTGCCCGCCGGCCTGGGTGACGATCGCGCTGCCGACCGGGATCCAGTCCTCGATCGGCTGCCGCGTGATCGGGTGCGAGAGCTTGACCGGCCGCTTGATCCGGATCGGCGCGCCGTCGACGACCGCGCGATCTTTCCCGAGGTTGACGTAGATCTCCGTTGCCTCGACCTTCACCACGCTACCGCGCACGATCTCGTCGTCCGCAACCGCGTGGCTGCTGATCAACAGTGACAAGCAGAGAGCACCCGCCCACGAGCCAAGACCCTGGCGATGCATCACGGCACCTCCCGCCAGAACTGCGACCAATCGCGCGTTCCGGGCTCGGGCTTGGTCTTGGGCGGCCCTGCCGGCTCCGGCTCCACAGGTGCGGGCTTCGGCAGCTCTACCGTGGACTTGACCACCGGCGCCTCCGGTTGTTCCTCGGGCTCGCGCTCGGGCTTGCGCTCGGGCTCCGGCCGCGGCTGCTTCGGCGTGCGGCGGACCTCCAGCGTCGGCTGGCCCGACATCTCGAAGCCGTAGGTCGCGATCGCGGCGCGGCACTTGTCGGCATTGCCGGAACCGTGCAGCGCCGCCGCGGTGAACAGCGCCGCACCGACCAGCGCGACCGCGCCTATCCCTTGGTCGTCGCCGAGCGCCGCTAACCCACCAACGCCGAGCCCGATCGCGGCAAGCGAATCGAGGGCCACCAACCCCTTGCTGGTATCGCAGTCCGGCAGCTCGTTGCGCCTGCGATTGGCGGCAGGAGCCGAGATCCCGAGCGAGCACGCCGAGAGCGCAAACGCCACCACCACGCTGACTAGACGATCCACATCACAGTCATAACGGCTGAGTCTGACGATCCGTCACGTGGAGAATCGTCAAGCGTCGGCAATGATGGGCAGGGAGGCAACCCTCCGGGGCACTTGGCCGCGTTCTGCCGCCTTCACCACCCCGAGCCGCGCCAGCAAGGCGTGCTCCGCCCTCGGATCCTCGGGTCCCCAGATCCCGAGCGCCTTCGCCACCTCGGTAGGCTTCGCCGACCCGTCCGAGGTCGCCGACACCTGGACGCGCATCATCGGACCCTCCGGCCAGTCGAGCGCCGCGGACAGCTTCGCGGCTGCCTCGTCGGCGATCACGTCGACGTCGTGCACCAGGACGCGGACGTCGACTTGCTTGTCGCCGCGCATCACGATCGCCGTGGTCTTCGCGAGGAACGCCGCCGCGATCCGCGACAACCGCGCGTGATCGAACACCATGCCGTCGGGCGCGGGACGCACGATCACGTCGACGGCGTCGATCGCCTTGCCGAGCCCGGGCACCGGCGCGACCTTGTTCGCGAGCACCAACGGGTGACCGTTGAGCCGCACCATCTCGCAGCTCGCCAGCTCGATGCCCGGCGGGCACACCGCCGCGAGCCGCTCGAACACCTCGCTCGCCTCCAGCTCGACGCGGACGTCGCCCTCCTCGATCTCCCACGCGTGCTTGCCGGGCACGCAATGATCGATATCGACATCGCAGAGCTCGCCGAGCGACGGGATGCCGAGACCGAGCGCCGGCCCGAAGGTGAGCCGCGGTTTCGGTGAGAACCCGCGCGTCGTCGCCAGCGGCAGATCCGCACGCCGGAAGCTGCGCGACAGCAGCCTCACCAGATCGAGGTGCCCGAGGAACGCAGCGCGCCCCACCTTCGCGAACTTGAGGCGATACGTCGCGTACGGTGTGCCGGAGCCCGAGTAGCCGTTGAGCCGCACGCGCTCGGCCCGCTCGGTCTCGCGCTTGTTCGGATCGAGGGGCGAGGTCGCGTGGAGGTTGGGGGTGGGAGAGGTGCGGCCGAGGTCGCGCGCGCCCCGAGCCTGATCGAGCTCGGCCGGCGAACCGCCACCGCGCTCGGAGATGTCCAGCGTGGCGACATCACCCGCTGCATCGATCTTCGCCTGCTCGCGCGCCGGTCGCTCGCTCGCACCGAGGACGCGCAGCGCGACCAGGCGGTCCTCGCGCATCTTCGTCAGATCGCACGCGACGCCGCAGTCATAGCAAACCAGCTTGCGCTTGTCGGGCTGCGCATCGGCGAGGTTGGTGTGGTGGATCAACATCCCCGCGACCTTGCCGCACGGCGGGCTCGCCCGATGCTTCACGGCCTTGCGGTACTCGCTCAGCAGAAAGCCATCCTCGAGCCCGACGTCGATGTGATCCCACGGCAGCCGCGCCGTCACCGGGCGCGTGCCGAGATACGACGGCACGTCGACTCCGTGCTGCGCGATCGCGGCGGTCCACTTCTCGTGATCGAACGCCTCGTCCCAGCCATCGAACCGCGCACCGGCGCGCCACACGCTCTCGATCACGGCGGACAGCCGGCGATCGCCACGCGCGAGGATGCCCTCGACGAACGAGATGCCGCTGTGGTGATGCTTGAGCCGCACGCTGCGATCGCGATTGGAGTGCCGCAGCAGCTGCTGCTTGCGCCGGATCTCGTCCTCCGGATCCTGCGCCGCCCACTGCAGCGGCGTGTGCGGCTTGGGCACGTGCGAGCTGACGCTGACCGTGACCTCGGGCTGCTTGCCACGCAGGACGCTGCGGCCGATCTTCAGCATGCGCCGGCCGGTCTCGACGATGCCGCGCACGTCGTCATCCTCCTCGGTGGGGAGGCCGATCATGAAGTACAGCTTGAGGCGGTGCCAGCCGCGCGAGAACACGCGGCGCGAGCTCTCCTCGATATGCGCCTCGGTGACGTTCTTGTTCACCACGTCGCGCATCCGCTGCGTGCCGGCTTCAGGCGCGAACGTCAGGCCGCTGATCCGCGTCAACGCGAGCTCGTCGAGCAGATCCTCGTTGAGCCCGTACGCGCGCAGCGACGCGACCGACATCGACACGCCACGCTTGCGGAGCTCGGCCGCGAGCGACTTGACCAGCGGCGTGATGCTCGAGAAATCCGCGGTCGACAGGCAGGTCAGGCCGGTCTCCTCGTAGCCGGCCTTGTCGACGCCGCCGAGCAGCGAATCGGCGATCGACTGCGGCGACCGCTCGCGGACCGGCCGGTAGATCATGCCGGCCTGGCAGAATCGACAGCCCTCGGTGCAGCCACGCGCGATCTCGACCGACGCACGCTCGAACACGGCCTCGGCGTAGGGGACCGGCGTGTCGCTCGGGAACGGATAGTCGTCGAGGTTGCGCACCATCGCGCGGGACACCCGCGCCGGCACGCGAGGATCGAGCGGCGCACCGACCACGGTCATGCCGGTGTCGGCATCGACCTCGGTGGCGTAGAGCGACGGCACGTAGAGCGGGAACTTCGACGCCAGCTCGGCGAGGGCATCGGGGCGCGTGCGCTTCCCCGCGCGAATCTCGCGACGCAGCGCGGCCCACGCCTTGACCACGCCGGGGAGCAGCTCCTCGGCTTCGCCGACGAACGCGGCGTCGATAAACGCCGCGACCGGCTCGGGGTGCGAGGCGACGGGACCGCCGGCGAGCACGAGCGTGGCATCGGGCGCGCGATCCGCCGACCGGAGCGGGATGCCGCCGAGATCGAGGAGCGTGAGCATGTTGGTGTACGTCAGCTCGTATTGCAGCGAGATGCCGATCACGTCGAACTCGTGCAGCGGGCGCTGGGTCTCGAGCGAGACCAGCGGCAGATCGCGGGCGCGGAGCTCGGCTTCCATGTCGAGCCACGGGGCAAACGCGCGCTCGCAGGCGATCGCCGGATCCTTGTTGAGCAGCGAGTAGATGATCTTCGTGCCGAGGTGGCTCATCCCGATGTCGTAGACGTCGGGGAACGCGAGGCAGACGCGCGCGAGGTCGCCTTCCTTGATCACGCTGCCGTACTCGCCGCCGAGATAGCGCATCGGCTTGGCGACGCGATCGACGAAGTCAGCGTAGATGTGGCGCATGGGGCTTGGCTGTATAGCAGACCCGCCCGGGCGGCGCGTCGCTAGTTTCGACCGCCGGGATAGCTGATCGGCGTCGGCGGCGGCTCGATGGTCCCGACGGGTGAGACCTCGCCGGCGACCCGCACGACGATGCGTCCGAACCCACCGCCGCCACCGCCGGTATTGAACGTCAGCTGGGCCGCACAGGTGCCGGTCGCACCCGCCGTCGCTCCCAGATCGCGGTGCGCGCCGTTGCCGCCGTTCGTTCCCTTATCGAGCTGTCCGGTCCCGCCGATGCTCGGCATCGCCGTCGTCTCGGGCCGGACCGGTGCTACCTCGTTGCCCCAGTGACCGGTGGTCCCGTTCATCCCGTTGCCGCCGTTTATCGTCTCGTCCCCACCGCCCCCGCCACCACCGCCATGCGCTTCGATCACCCCGTCATTCGCGATCCGCGGTGCGTCGAGATAGATCGCACCTCCTGCACCCCCGCCCGATCCCGCGTCGTCCCGCAGGCCGCATCCGCCTGCACCGAGACCACCACCGCCACCCGACGCGCGGATCCGCCCCGTCGACGTGATGGTGATCGATTCGGTGGCGCTGATCTGGAGTGCACCGCCCCCCAGGCCGCCGCGATAAGTAATTGCCGGACAGCGCGCTGCACCCGATCCGCCGGCGCCACCGCCGCGGAGAACGAGCAACTCGTCGTCGCCATGCAGCGCACCGCCAACGCCGCCGAGAACACCCTCGCCGCACTTCGCCTCGCCGCCCGCGCCACCGGGCGTGCCGAACCCACCGCCACCACCGCCGGTCTGGATCGCCGACCGACCGAGAATGCCTCCGCCGCCGGCACCGAAACCATCGATGCTGGGAACACCTCCACCGGGACCCGGTCGCACGCCGTCGGTGGACGCGCTCGCGTCGAGCGTTCCCCCGATCTCGACGGTGCGGGCGAGGATCAAGATCGGCGTGTCGCCGGTGATGTTGAACGTCCCGCCGGCCACGAGCGTGAAGGTGTCGACACGCATCACCACCACGTCGGCGCTCTCGGTGGTGTCTTGCTTGAGCTTCTCGAACGACACGCCGGCCAGCGGCTGCGTCACGTTCGTGGTGTCGTACTCGAACGTGGTCATCCCCGAGCGCGGCAACAGGAACTCGCCATCGCCGGGCTCCTCGTTGTCCGTCGAGCGGATGTGGGGGACCTTGTCGATCGCGTCCTCGAGCGGAAACACCACCTGGCAGGCCGGCACGCATAGCGCAATCACCAACCCTAGTACCGGTCTCACGACCACCAGGATACCCCGCCTTTCAGCGCGCTGCCCAATCGCAGCCGAGCTCGTCTTGGGTGACGTGACACTTGAGACACATCCTGCGATTGCCGCGATCGAGCGCCTTGCAGCGTGCGCTTCCGCGCCACCCCCGAGGGTGCGGTGACGCCCGGAGAGAGGACGCTTCGGCGCTGTGGCAATCGAGACAATCGTTCTCGCGATGACACGACGCGCACGCGGTGATATTCCGCCGCGCTTCACCGGCGTGGCGATTGCTACCGCCGACGCGCGACGCCCAGCCCGTGGGATGAAAGGCCGTGGACGGATCTCCCCCGAAGAACCCGCGATTGCCGCGCAGCCCGAGCCCTGACCGCTCGTGACAGGCGACGCAGAACGACTGGGCGCGATGACAGGCGGAGCAATCGGGCGTGCCGCGCCGCGCCTCGACGGCGTGCGTCAGCACGTAGTTCCCGGGATGGAATTCTTCGGGCTTGCTGACCCCCTGATGACACGCGAGGCAGGTGGATCGATCGTGGCAGGCGGTGCACGTCGCATCGACCTGGCGCGCCTCCTGGCGGTGGTCTCGGCCGAACCCCGGACCGTGCGCATCGCCGAGGCCCGTCTGCCGCGGGATCAGCCGACCCTGCGGCAGATCAGTGTCGAGCAAGCCGCCGAGCCTCGCGAGGTGACAATCCGCGCAGCGGCGTTCCTGCGCTCCTTCGCGATGACAGGTCAGACACGACGCCATCGTCGGGAGATGGGCGCGGGTCGCGAGATCGACCTTGGACAGATCGCCGTGACAGCTCGCGCATGACTGCTTCGTGTGCGCGGCGTGCGAGAACTTCAACGGTGTGGGAGTGAGGTAGACGCGCGCGACCGCGGTCTCGGGCGAGAAGCCGGGATGACATGCGACGCAGCGCGCGGGCGGCGCACCAGCGACGACGTGATCGGGCTTGCTGCGATCGATCGGATGGCACGCGCGGCACTGCTGCTCGGTCGGGATCAGGTTGTCGACCGCGGAGCGCGAGGTCGTCGCGTCGGGATGACAGGAGGTGCACGTCGTGCCGCGGGTCAGGTGCTTCGCGTGCGAGAACGTCAGTGGCATCCGCTGCTCGGGGTAGATCACCGGCGACCAGTCATCCGCCGGTGAGTTGCCGTGCGATCGTCCGACCGCGAACACTGCGGCGAAGCTGACGAGGATGGCGATCGCGATGCGGGTCATGGCTCGGGGATGAAGGCGAGATCGAGGATCGCGAGGCCGCGGACCTGGGTGCCGTGGATCTCGTCGCGATCGGCCTGGACGAGGCCGTGCAGCGCGGCGGTCTCGCCGATCTTCCACGTGATGCCGGTGACCGTCGACGCGGTGACGTAGCGCTCCGTACGTGAGCCCGCGACGCCGTCATCGGAGGCAACGCCAAGGACGATCGCGCGACCGCGCAGCCACATCGTGTTGTAGGGGCGCCACGCGACGCCGGCACTGCCACCGACCCGCCGGCCACCATAGCCGTCATCCCACAGCGCATCGACACGCGCGCGCCAGCGAGCCGCGAACGCGCGCTCGACGCCGGCATCGAACCCGCCGGCGACGTCGGCGACGTCGAGGTACCTGCGAACCCACGCGCTCGCGGTGGCGCGCAGCGGGCCGTCGTGGAGGTAACGCAGGCGCAGGTCCACGGTGGGCTCGATCGAGAACACGTTGAAGATCGAGTCACCGTCGAAGGTGGGCAGGAAATATTCGAGCGACGGCTCGAGCGAGTGTGCGCCGCGCGCGAGCTTGATCCCCGTGTCGAAGCGATCGATCGCGGCGTGCAGCAGCGAGAACCTGGCGTTCGCGTACGGTGCGAAGCTGAGGTCGCCGCGCTTCCAGTCGCCGTGGACGCGCGCGTGGAGCCGCTCCTCGTTGACACCCGACGACGGCGCCTGGCCGAGCTCGTTCGGATAGAGCCCTTGATCGGTGAAGTCGAGGCGATCTGGCGGGCCGATCAAGCCGACGGTGCTCGACCACGTGCGCCGATACCCGAGCTCGGCGCCGAAGTGACGGAGCCGCGACGTGGCGACGGAGACCGCGATGGTGGGCTGGAGCGCATCGCGCTGCGGGCAGTACTCGAGGTCGCTCGAGAACCGCGAGCCCTGGATCGGACGATTGCGGTCGACGAGCTGCCACCTGCCGGTCCCTGGCGTCGCGGCCTCGACGTACTCGTTGCACGCCGCGCCCGCGGTGCCGTCGAGCTCGTAGGATGACAACCCGACCGGAGACGATGCGCGCACACGCAGCCCGGCCGCCGCGGAGATCGCGATCGGTTGCGGCAGCTCGACGCGGATCGAGCCGCCGTCCATCGCCGACGAACCCCAGCCGTCGTCGAACGGCACGCGACCGACGCGCAGCGTGACGCGATCCTCCGCGATGCCGGCGAACTCGGCGTAGCCGTAGAGGATGTCGAGGTTGATCAGCGTCTCGTCGAGCTCGGGGATGATGTCGAGCGCGTCACGGCGACGGTCGTCGATCCTGATCCTGCCGTTCGCGAAGGACCCGAAGTCGTGGTCGACGCGCAGGTAGCTCTGCCACGAGATCCGGAGGCCGCGCTCGGGGAGCCGCGAGATCCGCCGCTGCTTCGCGAGATCGCCGATGTCCCAGATCCTGAGCGCCAGCGTTTCGGTGTAGCGACGGCGGCCGAGGATCAGGTCGGGACCGACCAGCGCGTACTCGCGGAGCTGGAACGCTTGGCCGATCGTCTGCGAGCGCAACCAGAACTCGTACGCGTCCGCGCGCGCGGGAATGCTCAGGAGCAGCAGGACGAGCAGGCGCTTCATCGCGCGACCGTGACCGTGGCGACGGCGATCTGCGATCCGACACCGTCCGCGGCAAGACCCCACGCACCCACGCTCGAAGCGCTCTGATCGCATGCGAGCACGAGGGTGTCGCCGATCCGCAGCGTCAGTCCGTCCCCGACCTCGAGCGTCGCGATCAGCGGGTTCTGGAACGGGTCGACGACGGGCCCGGAGCACAGCGTGCCGTCGCCGAGCCGCTCGATGCGCGCCGGTTGTCCCGGGATCAAGTGCGCGACGAGGGCGCGATCGGGCGCCGTCTGTTGCGCGATCAGCGCGAGCCCTCCGGCGACGACGTTGACGGTCGCGCGGATCGAGCCTCGCGCGAACTTCGGTCCACCCACCAGCGCACGCGCGCTGAGGTCGTCGACGGCGGTGAGGATCCAGGTGCCGTCGGTGCGATCGAGCGTGGCTGGATCGGATGGCGTGAGGACGCCCTGGATCGCGAGGAGCGAGGGGCTGGCCGTGACGCTGCCCGAGCTCGCGCCGACCAGCGAGGGTCGATAGACCCAGGCATTCGTCGACGGTGCAGGCTCGCCGCCGAGGACGAGCACGCTGCCATCGGCGAGGCGGACCGCGGATGGTGCGACCAGCACGGGTGGTTGATCGCCGGCGCGTCCCTCGGGGGCAAGCTGTGACGGAGAGCTGGTGGGTGCGCGCAACGCCCAGAGTCCGGAGGTGGGATCGTGCTCGAGCACGCGCGCGGCACCGAGCGCGTCGACGCCGGTCTCGCCACCGAAGCCGACGACGCGACCGTCCTCGAGGGTGATCAAGCGCGTGCCAGCCAGCAGCGGGGCGGAGGTGACGGGGACGACGGTGCCGGCGGGCGTGACGACCGCCGCGGTCGACGACGGGGGATCGAGATCGGGTGCGAAGGCGGTGAGCACGCCACCGCCGTCGAGCATGGTGGGCTGCGCGCCGACGCCGACCAGCCCGGCGGCATCGCGATCCTCGAGCGTGAAGCGGTGCGCCGCCCCTGCCGTGCCGAACCCGCCGGCGAGCACGAACACGCCGCCCGTATCGAACAGCTCGGCACCCTCGGCGATCGCGGCCTCGTCGAGGTTCGGGCCGGTGATGATCGACGTGCCGTCGAGCCGGTACTCCACCGACGAGCGCAGCGGCGTGGCGTTGCAGGTGCCCGCGTCGACGCCCTGGCAACCGCCGACGAGCAGGACGCCATTCGAGGTGGCGGCGGCGCCGTGGAACGCGCGCTGGGGCGAGATCGCGAAGGTCGAGCCGAATGACTTGGTCTGTGGATCGAACACGGCGAGCAGGCCGCGCGGTCCGCCGGTCAACACGACGCGGCCATCGGGCAGCGTGGTGAGCACCGCGCCGGCGAGACCGTTGGTGTCATCGCGGAGCGCCTCGGGGACCTCGATCGCCGTCCACGTCGCGGTCGCCGGATCGAACAGCTCGGCTGTCGAGAGTGGGCCCGCGGGACCGACGCCACCGGCGACGAGGACGCCGGTCCCGGCGCGTGCGATCAGCGGGCGCTCGCGGGCATCGATCAACTTGCCGACCGGGCAGAACCCGCCGGGTGGTGCCATCAGGACCGGGATGGCGGCGTCGTCGGCGAGCTCGTCGAACACCAACGGGAGCGTCTTGCCTGCAGCGCCGGTGGCACCGCCGCCGACGAGGATCTCGACGCCGAGCTGCGTGGTCTCGGCGGGAAGATCAGCGAGGTCGATCGCGCGATCGAGGGCGACCGCTCGCTTGACCTCGCCGGTCTCGGCGAACGCGGTGATCGCGAGCTGGTTCGCATTGGAGGGCCGGCCGCACTCCCCACCAACGTCGACCGGGACGAGCCGCACACGCGCGGGATCCTCTCCACAGCCCAGTGCGACTGTGGCAAGCGCCAGGACGCGAAAGGCCACCACGGCCGCATGATACTCTGCCGGCGATGACAGAATTGCCGACGACGTTCGGCAAGTACTTCCTGACCGAGAAGCTCGCGACCGGCGGCATGGCCGAGATCTACCTCGCGAAGCTTGTCGGTCCGGGCGGCTTCGAGAAGCCCCTTGTCATCAAGCAGATCCACCCGAAGCTGTCGGGGCAGCGCCACTTCGTCGACCTGTTCGTCGCCGAGGCCAAGATCCTCGTCGGGCTGGCGCACGGCAACATCGTCCCGGTCTACGAGCTCGGCGTCATCGACGACACCTACTTCATCGCGATGGAGTACATCGACGGGCCGACGCTGTACCGGCTCACCGAGGCTCTCGCCCGCCAGGACCAGCGGATGGAGCCTGCGATCGCGGCCTGGGTCGCGGCCAAGATCCTCGAGGGGCTCGACTACGCGCACCGCAAGGGCGAAGGGGTCATCCATCGCGACCTGTCGCCCCGCAACGTGATGTTGTCGCGTGACGGGGAGGTCAAGCTCGTCGATTTCGGCATCGCGGTGACGCTCGGTGCGGTGGATGCGGGCAGCGACGTCCAAGCGGCGCCCACCGGATCGTTCCCGTACATGTCGCCCGAACAAGGTCGCCGCGAGCCGCTGACCGGCCAGACGGATCTGTTCTCAATCGGCGTGCTGCTGTGGGAGATGCTCGTCGGCACGCGGCTGTTCGCGAGGCCGGATGCCGACGCCACCCTCGCAGCCGTCACCGATGGGCTGATCGCATCACCGAGCGTCAAGGTCCCCGGAATTCCGGCGAAGCTCGATGACGTCGTGATGCGCGCGCTCGAGCGCGACCAGAGCGCGCGGTGGGCCTCGTCCGGCGAGATGCTCGCCGCGCTCCAGCGCTACCTCTACAACCTCGACGAGACCCCGAGTCCGCGCGACATCGCGGCGATGGTGGCGAAGTATTGCCCACCCGAGACGCGCCGGCTGCCGACGCACGCCGACCACACACCCTCGCAGGGCGTCGATCTCGAGCCGCCGAAGGTTCCGCACACCGCGGTGATCGAGCGCGACGCGAAGCCGAGAGGCAAGGCCCGGGCGCGCACCGAGACGTTCGCGACCCACGTCGATCTCGAGAACATGTTGTCGCGCGAGACGCCGATGATCGGCGTCGACGTGCTGCCGTCGACCCAGGCGAGCTCGCCGTCGATCCCGCCCGGCGAGGTCGACGACGATCCGTTCCGCGACCCGACCCCGGTACCACCGCCGACGCCGATGGCCGGCGAGGACGATGACGACGCGAGCGCGTCGAAGCTGAGGATGCGGGCGCCGCGCCTCGATGACACCAAGCCGAACAGCACGACGGCACAGGAGATCGATCGGCTCCCGGAGTCCGAGGTCCGCCCGCCACGGATGAGCTCGGTGCGCCCCGACAGCGAGCCGCTACGTCACCGCGACGAGCGCCCCAACCTGCCCGGCCGCGAACCGCCGAACCGCCCACTGCTCGTGCTCGGCGCGCTCGGCACGATCGTGCTCGGCTTCGGTGCGGTCTACATCTTCTCGCGTGGCAAGAACAGCGTGATGCGCCCCGACGCGCAGCCGAAGCTCGATGCGCCGTTCTACGCGTTCGAGCCCGACGCACCGCCCGACACGCTGGATCCGATGATGTGGCTCGATGCAGGTGTCCCGACGTCGCTCGATGCGCCACCCGAGGATGCGCACGTGGTCGAGCCGCCGCGCGACGCGGCTCGCGTCAAGCCGGATGCGGCCGCACCGGTGGATGCCGCGGTCGTCGTCGCCGGCACCGCGAAGCTGTCGATCGGTGCGAACCCGTGGGGCGACATCACGATCGATGGTGTCCCGCGTGGCCGCACGCCGAAGTCGATCGAGGTCACCGCCGGCAAGCACCTCGTCGAGGTGACGTTCTCCGGCGACGATCC
>JBBQJJ010000087.1:0-25333 GCA_038325805.1 Haliangiales bacterium
TGAAGTCCGCCGCGGCGTGCGGTAGCCGAACGTTCGTGCGCAGTGCGCATGCGTGTGGGGTGATGTCGAGCATGCCGATCGAGATCACGTCGCTCGAGGATCCGACGAAGCAGCCCTTCGATGGTCGGTTCTACGTCGCCGGTACGGTCTTCACACGTGGTCAGCTCGAGATCAACGTCGGTCCGGACGATGACTATCGAAAGGTGATCGCGAACACCTCCGCCATCATCGACCCTCACGGCAACGTCCTAAAGATCTCCGCGGGTCGTCCGACGGAGTTGGAGAGGTTGTCCGCGACGCTGGTTCGCACGAGGGCTCCTCAGACCGAGCTTCGCGCGCCGCGCTGACGTAGATTAGAGGCGATGACTGCGGCCGACGTGCTGGCACGAGCTCGCGCCGCCGAGCGCCGCGGTGACTTCCTCGGTGCGTTCGATCTCGCGCGCCGCGGTCTCGAGGCACATCCCGGCGATCTCGATCTCGGTCATCGCGCCGTGCTCGCCCTCGCACGCAGCGGTGCCACGGCCGGAGCACGCACGCTCCTGTCGACGATCGGCCTCGTCACCGACGAGCTGATCGCGCTCGACGCTCGGCTCTACAAGGACGAAGCGCTCGCCGCAACCGGCGACCAGCGCGTGCGACTCGCTCGCGAAGCCGCCGCTCGCTACACTGCCCTGCACGTCAAGAACGGTGCGTCGTATCCGGCGATCAATGCCGCGACGCTGCACTTGCTCGCCGGCGATCGCACTCGTGCCGAGGAGCTCGCCGAACGCGTCCGCCAGTTGATGCCCGCGGAGGCACCTGCCGATCCACTCGACGGGTACTGGCACGCGGCGACCGCAGCCGAAGCAGCGCTCGTCCTCGGCCGCACCGCGGAAGCGCGCGACTTGCTGACCGCGGCACGACAGGCGAACACCGGGGATCACGCGGCGCTCGCGAGCACGCGCAAGCAGCTCGCACTCGTGTGTGCGGTACGCGGCGAGGATCTCGAACTGATCGACGCGCTGCGGCCACCGGCGGTGGTGCACTTCTCCGGTCACATGATCGGCGATCGCTTTTACGCAGCGTCGGAGCGGCGCATCGCGACGGAGATCGCGGGCAAGCTCGCAGACCACGACGTCGGCTACGGGTTCGGTTCTCTCGCCTCGGGCGCCGACCTCCTGTTCGCGGAGCAGCTGCTCGCGCGTGGCGCAGAGCTTCACGCGGTGTTGCCGTTCGACGCCGAGCAGTTCATCCGCACCTCCGTCGCGCGCGCCGGTGACGGCTGGGTGGATCGCTTCCACGCATGTCTCGCGCGCGCCTCGAGCATCACCTACGGCACGCTCGACGCCTCGACCGAGGATACCGACGCGCTCTTCGCGTACGGCGGTCAGCTCGCGATGGGCCTCGCGCTGTTGCGCGCCGGCTTCCTCGCCACGCACGCGGTGCAGATCGCCGTCTGGGATGGCAAGCCTGCACGCGGTCTCGCCGGCACCGGCGCCGACGTCGCGACCTGGCGCAAGCGCGGTCTACCCACCGAGGTCATTCAGATCACCGACGGCGCGGATCTGCCCGATGCGCCGCCCGCGGCGAAGCCGGCCTCGCCGATGCACGTCAAGGCGATCCTGTTTGGCGACATCAAGGGCTTCTCGAAGCTGCGCGAGCGCGATGTCCCGGCGTTCGTCGACTACGTGCTCGGTGCATGCGGCCGGGTCCTCGACGAGTGCGAGGTGGAGATCCGCAACACCTGGGGCGATGGACTCTATCTCGTGCTGCCGACCGCCGGTGAGGCCGCGCGCTGTGCCTCGAAGCTGCAGGCCGCGATGCGCGCACTCGATACCCGGCTCGGTCCGATGAGGTTGCGACTCGCCGGTCACGTCGGACCGGTGTTCGACTGCCTCGATCCGGTCACCAAGCAGCGCTCGTTTTTCGGCAGTCACGTCACGCGCACGGCTCGCATCGAACCGGTGACCCCGGAGGGTGAAGTGTTCGTGACCGAGCCGTTCGCAGCGGCGCTCGCACTCGGTGCCGAGGACTTCGCGTGCGACTACGTCGGTGACGTTCCGGCGGCCAAGGGGTTCGGCAACCTGCGGATGTGCGTGCTGAAGCATGGGAGATCGAGATGACCAAGAAGCCTGTGATCCTCGCTGTCGACGACGAGCCTGCCGTGGCTGGGGCGATCGTTCGCGATCTCCGTCGTCGCTACGCCGATCGCTACTGGGTGATCGGCGCCGGTGGTGGTGCAGAAGCGATCGAGGCCGTGCGCGACCTCGTCGACAAGCGCGAAGTGATCGCGCTCGTCGTCGCCGATCAGCGGATGCCGAACGTCACGGGCATCGACGTCCTCACCGAGGTCGGCAAGCTCGCACCCGGCGCTCGCACGGTGTTGCTCACCGCATACGCCGACACCCAGGTCGCGATCGACGCGATCAACAAGGTCGGCCTCGATCACTACCTCCAGAAGCCGTGGGATCCGCCGGACGATCGGCTGTACCCGGTGCTGGATGACTTGCTCCGTGACTGGCGCTCGCAGACCTACTTGCCGTGGGATGGCATCCAGGTGCTCGGTGCCGCGTGGTCGCTGCGCACGCACGAGCTGCAGAGCTTCCTGTCGCGGCAGCGCATTCCATTTCACTACGCTGACGTCGAGAGCGATCCGCGTGCGACCGAGATCCTCTCCGGCTTGCCGATGGGTGCGCGCTTGCCCGTCGTGATCTACGGCGATGGCACCACCGCGATCGATCCCGATCTGAAGAGCGTTGCCGATCGGGTCGGACTCAAGACCGAGCTCGTCGGCACGCACTTCGACGTCGTGATCATCGGCGCCGGTCCCGCCGGACTCGCCGCATCGGTGTTCTGCGCCGCCGAGGGGGTGCGCTGCGTGGTGATCGAGAAGGGCGAGATCGGTGGGCTCGCCTCGACCAGCCCGCGGATCGAGAACTACCTCGGCTTTCCCTCCGGCATCGCGGGTGCTGATCTGACCCGCCGCGCGCGTGACCAGGCGACCCGACTCGGTGCCGAGATCTTGTCGCTGCGCGGCGCCGCGGAGATCCGCGTCGAGGATCCCTACCGGATCGTGACGCTCAGCGATGGCACCGAGCTGACCGCGAGCGCGATCGTGCTCGCCACCGGAGCCTCGTTCGGTCGGCTCCCGGCGAAGGGCGCGGACCGCTTCCACGGCACCGGCGTCCACTACGCGGTGGGCACTGGCGAGGCGAAGCTCTACGCGGGCAAGGAGGTGATCGTCGTCGGTGGTGGCAACTCCGCGATGCAAGCCGCGTTGCTGCTCGCGCGCTACGCGACCAAGGTCCACGTGCTCGTGCGCGGCGGCAAGCCGATCGCCGCGCAGTACCTGCTCGACGCCATCGCGCTCCAGCCGAAGATCGAGGTCTCGTACGATGCCCAGATCGAGGAGCTGCGAGGCGAGGCTCAGCTCGCCGAGGCGAGCGTCGGCGAGCGCGTGATCCCGTGCAGTGCGGTGTTCGTGTTCGTCGGCGTCAAGCCGGCGAGTGACGTCGTCGGAGAGCTCGTCGTCCGCAACGATCGCGGCTTCATCCTCACGGGGCCACAGCTGCATCCCGGCGGCACGTCGCATCCACGGTGGCCACTGTCGCGCGATCCGTACCTGCTCGAGACCAGCGTGCCCGGCATCTTCGCCGTCGGTGACGTTCGCGCCGGCACGATCGGTCGTGTCGCGTGGGCCGCTGCCGAGGGAGGCGCTGCCGTCGGTCAGGTGCTCGAGTACCTCAAGGGCTGGGACGCCACCTCACGCGGAGCTGCGGAATCGTGACGGATTCGCTCGCCGCGCTGCGCGCCGTCTCCCTGTTCGCCGATCTAGCCGAACCGGATCTTCTCCGGATCGCGGCGAGAGCACGACTCGAGGACGTCGCCTCCGGCACCGAGATCATCCGCGAGGGCACACCGCCCGATGCGCTGTACATCGTCGATCGCGGCGAGCTCGTCGTCACCAAGGGCACGCACACCCTCAACACGTGCGGTCGCGGCGATCTACTCGGTGAGCTCAGCGTCCTCGAGAATCGCCCCCGCACCGCCACCGTCACCGCACGCACCGACGCGCGGTTGATCGTGATCGACGCCCTCGCGATCCACGATCTCCTGCGCGGCAGCCCGACCGCGGCGCTCGCGATCCTGCGCACGATGGCCACCCGGCTCGGCAACTCCGAGGCGGTGCTCCGCCAGCACGACACGCTCGCGGGCCTCGGCCGGATCGCCGCCGGGCTCGCCCACGAGCTCAACAACCCGGCGAGTGCGGTGAAGCGAGGTGCCGCCGAGCTCGACACGAAGCTGCGCGATTGCGAGGCCGCGGCGTTCGCGCTCCACGCCGTCGATCACGCTCGGGTGCGGGGACTCGCGGAGCCGCGCACCGCGATCGCGGAGACCACGATGCAGCGCGCACGGCGCGAACAGACCCTCGAAGCGGCGCTCGATCGGCGCGGCATCTCGCATGCGTGGGAGCTCGCCCCTGCCCTCGCGGCACTCCACTGGGACGCGACCGCGCTCGACGCGGATCAACTCTCCCCGGCCGCACTGCGCTGGATCGCGGCGATCTCCTCCACCCGGGCGATCGCGCGCGATGTCGCCGATGCCGCAGGCCGGATCTCCGAGCTGGTCGATGCCGTCCGCCAGCACAGCCACCTCGGCGAGGCGCCGCTCCAGGAGGTCGATCTCCACGCGGGCCTCGACAGCACACTCGCGCTGCTCCGCCACAAGCTCGGTGCAGTCACCGTGCGTCGCGAGTACGGCGAGCTACCGCGTTTGACCGCGCACGGCGGCGAGCTCAATCAGGTGTGGACCAACCTGATCGACAACGCGCTGCACGCGATGGCCGGCACGGGTGAGCTGGTGATCGCGACCCGCCGCGACGACGATCACGTGATCGTCGAGGTGATCGACAGTGGCCCCGGCATCCCCGCACACCTGCTCTCCGAGATCTGGAAACCGTTCTTCACCACGAAGGGTGTCGGTGAAGGCACCGGACTGGGCCTACATCTCGTGCACAACGTGATCGTGCAGCGCCATCGCGGGACGATCGAGGTCGACTCGCAGCCCGGTCGGACCTGCTTCCGCGTGCGGCTAGTTCTCTAGGCAGAGCAACGGCACCGAAGCGTCGCACGGATCGGTCTTCCACGCGCTGCGCAGATCGCTGTTCGTCGTCCAGTGCATGTAGCCACCGAGCACGTCGGAGCTGGCTGTCCAGTCGTTGCAGTTGTCGGCAGCTTGCGACAGCGCGTCGAACCGGTTGGTGCCGCTCCAGTAGTCGGCGCTGATCAAGTCACCGAATTGATCGAGCTGGGGGGGGACGTCGAACCACTCCGCGGTCCACAGACCGGCGGCGCGCAACAACCGAACACCATCGGTGCGGCGATAGATCGCGTCGGCCGGGAACCGGCTCGCGATCGTCTCGGTGGTGGTCGCGATCGCCGCGAGGAACGTTCCTGTAAGTCCTGCGACCGTAGCTTCGGAGGCGCAGTGCGCATCGGCGCTGTCGCGACCGCCGCCCGGTGCCCACCCGTTCGTCGTCGCGAACGCGCGCTTGCCGGTATCGGGCCGCGTCATCACGGGTTGGACGCGACCGGTCTCGACGCACAACAGGTGCGCCTGGTTGCCGCAACTACGTCGTCGCGAGCCCAGCATGTCGAAGGCGAACTTGCTCTCGTTGACAGAGCCATCCTGCATGTTGTCTGCTGTCGACCAGTCCGCGCACAGGTCGAGCGTCTTGACGCCCCAGTTGGTGCCCGTGTAGACGAGCGGATCACCCAGATCGGTGCCGGACTCGTCGAGTCTCGCCGGGAACTCGAGCTCGCCGGTGATGAAGCTCGATGGCGCATCCGCGAACGGCGCACCGTCCGTACGGACCCAGCCGCGCGACGTCGAGAGACGAGAGGGTGCATCGGTGGTCGAGCTCGACAGATAGGCGATGAACGTCCCGGTCAGCCCAGCTGCGGACGCGCGCGCGGCGCAGATCGCGTCACCGCCGGCGAGCCCGCCGAACGCACCATCCGTCGTGGTCGAGGTGACGAAGACGCGGTTCGGCGTGGGAGTGAAGTCGGCGACGATCGTGAGGTTGGCATCGACGATCACGTCGCAGTCGAAGTTGCCGCCGCACGGCCCCGTCCATCCGGCGAACCATGCGCCTGTGGCTGCGAGTCCGCGAAAGTTGACCGCGGTGCCCGGCTCGACATCGAGCGTGCATTCGCCAGTCGCGCAGGCAAACCCGTTCGGTCCGACGACGGTGCCATCACCATCGTTGTGATGGATCGTGACCCGCACCCTACCGTCGGGGATCGGCGGCGCGACGCTGTCCGCCGGGTCGGCGTCGAACCCGAAGCGACCGCATCCGAAGAGTCCGGACACGATCAACAGAAGTGCACCCCGCATGACACCCATCGTACTCCAAGCCGAGGGCGAAGATGCAGTGCTCGTTCACGCGTACATGTCCTACTCGAGGACACGTACGGCATCGCTCGCGATGGTGTATTCGCATCCTGCCTGGGAGTCACGAACCTCGCCGTACAGCCAACCATCCGAGCGAAAGTGTGGATACAGCGCGTACTGGCCGGCGTGCATATTGGTGACGCGCTGGGGAATTCCCGTCGCCAGATCCATCACGTAGAGGTTCGCGCCACCGAGTGATAGATAGGGGGCGAACGCCGGATCGCCCGGGCCGGAGAAGCCGAGGTCGACTGCATCGGCGGGCTCGATGTAGTGGTGGAATGCGATCCAACGCTCGTCGTACGAGAACGCCGGCTTGCCGCCCGCAACGCAATATTGCGCGATCTCCTCCGCGGTGAGTGCGTACGACGACCCCGCCGGCGTCGCGGTGATCGCCCGCAACACGTAGCCAAGCTGGCGATCGCTGGGACCGGCGAGGCGCGCGATCGTCAGCCGCGAGGACGGCGCGAGCACGGTGTCTCCTTCGAACGGCGTCGCGACAAAGCCGCGTGGGCGAGGCACGAAGCCATCGCCGGTCGCGATCAGGGGGGTGAACGAGGAGCGCGCCGAGCCCGTGAACGACGCGAGCGGATCGCCGAGCGTCGGGAGCTTGCCGCCATCGTCGGAGACGAACTGCGAATCGAGCGCGAACAGGTCGCCACCGTCGAGCGAGCGCCCGACATGCTGATACAGCCCGATCTCGTCATTCGCGCGACAGCCGGGCTCGGTCATCGCGATCGCATCCGGGTTCGACGTCAGCACGCTGATCGGACACGTGTTGCCAGGCCCACCCTGGAACATGAAGCCGGAGTGATCGGGAAAGAACGCGGGGTCGTACTGCGCATCGATCGAGATCTCCGCATCGCGCTGCAGATCGATCACGTACGAACCCGGCACGTTGGCGACGCCGTGCGCGACGAACCTTCCGTCGGCGGAGCTTCGTGTCCAGAACGAGGTGGTGTACGAGACATCGCGCAGCACGCGGAGCCGGCCGATGACCTCCCATCCCATGCCGAAGGGCTGATCGATGGCGAGCGGTTCGGCGTCGACGGCGAACATCGCGAGCTGTGCGTTCTTCGCGCGCCACCCCTGCGTCGCCATCGCCGTGATGTGATCACCCACGGCGCTCGAGATCGACGGCACACACGCGCTCGGTGGAGGATCTGCCACCAACGTTTGCGCGAGCGCCGGCAGCCCACGCACGAACCACTCGGCGACGATGTCGAACTGCGCCTGCGTGAGGTTGGTGCCGGTGCCGCGCGGCATCGCGGCGAGCGCTTCGAAGGCGGTGCGCTCGGTAGGAGCCGGGCCGTAGGCGACGTCGAACACGTAGTCGAACCACGGCAGTCGCGCGGCCGAGGTGAACACGCCGAGCTTGCGCGCCTCGAAGTCGGAGCCTGGCACTGCCGGCATGGCACGCATGCAATCGAGCATCGACCTCGCCGACTCTGCCGACGACACCTCGAGATCGGTGAGGCACGTCGCGAGCGCGCGATCGCTCAGCGAACCCCAGAACCGAAGTCGATCGGCGGTCAGTCCGTGACACGCGTTGCAGGCTGGCTGGGCACCCGCGACCTCCGCGCCGAGGATCTGCAGGGCCTGCATCGCGAGCTCGGCGTCGGGGAGTGCGACGGGGTTGCGAAACGGTGGCGCGCTCGTCGAGGCATCACCCACCACCCGATTGTCGCCGCAGCCAACGATCGCCGTCGCGATCGTCAAGCCGAACAACCAGTGCATTGTTGTAAGCTTCACCGGCCTTGCCGGCGAGCGCAACGTTCGTCGTGAGCCCCGTGGCATCGACCGTCGCCTCCAGCTCCTACCGGCTGTTGTGACCAGGGTTGTAGCGTGTTCGATCGGTTCGTGACTGACGCGGCAAGGGGCATACCGGGTTTCCCGTACAATGAAGCGATGCTTGCGGAGGGTTCGCGATGACCGCGTTGACGGCGCTTGCCGCTGCGACCATCGCTCCCCCCGAAGGTGTAGTCCCGACGCCCGTGCTCGAAGCCGCGATCCGCGAGGCGTGCGCGGGCGCGTGGCGCGCTGTCGAGGTCGTGCTCGGGGGCGACGTGCTGCGCGGCCGCCTCGGCAAGACCCGCGACGCGATCGTGCGCGACGCCGTCGAGGGCCTGCTCGCGCTGTACGGCAACGCGGGGATCCGTGCCGATGCCCTCGCTTCGTTGCGCGCGGCTCGCGAGGCTGGAGCGCTCGACGGTCCGCTCGATCTCGGCGCGTCGATTCCCGAGCTCCGTGTGCAGGGTGCGGTCGCCATCGGCCGTACCGCGGTCACCGCGATCCGCAGCGCCCTCGCCGGCTATCGCGAGCTCGAGGCCGTGCTCGCCGACGGGGAGCTCGCGTCGCTGCTCCTCGATGCCGCACGCGCGATCTTTCGCACGCGAGCACGCGATCCCGAGCTCGCGCGCTGGGCGATCGGCCCGACGGGGAGTCCCGCTCGCGATCGGGCACTGTCCGCGTTCGCCGAGCTCGCCATGTCGCCCGAGTCGATCGACGAGCTCGAGACGCTGATCGCCGTGCCGATCGCACTCGACGACAACGTCCAGTTCACCGTGTATCGCCCGCGCGCCATCGATCCGGGCCGCTGGCACCAACTGCTCGCGTTCGCGCACCTCGCGGAGCGCCGACCCGGCGAGGACGATCTGCCGGATCCAATCGAGGAAGTGCAGAGGCAAGCCGCTGCGGTGCTCGGCGACAAGGCGAAGAACTATGCGCCGGTGATCCAGGACTCCGGCGCCGCGATTCCCGCCGAAGGCGAGCTGACGTTCGTCCCCGAGTTCCCAGGCATCGAGGTCAACCCGCCCCGCCGCAGCTTCATGTGGCTCGAGAGTGTGCACCGCGAGGAGTTCCGGATCCGCGCGGGTCGCGAGCTCGACGGCAAGATGGTGCGTGGTCGCGTCACCGTGTTCCTCGGCAGCATCGTGATCGCCGAGGTCGCGTGTGCCGTCCGCGTCGATGCCTCGCGGCCCGAGCCGAAACGCGAGCCCACCTCGGTGCGTGCGTATCGCAAGATCTTCGCGTCGTACTCGCATCGCGATCTCGAGGTGGTGAACCAGTTCGAGACCTACGCGCGTGCGCTCGGCGACGAGTACCTGCGCGACTGGGTCCACCTGCGCACCGGCGAAGTGTGGACCGATCGCCTGTGCCAGCTGATCGAGCAAGCCGATGCGTTCCAGCTGTTCTGGTCCCGCAACTCGATGCATAGCGGGTTCGTACGCCAGGAGTACGAGCACGCGTTGTCGCTTGGTCGTCCGAGCTTCGTGCGGCCGACGTACTGGGAAGATCCGATGCCCACCGCGCCGGGGCTGCCGCCCGAGGCGCTGCTTCGGCTGCACTTCCAGAAGCTCGGAGGTGGCCTGGTGGGTGCGGCCGGCCGCACCGACTCACCGGCGAGCGAAGCCAAGCTGTCTCGCAAGAAGCGTGTGGAGATGGATCGCGAGCGCGCTGACACCAAGGTCGATCGCATGGCCGTCGAGTACGCGCGCAAACAAGAGCACGAGCCGATCGGCGCCGACGCGGCCGACCTCGACGTCACCGACCCGCAGTACTCGCTGCCCGAGATGCCGACGGCCGAGGCGTCATCGAGCATGCCCGTCGAGCCGCCGGTGTCGTTCGACGAGGAAGTCCCGTCGACCCTCGACACGGCACGGGTACGCTCGGTCACGACGGAGCCCGGCATCGGGACGGTCAAGCCGCCTGCCGCACAGCTGAAGACGATGCTGTCCTCGCCCCCGAGGTCACCGATCACCACGCCCGATACCCCGCAGCCGCGCGCACCGGCACCGGTCTCGGTGACCACGCCACCGATGCCTTCGCCTTCCCGGCCCGCGCCTCGTCCACCACCGGGGTATCCCGCGGCTGCACCTCCGGCGATGCCATCGCCATCGCTGCCCGAGACTCGAGCTCGTCCGGTGTCAGCGCCAGCGATCGCGCGACCGTCGGCTTCCGACCCGGCGCCGATGCGCGCACCGCTCGCGATGCCGATCGTTGCATCGCAGCGCCCCCCAGGTCCGCTGGTTCCACCGGCGATCTCGCAACCACCGCCCGAGCCGATCGACGCTGCGAACGCAGACTTCGCCGCGGTCGCACCCAGCCCGATTCCAACGACCACCCCTGGTGTCGGACCCTCCGGGGTCAGCATCGTGCGGTCGTCTCCTCCCGACTCGCCGTGGTCGCGCCCGGATCACCAAGTCCTGTCGCAAGGCGCGCCCGTGTCACCGTACGCGCCGACCGTTCCGCTCGAGGCCTACGACCCGCGCCCCAGCGCGTTTGCGCCACCGCCATCCTTGATCGATCCAGCCAAGAAGCGGGTCAGCGACTCCATCGCATCGCAACACCGCTCGAAGCTTCCGCTGGTGTTGATCAGCATCGGCGTGCTCGCGCTCCTCGCGGTGCTCCTGATCTGGTTGTCGAGCTGACGCCATCGGCATCGGCATCGGCATCGTACGGATTGCTGCGCGCCGCTGCGCGGTTGCGACGGATCCACCCTAGTTGACGAATTTGTAGATATCTCGCGAACAAAGCGCGACGCGCTGTCCAGCGGCGGCTCGATGCGCGCGTCGGCACAGCTACGTGCTCGGGACGCGCGCGGACTAACTCATCGAGACGACTACGATCCGAAAATGGCGCAGCTCTTGAAACTGAGCCGTGCAGTGCCTGCCCACCTACGAACAGCGCGGAAGCGCCTGCCCTCCGGCATCGAGAAGGCACCCTCCGGAATCTCCGGGCTCGACGAGATCACGGGAGGTGGATTGCCCCGTGGTCGAACCACGCTGGTCTGCGGTGGCGCCGGCTGCGGCAAGACCCTGTTCGGGATCGAGTTCCTCGTCAACGGCGCTCGCGATCACGGCGAGACCGGCGTGCTGTTCGCGTTCGAGGAAACCGCCGAGGAGATCGCCACGAACGTCGCGCCCCTCGGTTTCAACATCCCCGCGCTCGAGGCCAAACAACAACTGGTGGTCGAGTTCGTCAAGATCGACCGCAGCGAGATCCAGGAAGCAGGGGAGTACGACCTCGAAGGTCTGTTCGTGCGGCTCGGCCACGCGATCGAGTCGGTCAGCGCCAAGCGCGTCGTGCTCGACACGCTCGAGGCACTGTTCACCGGATTTCAGAACGAAGCCCTGCTGCGCTCCGAGCTGAGACGCCTGTTCACGTGGCTCAAGGATCGGGGCGTCACGGCGGTGATCACCGGCGAGAAAGGCGAGGGAACGCTGACTCGCTACGGCCTCGAGGAATACGTCTCCGACTGCGTGATCACCCTCGACAATCGCGTCGTCGATCAGGTGTCGACTCGGCGGATGCGGATCCTGAAGTACCGCGGCTCCTCGCACGGGGCGAACGAGTACCCGTTCTTGATCGACGACACCGGCTTCTCGGTGTTGCCGGTGACGAGCCTGGGCCTCCACTACGACGTGTCGACCGAGCGCGTGGGCACCGGCGTCGACGCGCTCGACGACATGCTCGACGGCGGCGGCTACTTCCGCGGGTCCAGCATCCTGGTCTCCGGCACCGCCGGTACCGGTAAGAGCACTCTCTCGGCGCTGTTCGCCGATGCGACCTGTCGGCGCAAGGAGCGCGCCCTCTACTTCGCACTCGAGGAGTCGAGCGCGCAGGTCTGCCGCAACATGCGGTCGATCGGTCTCGACCTCGACGCCTGGATCCAGAAGAAGCTGCTGAGGATCGAAGCCGCTCGACCCACGGTCTACGGCCTCGAGATGCACCTCGTCACGATCCACAAGCTGATCGAAGACTTTCAGCCGAAGGCGGTCATCGTCGACCCGATCTCGAGCCTGATGACGGCAGGCAACAGGAGCGAAGTAAAATCGATGCTCGTGCGGCTGTTCGACTATCTCAAGCTCAAACAGATCACGTGCCTCGTCACCTCGCTGACGAGCTCGAAGGGGTTCGAGGAGACCGAGATCGGGATCTCTTCACTGATCGATACGTGGTTCCAGGTCCGCGACATCGAGATCGCCGGCGAGCGCACACGCGGCTTGTTCCTCGTCAAGTCGCGCGGCATGGGCCACTCCAATCAGGTGCGCGAGTTCCTGATCACGTCGCACGGTGTCGATCTCGTCCCTGTCGCGGTCGGACCGAACGGTGTGCTCACCGGATCGGCCCGTGCCCACCAGGAGAGCGAGCAGCGGGCTGTTGCGCTGACGCGCCAGCAAGAGCTCGAGCGCAGTCGATCGTCCGCAGCCTCGTCGCGTTGCACAACGGCGTCGTCGACGTGCGCAGCGACGGCGTCGGCAAGGGGAGTGACTTCGAAGTTCGTCTCCCGGCGGTCGCACGCGGGACCTTGCAACCTCGGCCTGCCACACCGCAGGAGGTCGAGGCCGTGAAGGCGCGGAAGGTGTTGATCGTCGATGACAACACCGATGCTGCGGAGCTCCTCGCCGATGCGCTGTCGCGGTTGGGCCACGAGACGCGCGTCGCCTACGACGGACCGTCGGGGCTCGACACCGCGGCCGGGTTTCGCCCCGACATCGCGTTCCTCGACATCGGCCTACCGGCGATGGATGGCTACGAGCTGGCGCGCCGGATCCGCAGCGAGCTCGACGCGCCGAACCTACGCTTGGTCGCGCTGACGGGGTATGGCCAGGTCTCGGATCGGCAGAAGAGCGCCGAGGCGGGCTTCGACGGTCACATGGTCAAGCCGATCAACATCTACGCAGTCGCGACCACGATCCAGCGGCTCACCTGAGCTGCGTCGGTGCAGCACACGCCTGCGGATGCTGCTTCGAGATCGCGAGGACGCGGCGGTAGTACCCGGAGACCGCCTTCTTGGGACGCGGTGCCCAGCCGGCGATGTCGTGATCGGCGAGCGATCCGATGCCGCCGTACGGCACGTCCTCGAGCGTGACCTTGAACACGCCGTTGTCACCGGTGAGGTGCGCGAGCTCGCCCACGTGCTCGAACTCGCCGCCCTTCGGGACCGAGGTGACGATGTCATTGCCATTGCGAAACCGCACGAGCTGCGTCGCATGCTTCGACGCCGACGCCATCAGCCGCTCGCGGAACGCGTGGTTGCCGACGCGTGGCGAGCCGAACGTGTAGACGCCGCGGAGATCGAAGTCCTCGCCGGCATCGCTGCGGCGCAACAGCTCGGCGCCCATCAGCGTCGCGAGCCCGCCGCCGAGGCTGTGCCCCGTGACCCAGATCGCCAGCTTGTCCTGTTTGTACTCGTCGAGCTTCGCGCGCATCACCGGTGCGATCGAATCGAACGCCTGCTTGAAGCCCGCGTGGACCTCGCCCCACCCGTCGGCGAGCGGCGTCTTCCACACCTTGAGATCGGTGGCGACATCGTTCCAGCGATTCGGCTCGGTGCCGCGAAACGCGATGATCGCGAGCGGCAGCGTCTTGTGCCGCATGAACGTGACCTGCGTGCTGCCGTCGGTGAACACGCGGCCCTGGTCGGTGATCTTGCCGCCCGAGAAGAACTCGAGGTGCTGACCGGGGTGCGGCGTCTGGATCAACCACTTCTCGAACGCGGGCGCTGGGAAGGTCTCGCCGTCGTAGTGCTTGTCGAACCACGCGCGCCCACACTCGCCCCACTTCGCCGCATGCGGTGTCAGGAACCGCTTCAGCGACTTCGCGTGCGAGGCCGCGACCACCGCGCCTTGATGAGCGTCCTCGAAGCCGCGGATCACGCGCAGATCCTTCGCGCAGTCCGGCCACGCGGGGTCGGTGTCGGACGTGAAGCCGAGCTCGGCGAGCACTGGCGACAGATAGAACATGTGCGTGTACGCGTTGGCGCTGAGGAACGCGAGCCACGAGGCGTTGTTCCAGTTGATCTCCGCGGGGGCGGGACGCGGGCAGAAGTCGAAGCTCGCGCCGTTCGTGGGTGATCGCTCGAGCTCGACGATCAGCTTCGCCTTGTCGGAGAACGGCTGGTCCACCGTCATCGAGTTGCGCGGTGCTCCGCACCCGACGAGCATCGAGAGCACGACTAGGCGAATCATCCGCGCAGCGTAACGAGCGCGCGCTACTGCGTCTACCACGGCGCCGGGAACGCGTGACCGGCGCCTGGTTGTCCGGCAATGTCTGGGGATGGTGAAAGTGCTCGTCGCGCTGTTCGTCGTGCTGCTTGGCTCGCGCGCCGAGGCAGCAAGCCGATCCCGTGGACGATGAAGGGCTGCGTCACCGGCGGTCAGTTCTACAGCATCGATCAGGGTCGCGACGCCTCGCCCGTCAGGGATCGAGAAGGACCTCGCCGCGGCGAACGCAGCTGCTAAGAAGTAGCCCGCAATGCGCCACCGGAGCTATCCGAAGATCGGCGGGACGGCCGACGTTGCGGGTGGTCCGTGGGTGGCCACCGAGAAGCTCCACGGCGCGAACTTCGTGATCGCCGTCGAGCACGAGGTCGTGCGCTTCGGCAAGCGCAAGGCGTGGCTCGAGCCTGCCGATGCCTTCTTCGGCTGGCAGTTGATCGCGGCCGTGCTCGCGGAGCGCGTTCGCACGCTCGGCCGGCTCGCTCCGCAGGTCGTGTGTTATGGCGAGCTGTTCGGCGGCGGCTATCCGCATCCCGACGTGCCGGCCGTGCCGGGCCTCACCGCGATCCAGACCGGCGTGTGGTACGCGCCCGACCTGCGCTGGGCGCTGTTCGACATCCTGGTCGCGACCACCGACGAGGATGACGGAGAGATGCTCATGTTTGCCGAGACCGAACAGCTCGCGCGCGAGGCCGGGCTACTGACCGCGCCCGTGCTCGCACGCGGCAAGCGCGCAGATCTCGAGCGCGTGCCGGTGGCTGCGCCCACGGCCATGCCTGCACTCCTCGGCCTTCCACCGCTCGCCGACAATCGACGCGAGGGCTACGTCCTCAAGCCCGATCGCCGGATGGCGGGCCGTGATCGACCGATCATCAAGCGCAAGCTGCCCGACTTCGACGACGCGCGGTTCGACGAAGCGACCAGCTGGGATCCCGGTCATCTCGATCTCGACCAGCTGACGGCGTGGGCGCTCCGTCTGGTCAACCCGGCCCGCGTCGCGAGTGCGCGCTCCAAGGTCGGCGACGATCACGCCCAGATCGTCGACGAGATCGTGCTGGATGTCGTCGCAGATCTCGAGCTCGTGTTCGCCGCCGCCTGGCGGTCGCTCGGGGAGGTAGGCGAGACGCGCGTCCTCGACGCCGTAGGTGAGGCTGCACGTAGTATGGTCGCCGCGCATGGCGTTCGTCCCGTTAGTACCGATCGGTGATCCACTCGCGAAGCTCGCCGACGAACGCACCGCGAGTGAACATCGCGCGGCCCTGACCACGCTCGAGGAGCGGCTGCGCAGTCGCCGCCGCGAAGTCGAAGGTGGGTGGGGGCCCTCGTATGTCGATCGCGTCCACAAGAAGGGCAAGCTGACGGCACGCGAGCGGCTCGCGAAGCTCGCCGATCCGGGCACCCGCGTGTTCGAGACCGGTACGTTCGTCAACTACGGCGAGGTATTTCCCGGCGATCAGAAGTCGCCCGCGGCCGGTGTGGTGACCGCGTTCGCGCGCGTCGAGGGTCGCTGGTGCATGGTGATCGCGAACGACAACACGGTCGCGAGTGGTGCGTGGTGGCCTCGCACGCCCGAGAAGATCCAGCGCGCGCAGATGATGGCGATGAGGTTGCGGCTGCCGACGATCTATCTCGTCGACTGCAGCGGCCTATTCCTGCCCGAGCAGAGCAAGTCGTTCCCGGGTGCGCGCGGCGCCGGCCACATCTTCAAGATGAACTCGCTGCTGTCGGCGAACGGCGTCCCGCAGATCGCCGGCGTGTTCGGCGACTGCATCGCGGGTGGTG
This sequence comes from Haliangiales bacterium, assembly GCA_038325805.1. Classification (GTDB taxonomy): domain Bacteria; phylum Myxococcota_A; class Polyangia; order Haliangiales; family Haliangiaceae; genus JABFXX01. The sequence continues at coordinate 16,215 of JBBQJJ010000087.1, forward strand.
GTTACATGCCGATCATCTCGGATCGCGTCTACATGACCGAGCAGGCGTACATGGTGATCGCCGGCGCGGCGCTGATCAAAGGTGCGAAGAGCCAGAAGATCACGTCGCTCGACATCGGCGGTCCCGAGGTCCACGTCCATCAATCCGGCTGCGCCGACGTGCGCGTGCCCGACGACGACACGCTCCTCACGTGCATCCGCCGCGATGTCGCTCGCCTGCCCTCCTCGGGCGCGGACTTCTATCGCGGTGACATCGGATCGATGGATCCGCGGTTCGCCGCCGCCGAGCTCTCCGGCATGCTGCCCGTCGATCACCGCGAGGCGTACGACGCCACGCAGGTCCTCGCGAGGCTCGTCGACCAGTCGCTGTTCTGGGAGGTCATGCCCGAGGTCGGCGAAGAGATGCTGTGCGGCGTCGGGCGCATCGGTGGCCTGTACGCCGGCTTCGTGATCAATCGCCAGGGGCTCGTCGGCGATCCCGAACATCCCGGCCGTCGTCGCCCCGCCGGCATCCTGTATCGCGGCGGCATCGCGAAGATCAGCGCGTTCTCGCGCGCCTGCAACGACGACGGCATCCCGCTGATCTGGCTGCAGGACATCTCGGGTTTCGACATCGGTCGCGAAGCCGAGGCGCACGGGTTGCTCGCGTACGGCAGCTCGCTGATCTACACCAACTCGACGAACACCACACCGATGTTCACGGTGCTGCTCCGCAAGGCCTCGGGAGCCGGGTACTACGCGATGAGCGGCCTGCCCTACGATCCCGTCATCCAGCTCTCCACCACGCTGTCGCGCCAGTCGGTGATGGAAGGTCGCACGCTCGCGATCGCCGCGTTCAACACCAAGCTCGACGACGATTTCCAGATCATGGCGACCGATCCGGCGGAGCGCGCGAAGATCGAGGCCGGCATGCGTGAGACCGAAGCGCGCATCGAAGGCGACATGGATCCGTTCGTGTCCGCGCGCCAGATGGACACCGACGAGATCATCGAGCTCGGCGAGCTGCGTGGATATCTCTCCGCGCTCGTCGAGATGGCGTACCAGAACACCGGCTATCGCCGCGTCAAGAACCCGCGGATCTGGTCGATGCACGATCTCCGCGAGCTCGTCGGAGGTCCGCGATGACGCGGGTGAACGTCCGCCGCTCGGACATCCTCGCCGCCAAGCAAGACGCCGGCTGGCGGCTCGCCAGTCCGCAACCCGGTCACTTCCATCCCGCGATCGTCAAAGGCCCCGTGACGGCGCGCGACATCCTCGGCACGCTGTCGGTGCTCGGGCAGACCATCGAGCTGGTCGTCCCCGCCGGGGTCACCGGGTGGATCGATGGCGAGATCTCGGCGCGCACCGTCGACTACGGCGATCCGATCGCCACGCTCGTCCCTGCGCAGGCGGGCTCCGCCGTCGAAGAATCCGCGGCGACATCACCACCGTCTTCCTCCGGTCCGGTATTTCGCGCCCCCACGAGCGGTCGCTACTACGGTCGGGCTGCACCCGACAAACCCGCGTTCGTCACCGCCGGCATGGAGCTGTCGTCGGGCGCGACGGTGTGTCTGCTCGAGGTGATGAAGACGTTCAACCGCGTGCTGTTCGACGGGGATCGCGCTCGCGTGAAGGAGGTCCTCGTCGCCGAGGGTGCCGACGTCAACGCGGGAGACCCGATCCTCGCGCTCGAACCGATCTGACCGTCAGGCAGATCGGCTCGTTCGCCAGCAGCACAGCGCTCATGACGCGACACGAACGCGTGAGCACCAGCATCATTACGAGATGTCGCGACCGACCGCCCTCGATCCAACCACGCTGACTCCACGCACCACGTCCGGCTACCCCGAGCCGTACAAGTCGCGCGTGTTGCCCCGCGACAAGCGCGCCCTCGGCGATCCATTCGGACTCACCAAGATCGGTGTCAACTACACGACGCTGGCTCCCGGCAAGGAGTCGTCGATGCGCCACTGGCACACGCGCGAGGACGAGTTCGTCTACGTCCTCGAGGGCGAGGTCATCCTCCGCAACGATCAGGGCGAGACCACGCTGCGCGCCGGCATGTGCGCCGGGTTTCCCGCCGGCGAGCGCAACGGGCACCAGCTGATCAACCGCAGCGATGCACCGGCGCGCTATCTCGAGGTCAGCAATCGCGATGGCGAGGATGGCGCCGAGTACACCGACGCCGACGTCGACCTCGCGTACCACAACTCGCCCGACCAGAAGGGTTACTTCACGCGGCGCGACGGAACCAAGATCTAGTAGGCGATGTACGGGCCCGAGGTGCCGATCACCTCGTCGACCTCGTCCGCTTCGTCATCGATCACGGCCGGGGCGGCCAGCGCACCTTGCAGCACGAAGATCTTCACGGCGCTCTGCGGGATCCGCGCGTTCGGCGCCACCCGCCGAAGGATCGACAGGATGTTGCGTTGGATGTCGTCCACCTCGGTGACGGCCGGACCGGGCTTGATGATCTTGCCGATCCATCGCTCCTTGTCCTTCTCGTCTCCGATCTCGAAAACGCGCAGGAACTCTTCAGAGCTGCCGTCGAAGTACTTCTTGTCGCCAGGCTTGGAGAGGGCGAGGCCCTCGCGCAGCTTGCTGTCGATCTTGGTGGCGAAGAACAGGGACGTTGTCTTATCGAGCTTCATAATCGCGTTCGTTCGGGGACAAGGATTCGAACCTTGATGAGCAGCTCCAAAGGCTGCTGTCCTGCCATTAGACGATCCCCGATCTGGGCGGCACGATAGCGTATGCGCTCCGAATGCGCCACCCATGTTCCTGATTTCCTTGGGAGCTTACAGGAGTTAGGTGCGAAACCCACGAACGATCTCGACCGCACTGACTTGCCACCAAACACAAGTCCCATTAGCTTCTCGCACGCCTCGGCGAGGTAGCTCAGCTGGTTAGAGCAGGGGTTTCATAAGCCCAAGGTCGGCGGTTCAAGTCCGCCCCCCGCCACTCACATGCACGGCGCAATAGTACGCGCTTCTACGCCGTAGCTTCTCGGTGCGCATGATCGCTGGCCTGCTCCTGCTCGCCGCCTGCGAGCGCGAGGCTCCGAGCTGCGACGCGATCGCACGCCACGCCGAAGCCCACCTGCTCGCGCGCAACACACTGGCGCCGATCGAGCTCGCCCGCCTCGCGATCCGGCATCCGTTCAGCGGGCGGATCACCGAACAGGACGCTCGCTACATCGAAGACCAGTGCGAGGACTGGTCCGCAGAGTACCGGTTGTGCGTGATCGAGCAACACGGCGGCGGGTGGCGGTGCGGTCGCGAGGACATCGTGTGGGCGACGCTGCCGCATGTCCGCGACTGGATCCGTGACCTCGAAGGTCGCGCGTCATCGATCGCGTGGCTCGCGGAGCAACGGGTCGCCGAGCTCGATGTCGAGATCGAGAGACTCGAGGGCGAGCTCGCCCTGTCGAACCGCACGTCCAGCGAGTGGATGCTGCGCGACAAGCTCACCACCGTGCAGGATCGCCGGCGCAGTGCACGCATGCTCGAGCTCGCCTGTGCCGCGAATCCGCTCGAACAACCGACGTGCGTCGCGCTCCTGCCATAGCGCGCTCTGGCGCAATACGGCTGTTACGAGAATCGACAGTCCAAACTGACTGTTTTTGGTCTATACCCGTCGGCATGGACTTCAAGCTCGACGACGAGCAGACGATGATCGTGCAGACCATCCGCAAGTTCGCAGAACGCGACCTACGAGGCTGGGCTGCCGACGCCGACCGTGCAGGCGCTGCCCCGGACCGGTTCGTCCCCACGGCCAGCGAGCTCGGCTTCTTCATCGATGCCGTCCCCGCGGCGAACGACGGCATGCTCGAGGGCAGCTATTCGCACGCGACGCGCGCGCTCCGCGGCTACGAGCTCGGGCGCGGTTGCGCGGCGATGGCTGCGCTGCTCGAGACCAACGTCGAGCCCGCGCTCGCCGTCGAGAAGTGGGGCACGGCAACCGCGAAGCAGTCGCTGTTCGGCTCGCTCGCATCCGGCGGCCTCGCGACCACGGTCCACGACAGCCGCGGGCTCCTCGAGATCACCACCGATGGCGACGGCCTCCGGGTCACCGGCAAGCTCGGTCCGGCACCCGCGCTCGCTGTCGCGAGCCACGTGCTCGTGATCGCGAAGGATGCCGTGTTCGTGCTGTCCACCGACGGGCTCAAGCGCGACGCGATCACGCCCTCGGGCTGGCGCGCCGCGAAGTGGGCGACCGCGCAGCTCGACGCGAAGCAGGTGCACGGTTGGAACGTGCTCGCGCGGGGCGAGCAAGCGACGCTGGTCGGCGGCGAGATCCTGGCGTGGGCGCGCGTGTCGCTCGCAGCGCGTGCCGCCGGGGTCGCTGCGTCGGCGATGGAGCTCGCGAAGAGCTACGCGAACGAGCGCGTCCAGTTCAACCAGAAGATCGGATCATTCGAATCTTTGATCCGCCTCCGCGACGATGCCGAGACCGCGGCGATCACGGCGCGGCTGTTCGCACTCCACGCTGGCTGGGCGATCGATACCCACCAACCGAACGCGTTCGATCTCGCGAGCCGCGCACGCGTGGTCGCCGGTGATGCGGTGACCAAGGCGACGATCGATGCCGTGCAGATCTTCGGCGGCTACGGCTTCGTCAACGACTATCCCGTCGAGAAACTGATGCGCGATGCGCGCGCGTTCGAAGCCCTCCACGGCGACGAGCGGCTCGGTCGTGTGCTCGCCGAAAAAGTCAACATCGTCGGAGGCAACTAGCCATGGATCTCTTTCACGACTCGCCGCTGTTCTCGGGCGTTCGCCAGATGCTGGGCGGCTTCGCTTCCAAGATGATCCGCCCGATCGCGATCAAGTGTGATCAGGACGAGACCATGCCATGGGAGCTGATGAAGGCCGCCGCCGGCATGGGGCTGACGCAGACGTCGATCGTCGACGGCCGCAAGCAGATCACCGGGGTCGATGACGCCGCCGGCGATCCCAAGAAGCCGAAGAGCATGGCGCGCCTCGCGGTCGTCGGCTCCGAGGAGCTCGCGTGGGGTTGTGCGGGCGTCTGTCTCGCGATCGGTGGCAGCGGCCTCGCCGCCTCGCCGGTCGCGCGGATGGGCACCGAGGAGCAGAAGGCGGAGTTCCGCAAGCTGCTCTCCGGGAGCGACGACAAGGGCCATATCAAGGTCGCCGCGATGGCGCTCTCCGAGCCCGGCACCGGCTCGGACATCTCCGGGCTCAAGACTACCGCCACCCAGGACGGCGACTACTGGGTGATCCGCGGCAGCAAGCAGTGGATCACCAACGGTCAGAGCGCGGCGGTCTACGTCGTGTGGGCGCAGACTGATCAGAGTGCGGGTCGCGCCGGTGTGCGTGGCTTCCTCGTGGCGCGCGACACGTCGGGCCTCGTCCCGGGAAAGAAGGAGACCAAGCTCGGCATCCGCGCGTCGGAGACCGCCCAGGTCCACTTCGAGGAGTGCCGCGTCCACAAGGACATGATGCTCGGCGTCGCTGGCGAGGTCTCCGGCGGTCTCGCCGACACCAAGAAGATGCTCGACTCCACTCGTCCCGTCGTCGCTGCGCAGGCGGTCGGCATCGCGCGTGCCGCGTACGAATTCCTGCTCGAGCGCGTCCGCGGCGGCTCGCTGCACGGCACGCCGATGGCGAGCCATCAACACATCATGTTCGAGCTCGCCGAGATGCAGATGGAGATCACCGCCTCGCGGATGCTCGCCCACAAGGCGGCGTGGCTGGCGGACCACCACCTCGACAACGTCATGGAAGCCTCGATGTCCAAGGCCCACGGCGCACGCACCGCGCAGTCGGTGACCACGCGCGCGATGACGCTGCTCGGCGAGGAAGCCCTCGAACCGGGGCACCCGGTCGAGAAGTGGTACCGCGACGCCAAGATCTACGACATCTTCGAGGGCACCGGTCAGATCCAGCGCCGCATCATCGCGAAGCAGCTGACCGGCCAGAACCCCACATAAGTAAGCTCCCCGGCACTACCCCGTTTCCTCGACATCGGGGGCGGACCCCGGGCACAATTGCGGTTCGGCATGGCTGTCGCGCTAGGCATCGACCTGGGAACCACCAACTCCGTCGCTGCGATCGCAACGCCGACGGGCGTCGAGTTCATCCTTGGACCGCGCGGCGAGCGCGTCCACCCGTCGGTGGTGGCGTTTCCTGCGAGCGGCGGCGTCGTCGTCGGCCAGGATGCGAAGCGGTTCCGGCTGACCGAGCCGCACCACGTCATCCACTCCGCCAAGCGGTTCATCGGCCAGAACATCCGCGCGCCGCTCGTCCAGCTCGCGATGACCGGCATCCGCTACAAGGTCGTCGAGGGGCCGAACCAGCAGCCGATCGTCGTCGTGCGAGATCGCCGGATGACGATGCCGGAGATCTCGAGTCACGTGCTGTTGCACCTCAAGCGGTGTGCGGAGCGCCAGCTCGGAACGCAGGTCAAGGACGCGGTGATCACCGTGCCCGCGAACTTCACCGATGCGCAGCGCCAGGCCACCAAGGAAGCCGGCCGCCTCGCCGGCCTCGACGTGATGCGGCTGATCAACGAGCCCACCTCCGCGGCGCTCGCGTACGGCTTCGGCAAGGACAAGCAGCAGCTGATCGCCGTGTTCGATTTCGGCGGCGGTACGTTCGACGTCTCCATCCTCCGTCTCAATGGCGAGGTCTTCGAGGTGCTCGCCTCCGACGGTGACTTCTTCTTGGGAGGCGACGATCTCGATCGCACGCTGGCCGAGGTCCTCGCCGCCGAGTGCAACCGCGTGCTGCGCATCGATCCGCGCCCATACGCGGCGCTGATGATGAAGCTGATGATGGGCGCCGAGGCCATCAAGTGTCACCTCTCGGAGAACGACTCCGCCGAGGGCGAGATCGACGGCCTCGACATGCCCAACGGCACCACCGGCAAGCTGCCGTTCTCGGTGACGCGCAAGCAGTTCGAGGAGCTGGTCAACGGCTACCTCAGTCGCACGATCGAGGTGACGCGCCAGGTGCTGACCGCCGCCGGCCTGGTGCCGAGTCAGATCGCCGACGTGCTGTGCGTCGGCGGCTCGACGCGGATCCCGCTGGTTCGCGAGCGCCTCGCCGAGCTGTTCCGCAAGGAGCCGAACAACCAGATCAACCCCGACGAGGTGGTCTCGCAGGGCGCCGCGATCCAGGCAGGATCGCTGACCAACACCCTCGTCTCGTCGGGGATGGGCGCGCGTGATGCGGTCGCCACCACCGGTCACACCACGCTCGTCGGCATGGGTACGCAACCAGGTCCCGGCAACACGCAACCACCGCCGATGGCGCAGGGCATGCTCAAGCGGCCCATCCTGATGGACGTCAACCCGGCGACGCTCGCGATCCAGACCGCGGGTGGCTTCACCGAGCGGTTGCTCGACAAGAACGCGCCGATCCCGATCGAGAAGGTCCGCGTGTTCACCACGGCGCGCGACAACCAGACGCGTGTCGAGATCGATTGCTGCCGCGGCGAGAACCGCAAGTACGCCGAGAACGAACCGCTCGGTACGCTGCTCCTCGAGAACCTCGAAGCGCAGCGGCGCGGCGAGCTCAAGATCGAAGTGTCGTTTCGTGTCGATTCGGATGGGATCCTGCACGTGCGTGCAACGGATCAAGCGTCGGGTGCGGCGCAAGAAGCGCACTTGCAGGTGTTGGGCGCGCCCGTTGCCGAGGAACCTTGAGTGCAAGAAGCGATGTGTTGTTGTGGGCCAATCGGATCGTCAACAAGGGCTCGACCAGCCCTCATCACCTCCTAGAGATCCGCGAGGGTGCCGGCCTCGACGAAGCCCAGGCCGCGTTTCACAAGGCCGCGAAGATGGGGCATCCAGATCTCCATCGCGCGTCGCTGAACCCCGAAGAGCTCGAGGTCGTGACCACCGCGTACGCGAGGGTCGCCGGCGCGTATCAGGAGCTCCGCATGATGCGGATGCAGACGACCAAGTTGCCGCGCACCAACTTCAAGCCACCGTCAACCGCGCCGGTGAACAAGCCGCCGGAGGCCGGCGTTGCGGTAGGCGATGCCAAACCGAGTGTCGCAGGTCCCTCCTCGGCGATGAACTCGAAGGCCATCGTCTACTATCGCAAGGCCGAGCATGCACTGCGCCGCGGTGATCTCAAGGGCGCGGTTCTCCAGATCAAGATGGCGATCGCGGCTGATCCGATGTCGGGTTTCCTACGGTCCGCGCTGAGCGAAGTAGAGTCAGAAATCGCCAAGGGCGGCTAGCTAGCTAAGCTAGACAGAGGCCCGGGCTTCGTGGATTACTCCGCCGGCGATGTCTCGTCAGACCACCGGAACCGCGATCACCGGCGCGGGGGTATGGCATCCAGAGACGGTCCTCACCAACGAGGAGCTGTGCGCCGGGTTCAACGAGTTCGTCGACCGCGACAACGCGAAGCACGCGGACGAGATCGCCGCCGGTACGCGCAAGGCGCTCGCGCTGTCGTCGCCCGAGTTCATCGTCAAGGCGTCGGGGATCAAGCAACGCTACGTCCAGGACAAGACCGGGCTGATGGATCCCGAGCGGATGTGCCCGAACATCCCGGACCGCCCCGAGGATCAGCTCAGCTACCAGGCCGAGTACGCGGTCAACGCGGCGAAGATCGCGCTCGACAAGGCCGGCCGCAGCGGCGAGGACGTCGATCTCGTCGTGCTCGGCGCGTCGAATCTCCAGCGGCTATATCCGGCGATCGCGATCGAGGTGCAGCACGCCCTCGGCGCGCGCGGGTACGGGTTCGATATCTCGCTCGGCTGCTCGGCTGCCACCGGCGCCACGCAACTCGCCGTGCAAGCAGTTCGGCTCGGTCAGGCGAAGTGCGCGCTGGTCGTCGTGCCCGAGCTGACGACCGGCCACATGAACTGGCGCGATCGCGATAGCCACTTCATCTTCGGCGACGCGAGCGTCGCGATGGTCGTCGAGCCGGTCGCGAACGCGAAGCCGGGCTCGTGGGAGATCCTGTCGACGAAGATGCTGTCGAAGTGGTCGGCGACCGCGATCCGCAACAACCTCGGCTACCTCAGCCGCTGCGATCCCAGCACCGAGCACGCGCCCGACAAGCTGTTCCACCAGCAGGGCCGCCGCGTGTTCAAGGACGTGGTGCCGATGGCGGAGGCGTTCGTCAACGAGACCATCGCCGCGCACGGCCTCGCGCCCGA
>JBBQJJ010000088.1:0-24766 GCA_038325805.1 Haliangiales bacterium
GTGCCGAGCGCGCCGTGCAGACTCGTGCCCCAGCACAGCGCGCGCTTGGTCGACGTCGTGCCGCAGGTGAAGCCATCGCCGACGGTCACTGACGTCCAGCTCTCGCCGTCGGGCGGTGGGGTCGTGCGACCGTCGAACTCGGGGATCGTGGTGAGCTCACCGCCGAGCTCGCCATGGCGCGGCTCACCCCAGCAGGTGATGCCGGCGGTGCAGACGGCGCAGACGTGGTCGCGACCGGCGGCGAGCTGCGTGCAGCCCGACGCGTTGGTGATCGGATTCGGCGTGCTCGCGAACGACAGCTCCACCGTCCCGATCTGGCCGCGCGCGTTGTCGCCCCAGCACTCGACGCCGCCGGCGGCCGTGATGCCGCACGCGTAGGGACGGCGACCGACCGCGATCGCGGTGTAGTCGCGATCGAGGTGCGAGAGCGGTGCGGTACCGCAATCGGCGGTGCAGGTCTCGGCGGTCTCGTCGTTGTTGCACGTGCCGTCGCCGCAGGTGCCCGGACCGCCGTTGCCGAACACCGTGGCATCGCCAAAGCACGCGAGCTGGCCGGTCGCGTCGAGCAGACATCCGACCTCGAAGCCGAGACCGAGCGACGTGGCGCCCGCGAGTGTGGCGGGATCGGGAAACGGGTCCGCAGCAAGCGCTCCCCAGCACGAGACCTGCGAGGTGTCGTCGCTTCCGCAACTGCCGTTCGCGCCGGCGAACACCCTGCGCCACGCACCGGGCACGATCGTCGGGACGAGCGCGTCGACTGTGCTACCCGCCTGCCCTGCTCGGCTGTCGCCCCAGCACGTCAGCTGCGTGCCCGAGCGTGCACAGGTGTGGTTCGCACCACTGACGAGCTCGCCGCCGTCCTCGATCATGTCGACGACGCGCTCCGGCAGCGCGACATCACAGATCCCCGCGGTACACGGCGTGACCAGACCCGCCTCGACGCCCGCGACCTGCCCGCGCTCGACCGAGCCCCAGCAATAGACGGCGTGATTCGTGTCGTCGATGCCGCACACGTGCGAGGCGCCGGCGGCGATCGCGGCCCACGTGTGAGCGCCGCCGACGTCGGTCGGGATCGCGGAGCGCGTGAAGCCGCCCTGGGCGAGCTGTCCGTCGCGGTTGTCGCCCCAGCAGCGGACCTGACCGTCGACGGTGGCGCACGCGAGATCGAGGCTGCCGTCGTCGCGGCCCGGATCTGCATCGCTGCCATTCCATCCGACGGTGAGTGCCGTCGCGCCGCCTGTGACGCGGACGAACCCGCGATGCTCCCACAGCCCGCCGCCGAGTCCGCCCGCACGCGCCGAGCCCCAGCAGTACACGCTGCCGTCGTCGCGTCGACCACACGCATGCGTCTCCGCGCTCGCGAGCTCCACCCAGCCATCGAGCTCGCTCGCCTTCGTCGCGGTGAGTTGATTACCGCCGGCAGGATCCACCAGCTCGCCGAGCGCGCCTTGCGATGCGCGCCCCCAGCAGAACAGCTCGCCCCCGTCGACCGCACACGTCGAATCGAGGCCGACCGCGATCTGGGTCGCCCCGATCAGACCCGCGGCGACCGGCGCCGCATGCAGGCCGGCCTGGTCGTTGCCGAGCTGGCCACTCGATCCATCGCCCCAGCACCACACACCGAGCGACTCGGAGATCGCGCAGGTATGGCGCAGTCCGGCGTCGACAGCGATCCAGTCCTCGAGATCCGACTGCACCTGCGTCGGTCGCGACATGTCGTCGGGGCTGCCATTACCGAGCTTGCCAGAGCTACCAGCGCCCCAGCACAGCAGCCGTCCGTCCGCGACGCCGCAGGTGTAGTCGACGCCGGCCGTGATCGCCGTCCACTCGACCGTCGCGCCGTCGACCTCGATCCGCACCGGCGCCGGGACGTCGCCGACGATCGCGCTCGTCACCTGGTTGCGATCGTTGCGTCCCCAGCACCACAGCTCGCCCTCGTCGATCGCGCAGACATGACCCGCGCCCGCGCTGATCGCATCCCAGCGTCGGTCGCCTGCCACGGTCGCGAGCGTGAACGACTCGCGCGCCGAGTCCTCGATCTGGCGATCCTTGTTAGTGCCCCAGCACCACGCGCGACGCAGCTGATCGAGGCCACACGCGAAGCCCGCACCTGCCGACAGCTGCTGTAGATCGGGGGCGCAGGTCTCGCCGGTCACCGCGCAGAACCCGACCGAGCACTCGGTGCCGTCGGGACAGCCGTCGTCGCACGGGATGGCGCACGGCAGCGGCGCGAGCTCGTGATCGCCACACGCGATCACCAGCACGAGGACGAACGCGCGCCGCATCGGTCCATTGTACGGGCTGCGCCCGCGGAGCTTTCGTTACAACCGCTGCGCTGACCGACGATTCGTCCTGCTGCGAGCACGTGTCAGCCGCGGAAAACCCGCCGGCGAGGCGACGCCCACCCTCAGGTTTCTGGGGTTGACGTTGACCTTCCGGCGACCCAGACGCGGTCGACGTGGTTGTCGCCGTAGTGGTACGGCACCTCGGCAGGATCGCTGCACGTCCACAGCACGAGGTCCGCGCGTGCGCCGGCGACGAGCTGCCCGGCCTCGACTCCGAGGGCCCTTGCCCCGTGACGGGTGACACCGAGCCAGGCTTCCTCGACGGTCATCCCGTAGTGGGTCGTCGCGAGCCAGAGCTGGAGTGGCAGCGCCTCCGAGTAGCTCGAGCCAGGATTGAGATCGGTCGCGATCGCGAGTGGCACACCCGCGCGACGAAGCTTGTCGACGGGCGGGACCGGCAGTCTCAGCTGGACGCACGCACCCGGCAACATCACCGCGACGACCCCTGCGCGCGCGAGGGCGGCGATGCCGTCATCCGTGATCTGCTCGACGTGATCGGCGGACTTCGCACCGAGCTCGCCGAGCAGCTGGGCCGCGCCGAGATCCTGGAACTGGCCGACGTGTCCACGCACCGCGAAGCCGTGGCTCGCCGCGGCGGTCAGGATCGAGCGTGCCTCGGCGAGCGTGTACGCACCCTGATCGCAGTAGATATCGACGGAGGTCGCGAGACCGCGCGCACGGGGGATCAGCTCGTTGCAGATGCTGGCGACGTAGACGTCGCGATCGCTCGTACGCTCGGCGGGGATCAGATGCGCGAGCAGCGTGGGCACGATCTGCGGACCACCCTCGACGTGCGCCGCGGCGATGCAGCGCAGCAGTCGCAGCTCGCCCTCGGTGGTCAGGTCGTAGCCGGTCTTGACCTCGATCGTCGTCGTGCCGTGACGGCGCGCCGAGGCGAGGCGTCCGCGCGTGAGCTCGACGAGCTGGGCATCCGTCGCCGCGCGCGTTGGAATCAACGTGGCCTGGATCCCTCCGCCGGCCGCCGCGATCTCGAGGTACGGCCGCCCCGCAGCACGCATCGCGAACTCGTTGGCACGATCCCCGGCGAAGATCGCGTGGGTGTGGCAATCGACGAGGCCGGGCGTCACGAGGCGGCCCTTCGCATCGATCGTGGTGCTCGCCGACGGTGCCTGCGCATCGTCGCCGACCCATGCGATCGCGCCATCCACGATCGCGATCGCTCCGCGGTCGAGGATGCCGAGCCCTTGCCGCGCCGGATCGCAGGTCATCACGCGCGCGTTGCGGATCACGACATCGGTCATCGCTCGTTGCCTCGCTTGAAGTTGCCGGTCTTGCGCGCGACAAGCAACTGCACCGCCGCGGTGTCGCCCGCGTTCACCGCCGCGCGGACCTCGTCGACGTCAGCGCCCGTCAACGTGCGCACCAACCGGCCGCGGAACCGCACGAGCACCGTGTCACGGGTCAGCTGGACGTCGAACGGCTCCTCCTCGAGCTTGCCGCGTCGATCGATCGCCACGCATGGTGGTTCGCACGATCCATCGATGACGACAATCGGGGTCACGCTCCTAGGTCGCAAGCGTACGAGATCACTGGGCATCGGCGACAAAGCGTACAAACCCGTCAAAACCGCACCAATCGGCGACTGTGGCCATCCTGCGTGGCTTTACACATCGCCGCGGCACGCGCTCCAACGTGACCCCACTACGGCAAGCGATCGTGACCGGGCGGCGGCTTCAGCACGTGCTCGACGAGCGCGAAATACTTCGGATCGAGCTCGTCGAAGAGCGCACGCCCCCCGCCCATGTACGCGCGCGCGAGCTCGTCGGCGGCCCGCTCGTCACCGAGCTCGAGCCGGCACCGACCGAGCAGGAGATGCACCCACGGATTGCCGATCGTGCCGGGGCAATGCATCGCGTCCTTGAGCGGCGCGAACGCAGCCGCGAAGTCGCCCATGCGGATCGCGCACTCGCCCATCGCGACGAGCAGCCAGCCCGCGGCGTTCCAGTTCTGCACCGGTGCGGGGAGCAGCTCGAGCGCGGCCCGGAAGGTGCGAAACGCGGTCGGTGTATCGCGGTCGACGAGCCGCTGGCCCTCCGCGACCTGCTGCTTGAGTGTTTCGAACATCGAGCCCGACAGGATCGCTTCGTCGCGACCATGCTCGTCGAGCTTGGTCCTCGGGAACGTGTCGCCCTCGACATCGACCACCACGCGATCCGGCAGGAACACGCCGCGAGGCGCGATCGTCGCGAGCGGAGCCGCGGACAAGGTCGTCGACGCATTCTCGTTCGCCGGTGCGCCTCCAGCATCGCTCGCATGGCGTCGCGGCTTGGGTGTCGTCGTGCCCGCCGCGGCATGCGCATCCGCGATCGTCAACGCGATCGCCACGCGCCGGCCCTTCACGATCTTCGCCTTCACCCCGGCCTCGATCCGCGTGCGTGCTCGCTTCGGCTTGACGACGGTTACTGGGGGCTTGTTGTGCGTGGTGTTGTTCGTCGTCGGGGCTGCACGGGCCGACATCCGCGCGGTCTTCACCTTCGCGATCGATGCGGAGATTCCGCTGGCCGACATCCGCGCGCCCTTCGACCCGGCGCCTTTCGCACGCGCCGCGCCTTTCGCCGTCGTGCGCGACGACCGCTTCGCCTTCACCGCATCGACAGCGGCCTTGACCCGTGTCGTGCGCGCTTCGCGTGTGGTGTCGAGACCCGCGACCTGCGCCTTGATCTTCGCCTTCACCGCCTCGGCGCGACGCGTGGCCTTCGTCTTCACCGTGTCGCGCAGCTTGGTCGCGCCAGCACGCGAGGCCTTCGCCCCCTTCACCGCACCCTTGCCAACTTGCCTGGCCTTCGCTGCCTTCCTGGGTGTCGCGGCCATGGGGACTCCTGAAAATACCAGGCTTAGCCGCGGCGCCGCGGGATCACGACGCCGCGCTCTTCCGCGGTCGCGATCGCCTCCTCGTAGCCGGCATCCGCATGGCGAATCACGCCCATGCCCGGGTCCGAGGTCAGCACGCGTTCGAGACAGCGCGCCGCGCGTGGGGTGCCATCGGCGACGACGACCATGCCGGCATGGAGCGAGTACCCGATGCCGACGCCACCACCGTGGTGGAACGACACCCACGACGCGCCCGAGGCCGTGTTGACCAAGGCGTTGAGGATCGCCCAGTCGGCGACCGCGTCGGTGCCGTCCTTCATGCCTTCGGTCTCGCGGTTCGGCGATGCGACGGAGCCACAGTCGAGGTGATCGCGACCGATCACGATCGGCGCCTTGACCTTGCCAGTGCGCACCAGCTCGTTGAACCGGAGGCCGACGCGGTGGCGCTGCCCGTACCCGAGCCAGCAGATCCGCGCGGGCAAGCCCTGAAAGGCGATCCGCTCGCGTGCGAGCTTCATCCACCGGTGGAGCATCGGATCCTGATCGATCGGGATCTCGGCGAGCACGGCTTCGTCGGTGACACGAATGTCGTCGGGGTCACCCGACAGCGCGGCCCAGCGGAACGGGCCCTTGCCCTCGCAGAACAGCGGGCGCACGTACGCGGGCACGACGCCCGGATACGAGAACGCGACATCGTGCGGCACGCCGCCGATCTCCGCCTGCGCGCGCAGGTTGTTGCCGTAGTCGAACACGTGCGATCCCGCCTGTTTCATCGCGACCATCGCGTGGACTTGCACCGCCATCGACGCCCGCGAGCGCTTGACGTACTCGACGGCATCCTTCGTGCGCAGCTCCGCCGCAGCCTCGAGCGTAATCCCCTGCGGGATGTAGCCGACGAGCGGATCGTGCGCGGAGGTTTGATCCGTCACCAGATCCGGCGTCACGCCACGCTTGACGAGCTCCGCGTAGACATCGGCGGCGTTGCCGACCAGCCCGATCGAGCGCGCGAGCCGTTGCTGCTTGCACTCCTCGACGCGCGCCAGCGCCGCATCGAGGTTCGGCGCCACCTCGTCGAGGTACTTGGTGTCGAGCCGCTTCTGGATCCGCGTCGGATCGATCTCGACGCCCAAGAACACACCGCCGGCCATCACCGCGGCGAGCGGCTGCGCACCACCCATTCCACCGAGGCCGCCCGACAGCACGAACCGCCCCGCGAGGTCGCTGTTCCAGTGCTGCTTGCCCGCCGCCGCGAACGTCTCGAACGTGCCCTGCACGATGCCCTGCGACCCGATGTAGATCCACGACCCCGCCGTCATCTGGCCGTACATCATCAGCCCTCGGCGCTCGAGCTCGCGAAAGTGCTCCCAGGTCGCCCAGTGACCGACGAGGTTCGAGTTCGCGATCAGCACGCGCGGCGCTTCTTCGTGCGTGCGGAACACGCCCACGGCGCGGCCCGATTGCACGAGCAGCGTCTGATCGTTCTCGAGCCGGCGCAGCTCGCGCACGATCACGTGAAAGTCTTCCCAGTTGCGGGCGGCCTTGCCGGTGCCGCCGTAGACCACCAGATCCTCGGGCCGCTCGGCGACATCGGGATCGAGGTTGTTCATCAGCATCCGCAGCGCGGCCTCTTGCTGCCAGCCCTTGCACGTCAGCTGCGTTCCGCGTGCGGCACGAATGGTCTCCATCGTGTGGTCCTACCACGGTCGCCGTGGTTCAGCGTTCAGGCCGGCGATCGCCGAACCGTCCGCTGTTGCCGTGCGGATCGACGATGCGGAAGATCTCGAAGCCGTCCTTGCCGCGCCTGCGCACGCCGAACTCCAGGACCCGAAGTCCACCTTCCAGCCGTCGGCGGTCTCGTGTTCGCTGCCCGCGATCCGAAACGGCTGCTTTTCCCACGTCAGCTCGGAGACCAAACACTTCGCGAACGCCACGCTCGACGCAGCCGGGCTCTTCGGGAACGCCTTCTTGCACGCTCCGCGAAACGGGATGTGCTGCAGCGTGATCCGGGGCGCGAGCAGCTTGACCGCGACCGCGTACCTCTTCTGCTCGAGATCCTCGAGCAGGTTGTCGACCGCCGCGATCGCCGAGTCGCCGGCCGCTCCGCGTGAGCCACGCCTGTTGTCATCACCAGCGCGAGCGCGATCCGCATCCCCAGGGCGTATCACGGCGGATCGGGTGATCGCGCAAACGAAAACGGGGTGCCGAAGCACCCCGTTCTGCCGATCAGGTCAGAGACCGATCAGTCGGCTTTCTTGTCGTCGGACTTCTTGTCGTCGGACTTCTTGTCGTCGTCCTTCTTCTCTTCGGCCTTGGCTTCGACCTTGGCTTCGACCTTCGCTTCCGCCTTCTTCTCGTCAACCTTCTTCTCGTCAGCGTCAGCCTTGGCCTTCGCCTTGAGCTCGGCCTTCTCGTCCTCCGGCGGCTCGGTGCGAACCGTCGGCGCGACCGGTGCGCTCTTCTTCGGCTCCGCCGCAGCCTTGACCGACACCTCGGGCTCCGGCGCCGTTTGCCCGGCCTTCGGGAAGAAGTCCGACGCCTTGACCTCGGTGCCGATCCGCATGCCGTAGAACGAACGCCACGCGAAGAACATCGAGATCACGATGGAGACGCCGGCGATCACGTACTTGATCGTCTCGTACTGCGGCGCGAGCACCACCTGGCCACTCGCGTCGAGGATCTTGTTGCCGTGGTGGTCGAGCCCCGCCGCCTTCTGCGACAGCTGGATGGCGAGACCGACGGCGAGCACGCCGAATAGCGTGGTGAACTTGATCACCGGGTTGAGGGCGACCGACGAGGTGTCCTTGAAGGGGTCACCGACGGTGTCACCGACGATCGCCGCCGCGTGAAGCTCCGTGCCCTTCGCGCGCAGGTCGGTCTCGACGATCTTCTTCGCGTTGTCCCAAGCGCCGCCGGCGTTCGCCATGAAGATCGCCTGATACAGCCCGAAGATCGCCATCGAGATCAGGTACCCGATGAAGAAGAACGGATCGACGCAGGCGAAGCCGAGCGTCGAGAAGAAGATCACCATGAAGATGTTCTTCATGCCCTTCTGCGCGTAGAGCGTGCAGATCTCGACGACCTTGTTCGAGTCCTCGACCGAGGCCTTCTGCGAGTTGCCATCGAGCTTGATGTTCGCCTTGATGTACTCGACCGCGCGGTACGCGCCGGTCGACACGGCCTGCGTGGACGCGCCGGTGAACCAGTAGATGATCGCGCCACCGACGATGAGGCCGAGCAGGAACGGCGGGTGGATCATCGCGAGCTTGGCGACCTCGGTGTCCTTGAGACCATCGGTCACGAGCATGATCAGCGCGAAGATCATCGTCGCGGCACCGACGACGGCGGTGCCGATCAGCACCGGCTTGGCGGTGGCCTTGAACGTGTTGCCGGCGCCGTCATTCTCTTCGAGCAGCATCTTCGCGGTCGAGAAGTTCGGGGTGAAGCCGAAGTCCTTCTTGATGGTCTCTTCGATGTTCGGCTCGCTCTCGATCACCGAGAGCTCGTAGACGGACTGCGCGTTGTCGGTGACTGGACCGTACGAGTCGACGGCGATCGTCACCGGCCCCATGCCGAGGAAGCCGAAGGCCACGAGGCCGAACGCGAACACGGTGGCTGCTGCCGAGGCCGCGGTCTCGGTCATCGAGCCGCCGTTGGTCTTGAGCAGGATGTAGACGATGTCGGCGTTGGAGCTCGACATCGACGTGCCGTACTGCGACAGCGCGTACGCGACCGCCATCAGGCCGGCGATCACGAGACCCATCCAGTACGCGGAGAAGTTACCGGCGGTGAGACCCGCCAGGATGTTGAGCGACGGGCCGCCTTCCTTCGAGGCAGTGACGACTTCCTTGACGTGGCCCGAGTTGACCGAGGTGAAGACCTTGACGAGCTCGGGGATGATCGCGCCGGCGAGCGTGCCGCACGAGACGATCGCCGACAGCTTCCACCACAGCCCACCGGGCAGCGCCGACGGGCCCGTGCCGATCAGAGCGTAGGAGACGATGAACGTCAGGATCACCGAGATGATCGAGGTCAGCCACACCAGCCAGGTCAGCGGGTGCTCGAAGTCCATCTTCGTGGCGTGCTGGTACTTCGCCTTCTGGATCTGCTCGTTCAGGAGGTAGCTACCGACCGACGCGAGGATCATGACGATGCGCAGCGCGAACAACCAGACGAGGAGGATCGACTGGGTCAGCTCGCCCTGATCCTGCAGCACCCCGGTGGGGCTGAAGATCGGCAGCGCGTTGGTGGGAATCGCGACGAGGATGAAGGTGATGAGCGCGACGCCGGTGACACCGTACGTCTCGAAGCCGTCCGCCGTGGGTCCGACCGAGTCACCGGCGTTGTCACCGGTGCAGTCCGCGATCACGCCAGGGTTACGGGCATCGTCTTCCTTGATGTTGAAGACGATCTTCATGAGGTCCGAACCGATGTCGGCGATCTTCGTGAAGATACCGCCGGCGATCCGCAGCGCCGCGGCGCCGAGCGACTCACCGACCGCGAAGCCGATGAAGCACGGCCCGGCGTAGTCGGCCGGAAGGAACAGCATGATGATGAGCATCAGCAGCAGCTCGGTCGAGATCAGCACGGTGCCGATCGACATGCCGGCCTCGATGGGAATCGCATACACGCCGTACGGCTTGCCTCGCAGCGAGGCGAACGCGGCGCGCGAGTTCGCAAAGTTGTTGACGCGGATGCCGAAGAACGCGACCAGCGAGCTCCCGAGGATGCCGACGACCGAGAACGCGGCGATCGCGATCACCTTTCCGGTGGGCACCTGCTCGAGGACCGCGAAGTAGATCACGATGATGGTCGCGATCAGGATCCAGAGCTGGAAGATGAACTTCGCCTGGGTCCGCAGGTACGTCTTGCAGGTGCTGTAGATCAGCTCGCTGATCTCGAGCATCGCCTTGTGAACCGGCAGGTTTTTCAGCTTCTGGTACTTCACCAGGCCGAACAGCAGACCGATCAGCGAGACGCCGATGCCGATCGCGAGGATGTTCCAGCCGGACGTTCCGAGGAACGTCACCGCCTTGAGGTCGGGCAGCACCAGATCGGCTTCGCTGCGTGGTCGGGCAATACCACCAGCTGCAGCAGCCGCTGCGCCTTCGGTGAGCCATGGGATCAGGGAGGTCATAGGGGCGCGTTATAAAGAACCCCTCTGTCACTGCCAACCCCAGAACAGAAGCAAATGCGGGAGGATTGCTAGTAGATCCGCAACCGGGCGTGTTATGGAACGCTGCCCGCGAAGGTCGCCTCTCGTGACCGCGGCCTCTTCATCGCGCAACCCCGCGATCTGCGGTCCGCCGAGTCAGGGTGGGATCGCTACTCGTCACGACCTTGTCGATGGTGCGTCGTACCGGTCCGCATGGGCGAGCACCGCTGGCCCAGTCCGCGCTGGTCCTCGGCTCGTCGGTGGCGTATGCACGAGCCCGTCGAGCCCAACATGCGTCGTCCCGAAATCCTCGCGCCGGCCGGTGATCTCCCTGCCCTGTCAGCGGCGCTCGCTGCCGGTGCCGATGCGGTCTACTTCGGCCTCGACGACGGCTTCAACGCCCGCGCCCGCGCCGCGAACTTTCCGTCCGACGGACTGGCCCCGATCGCGGAGCTCGTCCACCGCGCCAACGCGCGTGCGTACGTCACCCTGAACACACTGGTGTTCGAGCCCGAGCTGCCGATCGTCGAGGAGCTACTCCGCCGCGTCGCTGCCGCCGGGGTCGACGCGATCATCGTCCAGGACCCGGCGGTCGCGCTGCTCGCCCGAGCGCTTTGCCCGCAACTCGAGGTCCACGCCTCGACGCAGATGACCGCGTCCTCGCCGGCCGCCGCGGAGCTCCTCCGGTCGCTCGGCCTGTCGCGCGTGGTGGTGCCGCGCGAGCTCTCCGTCGACGAGATCCGCGCATATGCGGCCGGCACGTCGCTGCCGCTCGAGGTGTTCGTCCACGGTGCGCTGTGCGTCGCGTGGTCGGGGCAATGCTTGTCGTCGGAGGCCTGGGGTGGTCGCTCCGCGAACCGCGGCCAGTGTGCGCAAGCCTGCCGGCTCCCCTACGATCTCGTCGTCGACGACCGCGTGCGCGATCTCGGCGATGTTGCCTATCTACTGTCGCCGAAAGATCTCTCCGGTGCCGACGCCGTGCCCGCGCTCGCGGAGATCGGGGTCGCGTCGCTCAAGATCGAAGGCCGCCTGAAGGGCCCCGCGTACGTCGCGACCACCGTCGCGCGCTATCGCGCCGCCTCGCTCGAAGCGACGGGTGAGCACGATCGCTGGAGCTCGCCGATCGAGATCGCGACGGACGACGTCGCCCTCGACCTCGCCTACAGCCGCGGTCGCTCCGTCGGGTTCTTGTCGGGCGCCGATCATCAGACGCTCGTCGAGGGCCGGTTCCCTCGCCATCGCGGGCTCGCCTTGGGCCGCGTCGTGCGCGTCGAGATCGGCGCGGTCGTCGTCGAGCGCGATCCGGCGCAGCGTCCGATCACCGGCGGTCGCGCCCTCGAGGGAGTGTCCGCCGCGCAGACAACCGTATCCGAGCCGCGGACTGCAGCGTCCGGCGCGCGGACTGCCGAGACGTTCGTGCCCAAACCCGGCATGGGCGTGGTGTTCGATCGCAGCACGCCGGAGGATCCCGAGGAAGGCGGCCCGATCTTCGACGTCGACATGCTCGCGAATGGCCGACTCCGGCTCGGCTTCGGCACCCCGGGACCGAACCTCGACAATGTGCGGGCCGGCGACTTCGTCTGGGTCAACTCGGATCCGGCGATCACGCGCGTCGGTGATCAGGCGGCGAAGGCCGGGCTCGAGGCGGGCTCGCTCGGACGGATCCCGATCGATCTGATCGTGCGCGGCGCCGTCGGCGACATGCTCGAGGTGATCGCGCGGCGCGTGGGTCGCCACGCCGCCACGGAAGCGCGGGTCGTCGGCTCGTCGCCGCTCCAAGCCGCACGTGGTCCGGGGCTGACCCGCGAGATCGTCGCCAACAAGCTCGGCGCGTTCGGCGGCACCGCGTTTCACCTCGCCGAGCTCGATGCCACCGGGCTCGCGACCGGGCTGCACATGCCGGTCTCCGAGCTCAAGGAGCTCCGCCGCCAGCTCGTCGCACAGCTCGACACCCAGGTCGCGAAGATCGATCGCGTCGTCGAGCAAGGCTCCGTGATCGAGCGCCTCCGCCAGCTCCATCGCGTTGCCGACGCACCCACGGTCGAACCGATCGTGATCCCGCTGTGCCGCACCGACGCCCAGCTCGATGCCGTGATCGCCGCAGGTGCCCGCGAGGTCGAGCTCGACTGGATGGAGCTGGTCGGTCTCGCGAAGGCCGTCGCGCGCGCGAAGTCGGCGGGCCTCCGCGTCGGCGTCGCCACGGTCCGCGTGCAGAAGCCCGGTGAGGACAAGATCGACGCGCACCTCGCGAAGCTCGAGCCCGATGCGGTGCTCGTCCGCAGCTGGGGCTCGCTCGCATGGTTCGCCGAGCGCTCGCGGTACGTCGAGCAACTCGGGCGCGACACGCTGCTCGACGGAACCCACGTGGGACCGGAGCTCCACGGCGACTTCTCGCTCAACGTCACCAGCTCGATCACCGCCGGCTGGGTGCTCGGCCGTGGCCTCGCGACCGTGACCGCCGCGCACGATCTCGATCGCGATCAGCTCCTCGCGATGCTCGAGCACGCGCCGCGCGGCCGCGTCGCCGTCACGGTGCACCACCACATCCCGACCTTCCACACCGAGCACTGCGTCTACGCGCACCTGTTATCGACCGGCAAGGACTACAAGACCTGCGGTCGTCCGTGCGAGCAGCACGCCGTGTCCCTCAAGGATCGCGTCGGCCTCGTCCATCCGGTCGTCGTCGACGTCGGCTGCCGCAACACCGTGTTCAACGCGCAGGCGCAGAGTGCGGCGAGCCTGGTGCCCGAGCTCCTCGTGCGCGGCGTCCGACGCTTCCGCGTCGAGCTGGTGCGCGAGACCGCCGGCGAGACCACGCGGGTCTACGAGGGCTATCGCGATCTCGTCGCCGGTAGAGCGACGGCCGAACAGGTCGTGCGCAACGCCTCGGTGCACGAGCAGTTCGGCGTCACGCGCGGCACCATGCGCACGCTCACCGTCTTGCGGTGATTATTGTCGGCAGGGACCACCGGGCGTCGGCGCGGCGGTGGCCCGCGGCTAGGCAGCGAGGTGCTGCGGAATCGAATCAGCGCGCGTCTCGGCCGGCAGCATCGGCTGGACCTTGGCAGCCCAGCGGCTCGCGCAATCGAGCCCTTCCATCCCGGGAAGGAGCGCCATCTTCTTCTCGATGTAGCTCATCACCTCGAAGATCCGCTCCTTCGGGAACAGCGTCGCGACGAGCTGCGCACCTTCGGCGTCGGTCTTCACGCCGCCACCGACGGGTGCGTAGAACTGGTTCGCGATCAAGCGCACGAACTGCTGGGTCTTGGGCTGGCCCTCGAGCTTCTTCTTGGCCTGACCGAAGTAGTACGCGAAGTGACGGCGCTCCTGCTTCGCGATCCGGCGGCACAGCTCGGCGATCACCGGGTTCTTGGTGTTGGTCGCGAGCTCTTCATATGCCTGCGTGGTGAGGCACTCCTGGAGCGAGCCCCAGAACATCCACAGCGCGATGAACGGCTTGGGCGCGACACGGGCGATCATGCCCTGCGCGAAGTCTTCGAACTTCGCCTTGAAGCGCGCACCGGAGCGGACCTCGCTCGCGCGCAGCGACGCCGGCGGCACCTCGATGCCACAGCGCTCGAGCGCGTGGGTGATCGCGTATGCGTGGAAGTACTCCTCGTAGTTCCACATCGTGAGGAACGTCAGCAGCTCGGGATCGCGGGCGACCTTGAGCTTCGAGACCTCGAGGAAGTAGTGGACCGTCTGGCTCTCGATGTCGGCGAAGTACAGAAGGGACTCGACCTCTTGCTGGGTCAGGCCGATCTTCTTCGCGGTCTCCCAATCGAGGTCTTCGAACTCGACTTTGTGCGAAACGGCGAGATGTTGAGCAATATCTGACACTAGACCCTCGTCCCGGCAGCGGCCGGCTCATGCTGTACGTCGATCCAGGCCTTCTGGATCGAGGGAACCTACCCCAAACTCCCGCTGCGGATCTAGCGAACCTCGCAGAACCCCAGGTTGCAGGACGGCCGCTCGCCCGGGCAATCGACGGTGCTGTTGCAGGTCTGGCAGCCAAGCGGGACCGAGTCGTTCGCCAACTTGGACTCGAAGTAGCAGCCGCACCCGAATGCCGGCGCGAACGGGACGATCGGGCCCATCTCCGTATCGCGGGACACCTTCATCGCGCACTGCGGGACGAGGCCACCGGCGATGATCGAATCAAGCAGCCCCTGATCCGTGCCCGGCAGCGAGAAACGTTGCACGAGTGCGCTCGCCTTCGTCGACGGCAAGCCGCCTGACACCGCGACATAGAAGTGCAGCGGTCCCCAGATCGGATAGTGCCCGTCGCGGACGTTGATCTTGTCGAGCGATGCGGGGATTCGATCGGGATAGAAGCCGCATAGTTGTTGCTGGTCTTGGAACGCGAGCGCGCGGATGTTGCGGCGCACCTCCTCGGTCTTCAGCGCATCGGTCGACAGGATGCCAATCACGGAGTCCGCGAGTGCAGGCGCGACGCTCTGCAGACCGGTCACCACCGCACTGGAGCCACCCGCGTTCTTGCCCCACCACTTGGCCGCATCGACGCCGATCGCGCGCGCGATCATCTGCTGCGTGCCGGAGCTCGAGTTGCGAACGAAGTAGAGCTCGGGGTCGATCCACGGCGCGGCGCGGTCGTCCATGCTGCCACGCCCGAAGATGATGCGGCCCAGCGCAGCGCTGATCACGATCTCGTTCGACGTGGCGGGCACGACGAAGGTCATCGGTTGCACGGGCCCGAGGAAGTCCGCGATCGTCGAACCGGTGGTGAAGTCCGGCTTGCACGACGTCGAGTACACGTCGGAAACGGCGACGTCGACGGGCGAGCCGTTCGTGCCCCACGTGCACGCCACACCCTTGCCACCATCCGTGGGAAACAGGACCGATGTGGTGCCGGCCTTGTCCTTCGCGATCCGCTTGGTCGAGTCGATGTTGAACACGTTGTCGACGCCGTTGCACGAGCCCGACGGCTGATACGCGATCCGGAAGCCAGCGGAGGCGAGGACCGGTGCAGCCGACTGGAGGAACCCCGAGACGGCAGACGAGCCAGTGATCACGATCGTCGTGTCGGGATCTTCGACACAGACCTGCGTCGGCGTGGTGCCGGTGGGTGGTGGCGTGCTCGGTGGTGGTGGCGGATCGATCGCCGCGGGGAGCGTGCCGTCGCAGATCCCGAGACGCGTACAGTCGTCGAACGGCTCGCACTGCGCGACCGTGCAAGCGTTTGCGAACTCCTCCTGCGTGGTCGGCGTCCCGCGAAAACATCCGTTCGGACCGAGCTCGGTCCCGACGCAGACGCCTTCCTGGCAGATCGGAACACCCTGGATCCCGAGGGCCGTGCAGTCGTCACTCGTCTCGCACTGGGTGTCCTTCTTGTCGAGAACCAACGAGCAACCGCTCAGCGCGAGCGCAGAAACATAGGCGAGGAAATGTCGACGCATGAGACTCCCTTAAAACGAGCGACCAACCACCAACCCGCCCGGAATGACGCCGACCTTCATCGAGGTCTCCTTCGTCGGCCGGTTCAAAATCGTCACGGTGAGAGCGATGCCACCGGTTGCGATCGCGGCGATGCCGAGACCGTCTCCGAGGCGCGAGTACAGCTTCACCTTGTCGGACTGATCTTTCAGATCCTCGCGATCGACCGGGAACTGACCACGCAGGTCCTCCAGCCGATTCGACGCGCGATAGGCGACGACGCCCGTCGCGATCGCCGCGACGGCGAGCACGCCGGTCGTCACCCACAGCGCCGGGACGAGCTTCGACTTACCTTCCGGTTTGTCTGACGGCCCGAGTGGCAGTGGCTTGTCGCGCGACGGCTCCTGCAGGACGATCTCCTGCCGGACGGTGTCTCCGGCGGCGACGTCGATGATGCGCGACTGCGGCTCGCGGCCCGCCATCGTCACTTCGACCTTGCGGCGACCGACGCTGACGAGCACCGGTGCGGAGAGCGGTGTCTTGCCGACGATCTCGTCGTCGATCCGGACCTCGGCACCGGGCACGTTGGTGGTGACGTCGATCTTGCCGATCCGGCTCGCGAGCGTCTGCAAGGTCTTGCTGACCTCCTCCTTGTGCTCGGCGGCGGCGCCCGATTCGGCGAGGTAGCGCGTCAGCGTGAGGTACGCCGCGGCGTAGTCCTGAAGCTGATACTGCGTCTGGCCGATGTTGTAGAGCACGGCGGGATTCGGCGCGATGTCGTACGCACGCCTGAACTCGACGAGCGCAGCGCGATAGTCCGTTTCGCTGTACAGCGCGACGCCAGCGTTGAACCGCTTGCCGGCCTCGGCGGTGTCGCCTTGTTGCGCAGCGGCGACGCGGATCAGCGCGACGAGCACCAGCGCGATCAGTCCCAAGCGAGTGGTCACGAGTTACCTCCGTACGGATTCTTCGAATCGATCGGGCGTACCGGCTTCTGGCCGCCCTTGGGGTCGAACTGCGTCTCCGGCGGTTTCGGCTTGGGCACTTCGGGCGGCTTCGGCGCCACCACCGGATCTGGCTCTTTGATAACCGTCTTGGGCGGCACGATCCTTGGCTTCAAGGCCGGCGGTGTGACGCGAGCGTTGGTGACGATCTTCGGTGGCTGCTTGAGCTCGAGGACGAGGGTGATGTCGCGGTCGAAGGCGATGTCGCGCACCTGCGCCTCGTGGCCCTGTGCGACCACGCGGATCCGATGCATGACGCCATCCTTGCGGTACTTGCCGTTAAACGGATTTCCCGAGACCGCCGCATCGTCGATCGTGATCGTCGCACCCGCGGGCTTGGCCTCGATTGCGAGATCGATCGTGGCGAGCGACGGAGGCGACGGCGCGGGTGGCGCAGGCTCTCGCACCGTGGCAGCCGGGCGAGGTTCGACGGCGACCTTGTCCTTGGCTCCATCGGACCTCGTCATCGCATACGCGGCGACGCCACCAAGTGCGAGCACCACGCCGCCGATCATCAGCGCGCGTCGACGCGGGGTAGTGGGTGCCGGTGGCCGGACGATCGACGCACCGGCGGGCTCGACATTTTGCGCGCCAGCACTCTGAACGACCGAGACGCTGCCGAATGACGAGTCGATCGTCGTCGGCGTGTGTTGTTGCGTCCCAGGTAACGGCGTCTGGACAGCCGGTGGGGTACCCAGCATCTCGATCACTGGCAGGTCTGCGTCGAGCGTGTTGGCCCCTGCCCGCGCGCGCGTCACGTACGTGTCGATCAGCGCGTTGGTCTTCGCGCGATCCTCCTTGAACAACTCCGAGACCACCACACCGAGCTCGCGCGGCTGCGGCGAGCCGCCGAGCTTCGTCAACAGATCATCGACGTCGGCCTGGAACGCGGCGGCCGATGCGTACCGCTGGTCGCGGTTGTTCGCGGTCGCCTTGGCGACGATCAGATCGAGCTGATCGGGGACGTCGGGAAACTCCTTCGACAGCCGCGGCACTTCCTCGGTCAGCGCCTTGACGATGTCGTGGGCGTTGCCGCTGCGAAGCCTCCGACCCGCGACCGCTTCCCACAGCATCACGCCGGCGCTGAACACGTCGGCGCGCGCATCGACGGTTTGCCCGCCCGCCTGCTCGGGCGCCATGTACGCGACCTTGCCCTTGAGCACACCGGCCTGGGTCTCGTGTGTCTGATCGGCGGCCTTCGCGATGCCGAAGTCGAGCAGCTTCACATGACCGTCGAACGTGATGAACACGTTGTTCGGCGTGACATCGCGGTGCACCACCGTGAGTGCCGTGCCGTCGAAGTCGGTCAGGTCGTGTGCGTACTGCAGACCCGCGAGCACGTCGCTGATCACGCGCAGCTGCATGTGTAGGGTCAGCCGATTGCCGAGGTTCTTGGATCGCTTCCGGACGCGCTCGTACGTTCGACCGTCGAGGTACTCGAGCGCCATGAAGTGGCGGGCGCCCTCGTTTCCGATCTCGTGCGTTTGGACGATGTTCGGGTGACTGAGCCGCGCTGCAAGGCGCGCCTCGTCGAGGAACATCGTCAAGAATCCAGGATCCTCGACGAGGTCGGACTTGAGCTCCTTGACGACCACGAGCTTGTTGAAGCCCGCCTTCCCCTGGAGCAGAGCTAGGTAGACAATCCCCATCCCACCGCGGGCAATTTCCGCAATGAGGTGGTACTTGCCGAGCGTCCCACGCTGATCGGCGAACATCGTTCGCCACCGTATCGCGCGCTGCGCTTACGCGTGTGACGCTTCCGAACCTCGTCTGTGTCAGCTTTGCGATGAAGCGTCACGCGGGCCACGGCAGCAGATGTCGGACAACTGCCTCGGTATCGAGAGCTCCAAGCCCGGCCAGCACTTCGCGCGCGGTTGCACTTCGCGCGTTGCCGATCGTCCCGCCTTCGATCGCACCCCGGCGCAGTCGCGCGATCTGGAGATAGCCGAGCATCCCGGCGGCCATCAGATGCTCCTCACCTGCGAGCAGCTCGGCTCGCGCTGCTTCATCGCCACCGGCGAACGCATGAACCGACGCGCGGATCAGGTGGCCGAGGCCGGTCGCCCACGGCGCACCTTCCTTGATCATCAGCTCGGCGTGGATGCGCGCCTCGCGACGACGCTCCACCCCGCCGAGCGCGAGCAGCACGCGCGCTCGGAGAAGCGCGAGCTCGATCCGTGGTTGTTGCAGCCGAAGACAGCCGATCTGTTCGAGCTGCCCCCACGCCGCGTCGATCCGCGAGAATGCCGCCGCCGGATCGCCGACATAGAGATCGATGTTCGCGGCCGCGATCATCAGCGACGCGTCCTGGAGGCGGAAGCTGTCGTCGCGCAACACGTGCTCGGCGAGTGCGAGTTGGTCGCGCGCCAGCTCGGGACGATTCATGATCAGCCACGCGAAGTTGCAGCGCCCCATGCGCAGGTTGGCTTGCGCGACCGAATCGGAGCGCTCGATCGCATCGCGCAACAGCTTGTCGGTGAGGCGCGCCATCTCGCGCCACTCGCCGAGGTAGGACAGCGTCGCCAACCAGAACGTGTCGGCGATATCGATCTCCCAGCGCACGCTCGCACCGTGATCGCGGAGCGCGGCGAGCCCGGCTTCGAGCAACGTGCGCGCATCGCGCCAGCGGCCGCTCATGTGCGCGGCGATGCCGACCGCGGCATCGGCGAACCCGATCACCTCCGGTCGTCCGATCCGTCCCGCGATCGAGCGCAGCCGAGCCCCGACGGCTTCGACCGCCGTGCGGTTCCGACTGCCGCCCGCCGCCGCGTAACAGACCTCCTGCGCGAGGGCCAGGCAGACGCGAACCGGCTCGCCGGCCTCGAGCGACGCGCGCATCAACTCGCCCTGCACCACGCGCCCGAGGCTCGGATCGGCGAACGCGAGCCCACTCGCGACCGAGTACAGCACGTCGATGGCGAGCAGCTTTCCCGGCGCGATGTCGGCGGCCTCGCGCTCGGTGTAGTCGAGGCCGCGCAGCTTGGCGGCGAGCCACTGCGTCGCGAGCCGCGTGCGCGACGCGCGAGCTCCGAGGGGGACACGGATCCCGATCTGCCCGAGCAGGTGCTCCGCCGCGGGCAACCCCTCGCCGAGTCGACCGCGGCGCAACAGCGCCTCGACCCGCAAGCGCTCGAGATCGATCGCTTCGGCATCCGGTAGCAGCTGCGCGGCGAGACCGTAGATCTCGGCGGCCTCGTCGAGCGCGCCGACGCACGCGAGTGCATGCGCCTTGCGACGTAGCAGATCGCGCCGACCCGCCGTGTCCCACGGCCCGAACGTCAACGCGATCTCGTAGAGCTCGGCGGCGCGCCGAAACGCCATCAGCTCCTCGGCGCGCGCAGCGGCATCGACGGCATGGTGCGCCGCGTTTGCCGGATGCCCCGCGGACAGCCAGTGCTCGACGACGGCGAGCGAGTCGACGGCCGCGCCCTGCACCGCTTCGAACGCGCGTGCGATCGCCTCGTGGAAGCCCGCCTTGGATTCGACGTCGAGCAGCGACAGCACGCTCGTTCGCACGTAGTCGTGTGCGGGATGCAGGATCATCTCGCCATCCACCTGGTGCAGGGTGGCGAGTCGCTCGACGGAGAGGATACTCGCGGCCTCGAGCCCACCGACCACACCCGCGGCATGCGCGGCGATCTCGACCGACAGCGGCCGCGCCGCGACGCTGGTGATCGCGAGCAAGGCTTGCGCATCGAGGGGCAGCCGGGTGGCGCGCTCGCGGACTAGATCTTCGATCCGCATGCCCGGGGACAGTGCCGGCGCACGCGCCATCTCCGACAACACCAGGGGATTACCTGCCGCCGCGGCGAGCGCGATCGCGGCCCGCTCCTGGTGATCGCCTGCGAGCAGCCCGACCAGCTTCGCCGCCGCGACATCATCGAGTGCCGCGATCTCGAGCTCGCGCAGATCGCCTGGCCGCGCGGTGCCTCCCGGCGGACGGCGCAGCGTCGCGATCACGCCGAGGTAATCCTCGGGACGATGCGCGACGATCACGAGCACGCGCTTCTGCGGCTCGTGCACCAGGTGCGTTAGGAACGCGGCACTATCGGCATCGCCCCAGTGAGCATCGTCGACGATGAGGATCAGCGGGCGCAGGTGCGCCAGTCTCCCGAGCAGCGTGGCGAGCCCGCGGAACCCACGGCGCCGGAGCTCCTGCGGATCCACCGGAACGACCTGCGTCCCGACCAACTCCGAGAGCTGCTCGACGCGGCGCAACACCGGGAACATGCGCACCAGCGACCCGATCTCCGGGGGCACGATCCCGGCGACCTCGATCGCCGGCAGCGTCAAGATCACGCCGGTCAACGCATCGACCACCCCGTCGAGCATCTTGAACGGGACTGCCTCGCGCTCGAAGCAGCGCCCCGCGATCACGAACACGGCCTCGCCCTGCCGCTCGGCGAACGTGCGAACCAGCAGGCTCTTGCCGATGCCGCTCTTGCCGCGTACGAGCATCGCCGTCCCGCTGCGCTCGGCATCTCCGAGCGCCCGCTCGAGTGCAGCCAGCTCGAGCTCGCGGCCGATCATCTCCATCGGCGGCGCCTTCGCATTCGCGAGTGCGGATGCCGAGGGCGTGCTGCCAAGGACGTCGAACACCGCCTTCGCGGTCGCACGTGCCGACACCCGTGGTGCGAGGAGTTGCATCGCGAGCGCGGCGAGATCTGCGGGCGCGTCCGGGTTGAGATCGGTCGGCGGTCGAGGCTGCTCGCGCTGCTTGCGCGTCATCACTTGCTCGGAGTCGCCCTCGAAGGGTCGCCGCCCGGTCAGTGCCTCGTACAGCATCGCGCCGACGCCGTACCAATCACTCGCGGGGCCCAAGGCCTGATCCGAGGCCTGCTCCGGTGACATGTAGACCGGCGTGCCGACGGCGAGTCCCTCACGGCCACGCTCGGCGACGGCGAGGATCAACCCGAAATCGAGCAGCACCAACCGACCCTCGGGGGTGACCAGCACGTTCGAGGGTTTGAGATCGCGATGCAGCTTCCCGGCGAGGTGCAAGGCGTGCAGCGCGTCGGCGAGCTGGAGTAGGCCGTCGCGCAGACGCGGCTCGTCGAGTGCGCCCCCGTGAATGTCGACGCGCGTGCGTGCGGGCCCGGCGGTCTCACCCGGCCGGACACGATCGATGAACGAGACGCCCTCGACGAGCTCCATCGTGATGTACCAGTCGTTGTCTGCCGTCGCGTGGAGCTCGTGCAGTGCGACCAGGTTGGGATGGACGATGTCGACGAGGGTCCGGAACTCGCGCTTGAAGCGATAGAGGTCTCGCCCCGAGGCCTTGCGCAGCAGCTTGAGCGCGACCTCGCGCCCCAGCTCGCGATCGAACACGCGATAGACGATGCCGGCGCCGCCGGATCCGAGCGTGCCGCGCACGTCGAAGCGTGGGTGGTCGAACTGCGTCACCGGTCGCCCACGATATCGTGTCTCAGGTGCCAGCGATCTCGACGAGCCGACCGAACGCCCACGTTCGGGGTGTCGTGATCTTCGCGGGCCGCGCCGGCTTCACCCGGGCGAGTCGGCGCAACAGCAGGCGCGCATCGGCGGCCTTGCGATCGGGTTTCGACCACGCGGCGAGCTTGTCGACGCCCGGCAGGCCCGCAGCACGCGCGTCCGCGTAGAGCGTCGCCCACGTCCGCTCGCGATAGAACCGTGCGCGAGCGAGCTCGAGCAACGCCGCGCGCGTCCTCGCGGTCAGCCCGGGCGCCTTCGCGATGCCCTCGCGCAAATTGACCAGCGCGTCGCTGACGACGCGATAGCCATGCTCGGCCGGGAGGTGCGCGACCGCGACCTCGTCGTCCGCGATCAGCTCCCCACGTGCGAACGCCCGATAGATCGCACCGACGCCGATCATCCCCACCGACGACAGCTCCGCCGCACGCAGCGCACCCATGCTCGCCGCCCCCCAGACCTCGATGCCGCGCTCGAGCGCGAACACGATCTCTTTGTGCCAGACCGCGGCCATCCGTTCGAAGTAGCCGTCGATGATCGCGATCCGCGTCGGACGCTTGCGACGCTGCGCCAACCGCAGCACGTCACCGAACGCGACCGGTGGCGCGATCAAGGCCCCCGGCAGCAGTGCCTTGACCTCCGCGGCGGGCAGCGTCGGCCCGACGAACACGATGGTGGTCATCCGAGCGCCTCCAGATCCGTCGCGCGCCCGGGCACCAGCACCTTGACCACCGGCACGCGCAGCATCGGATGCGTCAGATCGACGACGACGATCTGACTGTCGACGCGCGCGACCAGCTCCGCGAGCCCCTCTCCCAGGCTGTCACTCTCGAACCGCGGGAGGTCGTCGAACAGCACGGGCTCGTCACACGGTGCCGCAAGCCGCTCCCACAGATCGCGCAGCACGGCGGGATTCGTCGCCTGTGCGTAGTCCGCCGGAAAGAAGTCGTCCCGCGCACCGGCGATGTACGTCAGCCGCGTCTGCGCTGCCTCCGTGACTGCCCGCGCGATCGCGACCTCGGGCAGCAGGTGCGCACCGAAGCCCTGATAGCACCCCAGATCTCGCCACGACGGCTCGCGAGGATCCTCGACGATCGCGCAGCCGATCGCGCAGACCTCCTCGGCACCGAGGTCCCACACGAAGACGCGCGCACCGGTCGCGACGATCCGATCGATCAGGTCGCGACACACCGAGCTCTCGATGGTGTCGAGTACGAGGCGTCGATCGCTTCCACTCCGTCGCCACGCCGCCTCGGCATCGCGCTCGAGCACCTCGCAGAGCCCATGCAGGATCGCCTCGGGCAGGACGTTGCCCGACGCGAGCCCGTTCGACGACAGGTCGAACACCGGCGGTGTCGTGAACACGGTGTCGAGCGTCACCGACTCGAACGGCACGAGCAGCGGGGTGTCGCTCGCCAGGTCGCGACCCTCGACCCAGCGCCACCGCGCATCCAGATCGAGGCGTTTGCGAGGCCGCGGCAACCTGCGGACGTCGACGGCCTTCGCGCGCAGCTGCTTGTAGGAGCCGCGGATCACCGGGCGCGCGACGTGCTCGGCGGTCCAGGTCTCGAGGCTC
Organism: Haliangiales bacterium; assembly: GCA_038325805.1. GTDB lineage: Bacteria > Myxococcota_A > Polyangia > Haliangiales > Haliangiaceae > JABFXX01. The sequence goes on from JBBQJJ010000088.1 coordinate 23,752, forward strand.
TCCATCAGCGCGCTGACCTTCGCGGCCAGCGGTGTGATGCCCTTGCCCTGCTGCGTCGACAGCGAGCGCCCGAGCGGCCGGATCGCCGCGAACACCGGGATGCCGAGCGTGTCGAGCCCGGTGAGCTCGGCGATCCGCGTGATTCCCGCGCGCTTCGCCGCCGGGGCGAACCGCTTCCACGTCTCCTCGAGCGTAGCGGCGCGGTGCGTCCCATCACGCAGCGTCGTGGCGGCATCGAGCGGCGTCCCCGCAAACCTGAGCATCGAGAGATGAAGGTGCTAGGATCGGCCGTCGTGCGGCAACTGTTGTGGATCATGATCGCGCTGGCCGCGTGCGGTGGCAGCTACGCGCAAAACACGCGGGAAGCCGAGGGCGCGGACCGCGGCGAGACCAACGGACGCAGCTTCGAGTTCGTCTCGAACAAGCCCGAGGGCGACGACTGGAACATCCGGATCCGGGATACGTCGATGTCGGTCGGCTACGGCAACGAGGACAAGTCCGAGGATCTCGGCACCATCCAGCTGTCGAAGAAGGAGACCACCAAGGTCTGGAAGCTGATCGACGCGCTGGGGATGGAGGGCCGTAAGAAGGGCAAGAAGGACGAGGACGAGGGCTACGTGATGCTCCGCATGCGGGAGCCCGGCGGCGACGAGGGCCACGAGATGACCACCATCTTCGTCTCGCGCACGACCGGTGACGAAGAGGTGCTCGCGCTCGCCGAGTATCTGCAGATGATCGTCGGCAAGTACCGCAAAGAGAAGCCCAACTTCTAGCTCGCGGGTCATCGAGGCCGTTACCATCGCGGCCCGGTGGAGCTTTCGTTGTTGGACCCGTGGTCGTCGCGCGCTGCCGCGATCTGGACCGAGCTCGAGGCACCGTCGTTCTTCACCAGCTGGGGCTGGATCGGGAACTGGCTCGCTTGCCTGCCGTCGCAGCGCAGCGTCCAGATGTTGCTGGTGCGCGATCGTGGCCGCGTCGTCGCCGCGGGCTGTCTCGGCGAGCTCCGCACGTTGCG
>JBBQJJ010000089.1:0-24371 GCA_038325805.1 Haliangiales bacterium
CGGTATCAATCCCCAGACTCGTGGAAATCGCCACCTGTCACACCGATCGGCTCAGAAGGGGAGCACCTGGTCGTTGTAACAGAACACGGGCTTGGTGGCCGGGAAGAAGTAGCCCGAGGCCATACACATCTCATCGAACTCGGCACTGTCACCGGTGTTGACGACCGAGCTGTGGTTGCTGCCCGTGTTGTCGTAGGTGCACTCGTACGTCAGCTTGTTGGTGCCGAACGAGTAGAACTCCGACGGCGTCATGAACATCCGCGCGCCCGGGTGCTCCCAGTCCGTGCTCATGAACACTTCTGCACCGGCGTCGAGGACGCGGGTCTTCACCGCCTGCTTGTGTGCGTGCGTCGACATCATCCAGAACTTCGCGCCTGCCGGTGTGGTGCAGGTCTGACTCTCGACGTGGCCGACCGCGTTGGGGGCGATGTTGATCTCGCCGTTGAACGTGATGAATGGCGACGTGCTCGTATAGACGTCGTTGGCTTCGAGCGCGTACGCGTCGAGGACCACGTGGGCCTGGATCGGCTCGTCGGTCGCGTTCAGGTAGTGCATCTGGAAGAAGCCGGCCGTGTTCGGCCCGATCTCCTGCGCGAGCGGCTTGCCTGCGCCGTCATCGCCGGGCAGCTGGATCTCGGCGCTCGGCGTCTGCGCCGAGTACGTCCACTTCGGAACGTTGGAGGCGCCGCCGCTGCCAAATCCGCACTCCGCGGAGGACACGGTGCCCACGGGCTTCGCGTCGTTCGTGGTGGTGTACATGATCATGTGGTGGCTGCCGGGCGTCATCTCTGACTTCCACAGCTTCACCGCCATCTTCTCGGTGTTCGGCGTCCGGAAGTAGTAGCAGTACGTGATCTCCTGGCCGGGCTCGATCGTGACGTCGGGGGACACGATGCGGAACCCGCGATCAGGTGGCGGGTTCTCGGTCCCCGAGTCTGGCGTCGGCGTGTCGTCATCATCAGCAGGACCGCCACTACCGCCGCAGGCGAGCAGTGAAGAAGTGAGGAGCACGCAGGCGAGGCTGGTACGCATTAGTCCCCCTTGGACGATGGCGAGCCTATCAAGTCGCGGGGCTCGGATGTCTAAAGATATTGAACTCAAGTTCGGTTTCGCGATCGCTTCGCCTAACAGGTGCTGAGGCCACGGTGCCTTACCGACTACGAACGATCGAGTATGCTGGCCCACGATGACGCGGTTCGACGTCGACTTGTTCGTGATCGGCGGCGGCTCCGGGGGTGTGCGCGCGGCACGCGTGGCGGCAGAGCACGGAGCGAGAGTCGCGATCGCGGAAGCCGACCGCTGGGGTGGCACGTGCGTGATCCGCGGCTGTGTGCCGAAGAAGCTGCTCGTGTATGCGAGCGAGGTCACCCGTCAGCTCGACGACGCACGTGGTCATGGCTGGACGATCGAGGCGGCCACGCATGACTGGGCGGGGCTGATCGCGGCAAAGGACAAGGAGATCGCACGCCTCGAGAAGGCCTATGCGGATCGCCTGCGCAAGGCGGGCGCCGAAATCATCACGGGTCGCGCGACGCTGGTCGACCGCCACACGCTCGAGGTCGAGGGGCGTCGGATCACCGCGGCTCACATTCTGATCGCCACCGGAGGCACCCCGAAGCGGCCCTCGCATGGCACGTGGATCACGTCCGACGAGGCCTTCCACCTGGCGCACGTGCCGAAGCGGGTCGCGATCCTGGGTGGCGGCTATATAGGCGTGGAGTTCGCACACATCTTTGCCGGCTTCGGCTCCCACGTGACGCTGATCCACAAAGACACGCACGTGTTACGTGGCTTCGACCCCGACGTCCGGGAGTTGGTCACCAAGGGGCTGCGCGCCGCCGGCATCGAGATGGTCGCCTGCGAGGAGCTGACCACCACCGCGACCGGGACGCTGAAGATCCACGACCGCGAGCTCGAGGTCGATGTCGCGATGGCCGCGATCGGTCGTGCACCGAATACGAAGGGGCTGAACCTCGAGGCCCTCGGCGTCGTGCTCGCCGCGAATGGATCGATCACCGTCGACGAGATGTCGCGCACCAGCGTGCCGCACATCTACGCAGTCGGCGATGTCTCCGGCCGTGTCGCGCTGACGCCGGTCGCGATCCGCGAAGGTCACGCGGTCGCCGACACGCTGTTCGGCAACCGCCCCACGCCGATCAAGCACCACCTGATCCCGACCGCCGTGTTCTCTCAGCCGGCGTGCGCCGCGATCGGCTTGACCGAGCCGGCGGCACGCGAAGCGGGTCACGACATCGTGATCTTCCGCGCGCGGTTCCGGCCGATGCGCTACGCGCTGTCGGGACGCGACGAGCAGGTGCTGATCAAGGTCATCGTCGACAAGCCCACCGATCGCGTGCTCGGCGTGCACCTCGTCGGGCCCGAGACGCCGGAGATCGTGCAGGCGATCGCGGTGGCGGTCACCATGGGTGCGAAGAAGGCAGACCTCGATCGCACGTTCGCGCTGCACCCGACGACCGCCGAAGAGCTCGTCCTGCTGCGCTAACCCAGAGTTCGCCTGTGTCGATCCAGGCGAATGAGGGGGAACGGGGTGGCTCGTCCTCGAGTCGGGAACCCCGAATACAATCACTGCGTGACGAACGCGTACTGCACGCACATCTCGCACTCGGTGCTCTCGCAGAACCCGACGTTCACGCTGTCGCCCGAGGTGTCGTAGTGACACTCGAGCTGGATCTTGTCGCCACCGCGCACCGGCACCGGCTCCTGCAGCCAGTAGAAGTGCTGCCAGTGGAAGCTCCAGTTGACGAGGTCGACGACGCAGCGGTCCTGGTTCGCGATCGAGAGCTTCGCCGAGGTGCCACGCTGATGCATGTGGACCGCCGAGCCCCAGATCCGTGCATCGGGGAGCGCGTTGGGGAGGTTCAAGGTGCCGATCGCCACCGCATCGGTGTCGCGCGGGGCGAGGTTGACCGGTGCGCTGATGCCGACCATCTGCGCGGGGAGCGCGACGCTGTCGGCGAGGTCGAGCGCGATCGTCGTGTCGTCGGCGAGTCCGTCGCTGTTCGTGGTGTTGTAGTGCATCTGCACCACCATCTTGCGAGCGCCGTCGACCTTGATGCCCGTGTCGGGCGGGAACAGCGTGGCCTGATTGCCTGGCACCCAGCCGACGAGGAAGTTCGTCTTGCCCGTGCGCGTCGGGCCGCCATCGCAGGGATACGCTCCGCCCGCCGCGGTCTGGCGCGCCAGGGCCTCTTGCTCGGCGGCCGCGTCGAGCGTGTACAGGATGACGTGGTGGACCACGGTGAGGTTGCCGGGCTTGACGTGCGCTCCGGTGACGAACTTGTCGGCACCGATCGCATCGACGACGAAGCAGGCGAAGTAGTCAGGCGTCGCGGTGGGGACCGTGAACGGTGCGCCGAGATCGACGACGAGGTCGGTCTGCGGCAGCCCGCCGGGCGGCGGCGGCGGCGCGACGCTCGCGGCCGGATCACCCGCGAGCTTGCTGCCGTTGATCCACGTCACCAGCGTCTGCATCTCGGTGTCGTCGAGCCAGTGCGCATCGCGGAAGCTGTTGCAGTCGCCGTCCTGGTCCGCATAGAACGGCGGCATCACGCGGTTCATCACGTCGTACGCCATCGGGAAGTCGGTCGCGGCGGCGACGGCGTCCTCGTACGAGATCAGCGCGAACGGCGCGAGCCGGGCCGGGTCCGTCGAGTGACACGACGCGCAGTTGTCGTTGAGGATCTTCTGGACCTGCCCGTAGAACACCGGCTCGCCGGTGGGTGCATCGGGAGTGGGGTCGATCGGGGCGACGTCTTCACCGCACGCGGCGAGCAAGACGAGCGAGGCGAGGAGTGCATGGCGCATCCCCACTCCGAGTGCAGCCGATGTGCCCGGAGATCCTCCTGACGGATCAAGCAGCTAGCACGACGGTGTCGTCTGCTCCGGCGGACACTGTCCGGTCGAGCGGACAGCTACGCTCGACGCTTGGCGAGCAGCTCGGAGAGATGGGAGCGGGTCATCTTGGCGAGCCGCGCAGCGTGCGAAATGTTGCCGGCGGCGCGCTGGAGCAACGCATCGAGGTACTGCGCCTCGAAGTGCTCGAGGAGCTGCGCGCGCGCTTCCTTGTAGGGCAGCGCGAGATCGGTCGCGAGCGTCGCGGCCTTCGGTGACGTCGGCGAGCCAACGAGATCTGGTGGTTCGTTCATCGCGACCGCAGCCTCGATCAGGTTGCGCAGCTCGCGAACGTTGCCGGCGAACCGCAGCTTCTGGAGCGCGGCCATGGCGGGCGGGGAGATCAGCGATGCGATCGGGCCGTCGAAGCCGGCGTCCCGCAGGAAGTGCTCGACGAGCAGAGGAACATCCTCGGCGTGGTCGCGAAGTGCAGGAACGGCGAGCGTGACGACCGCGAGGCGGTAGTAGAGATCGAGGCGGAACGAGCCGGCATTGACCTCGCTGCGCAGATCGCGATGCGTTGCTGCGACGACGCGGACGTCGATCTCGATCTCGCTTCGGCTCCCCACGCGCCGGATCCGACGGCGCTCGAGCGCCCCGAGCAGGGTGGCCTGGATCGCGGGTTGGAGCTCGCCGATCTCGTCGAGGAACAGGGTGCCTCCGTGGGCGGCTTCGAACGCTCCGACATGCGCGCGATCGGCCCCGGTGAACGAGCCCTTCTCGTGACCGAACAGCTCGCTGGCGATCAGCGTGGGTGAGATCGATCCGCAATCGACGGTGACGAACGGCTTGCCGCAGCGGGGGCCTAGCTCGTGCAGTGCACGCGCGATCAGCTCCTTCCCGGTACCGCTCTCGCCGGTGACCAGGACCGAGACGTCGCTCGCCGCGGCCTTGGTGACCTGCACCATCAACCGGCGCATCGCAGGTGAACCACCGATCACTCCAGCGAGTGAGGTCTCCCCGTGCACCTCGATCTCGGCGAGGGGCGCATCGCCAACTCGCAAGGTGGTCGCACCGATCACGAGCGTGCTCCCTGGTGAGATCACGCCACGCTCGATCCGCACCCCACCGACGAAGGTGCCGTTGGTCGAGCCGTGATCGACGACGTGGACGCCGGTCGCCGAGGCCTGCAGCGTGACGTGGAAGCGCGAGACGGATGGATCGGCGAGCCGCAGCGTGCTGCCTTCGGCGGTGCCGATCGCGAGCGTGTCGCCGGTGACTCGCAGCCCGGCATCGGGACCTTCGATCACGGAGGCATGGATCGTACGGACCGGATACGACGTCGCCCCGTGCCGCAGTGTCTGATCCACGTCGGCCCTTGTATCACGGAGGGAACACGGCGCAGGCCTTGACCTCGCGCTCGCACTGACGCGTCAGCGTATCGAGCGAGAGCGAGATCGGGCCATCGACCTCGTCGAGTTGCGCGGGACAGCTATACGCACAGCCGACGAGTCGACCGAGGTCGAAGTCCTCGCCCAGCGCACCGCATGGTTCGGTCGTCGCGACGGCGCGGAGCAGCACGGGCTCGTCGGGTGCGTCGAGGGTCACCGGTTCGACGCGCAGTTGAGTCCGGATGCTCGACAGCAGCGGCACGAGGTCGTCGTCGATGGCGGCCGCCACCGCCGCGGCATCGACCTCGATCTCGCGGCAATACCGCGTGCCGTCGTCGCGTGGCACGATCGTGCACGCACCCTCACCGCATGCCGCGAACAGCTCCTCGCCGCGACAGCCGGGCAGCTCTCCACCGAGCGTGATGACGTCGACGATGATCGAGAAGCGCAAGCCGCCGTTCGGCTGCACGGCGCGATTCGCGAGCAGGCGCGTCGGATCCGCATCCTGCAGACACGCGAACCCGGCGGTCAGCGTGTCGCCCGTGGGGCCGAGCTGGAGCTCGACGGTGTGTGCCTGCTGGCACGCAGCGAGTGTGAGTATGCAGAGCGCGCGCATCAGAACGTCACCATGGTCTCGATCTCGGGCTGATACGTCGCGTAGATCACCGCACCGGAGACCACGGCCGTCGCCCCGGCTACCACGATCCAGAACCACGGGCGCTGCCAGAGTTTCGGGCGCTGCAAGAGACCTCCGTCGTAGGCGAGCTCGCGGATGTCGCGGGTTCCGGTCGCGCGCAGCGTACCGTCGACGATCAGCGTCCCCGTCGTGTCCGTGAGGACCACGAGGCGCGGTTCCGCGACGGCAAGACCGAGCAGCTGTGCACCCTTCGCGTCGGTGGCCGGTAAGCCGCGGCCCACGCGCCTGCGCCACTGCGAGGCGGCGAGCTCACGGGGTGCGGGCTGCTGATCGATCGCGAATGTCGAGACGTCCGGAACGCGGACGGATTTCCACGCGGGCGCGAAGCCATCAGCCTCGATCGCGATCACGTGCTCACCGGGGACGAGCTCGAGCGGACACGGGATCACGCATGACGGCGGCTTGCCGTCGACGGCCACCCGCGCGCCAGCCACCCCGGTGACGGCAAGCTTCGCGCGTGGAGCTGCACTTGCCTTCGCGATCGCTGCAACGATCAGATCCTCCGCTTCGCGTGCGACGGCATCGGCAGGTAGATCGAGGCCGAGCACGGCGAGACGGGTCGCGATTCGAGCGGCATCGTCGCGCGCGAGCCCTTGGTACGCACACGCGGTGTCGAGCGCGAGTGCGCGTGCAGCGGCCGCGCGGTTGCCGTGGGCGAGAACTGCAGGGATGTCGACGACGGCGAGTTGCTCGCGACAGCGGTCCGCCGATCCCGATGCGTACGAGCTCCGCGCTGCGACGAGCGAGCTCGACACGGACTCGATCGGTTCGGGTGGTTCGGGTGGCAGGGTGGCGGCGTGGAGCGCAAGGCCAGTGACCGCGTCCGCGGGCAGCGGTGCGCCGTCGACGAGGACAGCCACCGCGATCGGGTGCTTGGGCGTGGGCGCGCATGCAGTGCACGCGACCAGCAGTGCTACGATGGCGTGGGCGTGCATCGCGATGATCGAAGCTCACGGTACCGCATCCTGCGGCGCATCGGTCAGGGCGGCATGGCGGAAGTCTTCGAGGCCGAGCTCGTCGGCGATCTCGGCTTCGTTCGCAAGGTCGCGATCAAGCGCATGCTCGAGAGTGCGGCGAGCGATCCGGTGGCGGCGCGGCGATTCCTCGACGAGGCGGTGATCGCCTCGCGCCTGCATCACGCGAACGTTGTCTCGGTCGTCGATCTGGGCCTCCTCGACGGCCGCCCCTTTCAGGTGCTCGAGTACGTCGACGGACTCGACACCCAGCAGTTGGTGAAACGAGCGGGAGGCACACTTCCCGTCGACGTCGCACTCGCGATCACCATCGCGGTCGCACACGCCCTCGATCACGCGCACTCCGCCTGCGATCCTGAGGGGCTGCCGCTCGGCATCGTGCACCGTGACGTCAAGCCCTCGAACGTCTTGGTGTCGGCCTCGGGCGACGTCAAGCTCGGCGACTTCGGCATCGCAGTCGCACGTGATCGCGAGAGCCGTACCGAGGCCGGTGTGGTCGCAGGCACCGCGGGCTTCATCGCGCCCGAACAACGCAACAAGCAGCCGCTCGATGGCCGCACCGACGTGTTCGCGCTGGGACTCACGCTCCACGCGCTCGTCACGGGGCGGTCTCCTCTGGCGGAGCTCGAGGTCGAGATCGGCGTACTTGCCGGGGATGCAGTGCCGCTGGACCTTGCTCCCGTGGAGCTCCGGCCGATCCTCCAGCGCGCGTTGGCCGTGGATCGACTCTCTCGTCCGACGGCCGGACAGTTCGCCGCCGAGTTGTCTGCTCTCTCGCGAGGTGATGGCCGCGCGCGGCTGCGTGACTTCATCTCGTCGCTCGGACCGAAGACGGCGCCCCGGCCGGGAGCCTTGGACGCCCTGTTGGGGATCGAGGTCGTGAAGACGGGCGACTCCGCGGAACCGGTGCATCGCTTCGAGACGCGGGCCGCAACGCCCGAGCCGACCAAAGCCACCACGCGCGAGCCGGTCTTCCAGCGCAAGCGAACAGCTCGTCTCCTGATCGTCGTCGCCATCATGGCCGTCAGCCTGGGCACCTTCGCGATCTGGCGAGTCGGTGGATCCTCGGTCGTCGATGCGTCGATCGATGCGCCGGTCGTCGAGGTCGCAGGCATCGATGCGGCGGTTCCAGATCTGGTTGCAGTGGACGGCGCCGTCGACAGCACGGTGGTCGACACCGCGACGCTCGTCGTACCGGCCGATGCTCGACTCGCGGCGCGCGATGCAGGCGCACGGCCGCGCGATGCAGCCACCGTCGCCGATGCACCTGGTGTGGTCGCCGGGACCGGCTACCTTCAGGTGCTCGGTGAGGTCGGCGGGGAAGACGTCATCGGGGCGTCGGTGATCGTCGATGGCAAGACCCTCGGCTCGATCCCCAACGTGTTCGCCGTGCCGCTCGGCTCGCATACCGTCGAGATCGAGCGTCGCAATGGGAGCCGGTTCCCGGCGCGTACCGTCGACGTCACCCCCGTGCACAACCGCGCGAATCCGATGCGGCCAACATGGTGACAACCGGATGACGACTGCGGGCGCTGCCGCGATCAGCGATACGGCGCGTCGGGCGTGTAGTCGACGAGCTCGCTCATGTACTCGGGACCGATCGGGATCTCCATCGGGTTCTCGCACCACCACTCGACGTACCCGCACGCGATGCAGGTGTATGTCTCGAGCATGCCGTCGCCGAGGACGACGCTCGGTGCCTCGATGCTCATGCCCTTGCCGAACAGCTTGTGCTCGATCTTCGGCGCCTGGGTGAGCGTCATCGGTGCGATCTCCGGCGTGTTGAAGTCGCGGCCCGCCCTGACCGAGTGCTCGCGCGGGATCACGCGGATGAACTTGAGGCCATTGCACTTGAGACACGGCCCGGCCTTCCGCTGCGCCGGCGGCATCTCGATGATGCCGAGCTCGTCCATACACGTCGTGCAGATCCCGTTGGTCTCCGCCTCGCGCCCGTCGCATAGCTTGCACATCGCCATGCTGCATCGTATGCCGAAACGGCAAACGGCCCGGCTGTGGAGGCCGGGCCGTCATCGAGAAGCGTAGTTAGTTCTTCGCGCCGACGAGCTTGAACGTCGAGCTCGCATTCCAGCCGCGCACCATCACGTGGATGGGAGCCGCGGTGTTGAGCGACACGGTGCACGTCTCGTTCGAGCCCGCGAGGAACGGGCGGCAATCGAACAGCTGCGCGGTCGGCTCGGTCCCGACGCGGACGTAGAGGTCGGCGTCGCTGGTGCCGGTCATCGTGAACTTGTAGGTACCGGGCGCGAGCTTCGGGGTCGAGAGCTTCACTTCCTGGTTCCTCGTCACCGAGCCCTGCTGGGTCACGCCGGCCCAGTTGGCATCTCCCGCGCCGTTGCCACCGCCGCCGGGGACGAACAGGTTGTCCTCCTCGCCGGAGACGACGATGACCTGCGACTTGTCGATCAGCTTGAAGATCTGCTCGTAGGTCATCGGCTGCGCGATGTTCATCAGCGAGCGAATGAACGTGATGTTGTTGCGCGAGTTCGAGTGGAAGAACGACGGCATCGCGTTGGTGGCGATGTCGAGGTGCTTCGTGCCCGCGGTGTCACCGGGGTTGAGCAGCGCGCGGGCCTGCGCGAGCGAGCTGTCGACGTACGCGTACGTGTCGCAGCCGTTGATGAACGCCAGCGTGTACTGGTCCTTGCGCCAGCTGCCCTTGCGGGTGAGTGCGCGGATGTTCGCACCGAGACCCGAGTGGCCGTTGTACGACAGGAAGTCGGCGTTCGGCGTGACCGCGGCGTAGCGCGCGTCGAACGCGGCGTCGGCGTTGCGGATCTGGTTGGTCAGGAGGGCCGTGATGTGGACCTTGCGACCATCGGGGAGCGTCGCATCGATCGTCACTTCGGGCGTGCCGACACCGGGTGCGCTCGGCACCGTCGCCGGGATCGTCTTCATCACGAACTGGCTCATCTCGGCCTTCGCGTCGCGAACGAACGAGTTGTACGCCGAGATGCCGGCGTCGCTCCCGGTGGTGCCGGTGTCCTCGTACTTGCCGAACACGGCGACGACGTTGAGCACGCCGTCCGCCCACACCTGATCGTACTCGGGGTACTTGCCGGTCGTGTTGAGCGCCGACACAGCGACGCTCGCGCTGGTGCGGATCACGTCGGTGGCGGCGAGCGTGCACTCGGCCGGGCGGTAGAAGTACCAGAAGTTTCCGCTCTCCATGTCGTGCGCGTTCGGCTCGACGCAGTCGTGCTGGTACTTGTCGAAGAACGCCTGCTGCGCGCCGAACGCCATGTCGCGGGGCATCGCCAGCTCGTAGCTCGCGGGCACGCTGTTGCGCTTGCCCCACGCGACCGGAACCTTCGCGTGATACGTGATCTTGGTCCGGCCGGACGACGCGATCGTCCTGACGTTCGACAGCTGGACCTTGTCGAGGCGGGCGACGCCGTTGTCGCCGTTGAGCTGCCCCATCGTGAACAGCAGCTGGTCATTGATCTGCTGGGTCGCCGAGAACGCCGAGTCGGTGATCAGCTCGCCATCGAATTCGAAGTCGACGATCACGGCCTCGACCGAGGAATCGAACTTGCCGTCGCCGGCCTTGGTGACGTCCTCGGGGTTGACGGTGATCTGTTCGGAGTCGACGCAACCCGCGAGAGCAGTCGCGAGCATCAGGGTCAGGTGAGTGGTGCGCATCGGGGAGCCTCTTTCGGTTCGTTTGATGGGCTATCTATAGCCACCCCGAGACCCCGCGAAAAGTTACTTGTTCTGAACCAGCGATAAGCTGAGCTAATCGCTTGTCTCTAGCAATCCCGGGCACTTCGCCGCCAGCACGGCCACGGCGGCCTTGTGGAGGCTCGTGTAGTGCGGGTGCTTGTGGTGCTGCAACACCACCTTGGCTCGCATGCTCTTGAGCTTACCCACCACCTCGATGCGCTTGTCGCGCGCGACCAGGTGCCGCGACAGCACTGCCTTGCCGAGGCCCGCAGCCACGCCATCGATCAAGGCGTAGGTCTCGTCGAGGAAGCCGCGCTTGTAGTCGGACACGGTGCGCGACTGCGCCGCGAAGAACCGATGCGTGGTGGTGTCGCTCGGATCGTGATCGAGGTAGCGCTCGGTACCGCCGCCCTTCGCGCTCTGACACATCACGTACTCCTCTTCGCCGAGCTCGACGGTCTCGATGTCGCCGCGATGGATCGGCGTGTCGGTGACGATCAGATCGACGTTGCCGGTGAGTAGCAGCTCCGGCAGCTCGCGCAGCTCGGCGCTCTGCACGTGTGCTTGCACGTTCGGGTTGTCGCGCAGCAGCGGTGCGAGCGCGGGAATGATCACCGACCGAACGACCGACGAGTAGCCCGCGATCCGCAGGATGCCGCCGAGCCCTTCCTCTTTGCCGGTCAGGTGCGCGACCAGCTCCTCCTCCATCGAGGCGCGAGCCTGGCAGTACTTGAGCATCCGGGCGCCCGCCTCGGTGAGCTGCACGCCTCGCGGGAGCCGCGTGAACAGCGTCAGGCCGAGGTCATCCTCGAGTGCCTTGATCCGCTGGCTCAGCGCCGACTGCGTGATGTGGAGCTGATCGGCGGCCTGCGAGAAGTTGAGGGCGCGCGCGGCCGCGAAGAACGCATCGAGCTGCAGCGAGGACAGACCCACGGGCGCTAGGGTACTCGACTACCGGATGCAGCAGCGTCCACGCATGACGTCCATGGTGGCGTCGTGACCGCGAGTGCTTCGGGGCGGACCTTGCGAAGCAGCGGACCCGGCTACGAATCGTCAGCGATCCCAGGGGATGTCGCGAACCGCGAACGCGATCGCCGGGAGGCTCGACGGCTTCAGGACATCGCCATCGCGCAGGAGCTCGACGCGACGGTAGCCACCGGGCGTGGGGTCGGTATGGACCTCGATGATCAAGTCGGCGCTGGAGACATCGACGATCCAGTACTCGGGCACCCCGGACTGGGCGTAGATCGGCGCCTTCAGCCGGCGATCTTTGGCGAGCGAGGAATCGGAGACCTCGATGATCAGCGCGGAGGTCGATGGATGTTCGAGCGTCTCGCACCGAGGCGCGACCTGGATGTCGGGCTCGGGTTCGGAGTCGTCGCTCGCGGCATATGGGCTGTGCGAGAACACCTTGAACGTCTCGTGGAGCGCGAGTGTGAGTCTCTCCGCGAGCCACTGCGTGATCGACGAGTGGCGCTTGCCTTGCGGACTCATGGTGACGAGCGTTCCGCGCAGCAGCTCGACTCGTTCATCCTCGAACGCGCCCAGCTTGACGAGCTCGTCGTACTCCGCCCGCGCGAGAGGGCGCACGCGCTCGGGAGCCAGATCGCGCGGGTCGAACATGTGATCGAGCATAGCATCGCACTCCGCTTTCTCGACGACCCGGCTTGCGACCCACGTGCCACGCTCAACTCCGCGAGATCGCCAGGCCGCATCGCGACTCGGCCGTGATTCGGTCGGACAATGTCCGAGCATCGGATTTCTCGGACATCTACAATCGAGTCTGGTGAGGCGCGACTCAGACACCGAGCCGGACGTCGCCCTCGCAGGACCGACCGCGGCCACGGTGCCGGGGCCGCGTCCACGGCCACCGACGCAGCACCCGGAGCTGCAACCCGGGTTGCCGATCGGCCGCTACCTGCTGATCTGCCCGATCGGCGAAGGCGGCATGGGCGTGGTGTACGCGGCGTACGATCCGAAGCTCGACCGCAAGGTCGCGCTCAAGTTCGTCCGCGAGTCCGAGAGTCCGCGCAGTCAGACGCGGTTGCTTCGCGAAGCTCATGCGATGGCGAAGCTGTCACATCCGAACGTGTTGCCGATCTACGACGTCGGCACGTTTCGCGGGCGCGTGTTCCTCGCGATCGAGCTGGTCGAGGGAGCCACGCTGGAGGAGTGGCTGCAGCCAAGGCGCACCACGCGCCAGATCGTCGCCGCGTTCCTTGGAGCGGCCCGCGGACTCGCGGCCGCGCACTCGGCGGAGCTCGTTCATCGCGACTTCAAGCCGAGCAACGTGCTGGTCGGCAACGACGGCCGTGTGCGCGTGATGGACTTCGGGCTCGCGCGCGCGGATCGCGACAGCAACGAGGGTGAGCCCGAGCCGCAGAAGAATCTGCTCGACGATCAGCTGACCGTGGACGGTTCCGTGATGGGAACGCTCGCGTACATGGCACCCGAGCAGCGGCGGGCGGTGCCGGCGGACGATCGATCCGATCAGTTCTCGTTCTGCGTGGCGCTCTACGAGGCACTGTACGGCGAGTCGCCGTTCGCCGGCGACGGCGAGGCGCGGTGGGAGGCGATCGAGCGCGGTCAGATCCGCGAGGCGAAGAAGGGCGCGACCGTGCCGGCGTACGTGCGGCGCGCGGTGGTGCGGGGGCTCGCAGTGGATCCCGAACAGCGGCACCCGTCGATGGATGCGCTGATCGCGGCCCTGCGCGCGGATCCCGCGGTGGCGCGACGACGACTCCTGTTTCCTGCGATCGCGGCACTCGTCGCGGTCGCCTTGGTGCTCGCCGTGCTGGCGCTGCGGCAGGACCGTGCGGTGACGCCGTGTCGAGGGTCCGAGGACAAGCTCGCGGGGATCTGGAACGACGCGGTTCGCGGCAACCTCGCCACGAGGTTCGCGACGCTCGACAAGCGGTTCGCGACCGACGCGTGGACGCGGACGCGCGCGATCGTCGACGACTACGCGACGCGCTGGACGGGCATGCGGCAAGACGTCTGCGAGGCGACGCGCGTACGAGCGGAGCAATCCGAAGCAGTGATGACGCTGCGGATGAGCTGCCTGGATCGCAGGCTGGATCGCCTGCGCGCACTCGTCACCGCCCTGGGTGCGGCGGACGCGGACGCGTCGCTGCGCTCCGCAGATGCAGCGCGTTCGCTCGAGCGGCTCGACGATTGCGCCGACGTCGAAGCTCTCGAGAAGCGCATCAAGCCGCCCGACGGTGAACGTGCGGCTCGGGTCGAGACCTTGCGCGCGAAGCTCTCCGAGCTGCAAGTGCTGTTCGATCTCGGCAAGTACGACGCGAAGGATCGCACCGCGGCGCTCGCGATGGATGCGACAGCGCTCGGGTACCGCGCACTCGAGGCCGAGGTCTACGAGCTCTACGCGCACTTGCGACAAGGCGGCCAGCAAAACGACGAGCCCGCATGGATCACCGCGTTCCATGCCGCGGAAGCCGCGCACGACGATCGCCGCAAGGCACGCCGATCATCGAGTCGCTCGGCGGTGATGCCGAGTTCGAGGGCCTGCTCCTCCACGAGCGCGGCAACGTCTACATCCGCCAGGGGCGCTACGCGGACTCGCTGTCCTGGTATCGCAACGCACTCGCGGTCCGCCAGAAGCTCGGCGATCAGTGGCCGGTGATGGAGACGCTCCACAACATCGGCATCGCCGAGAAGGAGAGCGGCAGCGTCGACAAGGCGCTCGAAGCGATGTCCGAAGCCACGCGGATCGTCGAGCGCATGCTCGGCCCATCGCACCCCGAGCTCGTCGAAGAGCTCGAAAACCTGAGCTGGGTCCAGATCGCTGCGAACAAGAAGGTCGAGGGCCTCGCGTCATCCAAGCGGGCACTCGAGCTCGCGCTCGAGGTGCTCGGTCCGACGAATCCACGCACCGGCGTCGCGATGGTCTACGTGGGCTCGGCGCTCAACGTCAACGGCAAGTTCGCCGAAGGTGCGGAGTATGCGCATCGCGCCACCGAGCTCGCCCTGGATGTCGAACGCCGGCTCGACGCACACACCGTCGAGGGCAAGGCGCTCGGTGGGCTCGGCAACCATCGCGAAGCACTCGCCACCCTGGAGCTCGGGCTCGCTCGCGCGGAGAAAGATCTAGGTCGCGAGAACCCGGCGCTGTCGCGCGTGCTCGTCGAGATCGGCAATCAACGCACCAAGCTCGGTGACTTCGCCGCTGCGATCCCGCCGCTCGAGCGTGCGCTAGTGTTGCGCAAAGACAGCAACGCCGAAGGCCGTGCCGAGGCCGCGTTCCTGCTCGCGGTCGCGCTCTACAGCCAGGATCGGCCGCGTGCACTCACGCTGGCCCGTCAGGCGCGGGAAGCCTTCGCGGGGCTCGCGCACCACGAGACCGAGCTCGTCGAGATCGACAAGTGGCTCGCTGCCCGACGTTAGCGTTCCCAAGGAATGTCGCGCACCGCGATCTCGACTCCACTCAGTCGAGAGGGCCGCAGGATATCGCCGTCTCGCAGTACCTCGATTCGTCGATATCCACTCGGCGCTGGATCGGTATGGACCTCGATACTCAGCTCGTCATCCGAAATATTTACGATCCAGTATTCGGGCACGTTTGCCTCTGCGTAGATCGCTGACTTGATCCGCCGGTCGATCTTGATCGAGGAGTCCGAAACTTCGATCAGCAGGACAGCAGCTGTCGACTCGTCAGCAAGCGCCGCACCGCACGGAGTCACCGAGATATCAGGTTCCGGAGCCGAGTCTTCCGTTGCTGCGTACGGGCTGTGCTGAAACACATCCCAGGACCGACCGAGCGCGAGAACGAGCTCTCGACCTAGCCACCCAGTGATCCGGAAGTGCTTCGTACCTTGCGGACTCATGGTGACGAGCACTCCGCGAAGCAGCTCGACCTTCTCGTCCTGGAACATCCCGAGCTCGACCATCCGAACGTACTCGCCGCGTGACAGCGGACGAATGCGCTCGGGTCGCAGTGACTCGGGATCGAACATGTGAGGCAGCATAGCATCGCACTCGCCTTTCTCGACGAGCGCAGTTGCTACGAGCATGCCGGGCGCAACCATCGAGAATCGCGCAACGGTAGCAGCGAATCGTCCAGTCTTCGGCCGGACAACGTCCGGTTAGCGGACGACCCGGACGACGTCACCGAGGTTTGGAGGCTCTCGCACCGACTGGCGCGAAGCGAACAGGAACTGCTGCGTACCCGGCGTGGGGTCTCGCTCCGACAGAACCCTCAAGGCGCCTTGCCACGCGAAATCGTGCTCCTCGCGGGCCACCGCACCCATCAGGGTCGATGGGGGGATGACGTCGTGGCAGTGCGGCCCACAGGAAAGCGGATGAGTCGCATAGGGCAGCCGTCTTGGAGCGAACTCGTATCGCATGAGATCGAAGTTCGCCTGCTGATCGGACGGTTCGTTCGCGGAACACGCGGCGACGAGCGCGGCGCACGACATCACTCGACCGAGCATCACTCGTCCGTCGCGATCTTGAAGGTGTCCGGAATGGTGTAGTCCTGGAGCGTCGTCCACGCCTTTGGCATCGTGGCTGGCCGAGTCGGCCGACTCTCTGCGCGGTAGCGTGCGACCTTCGCGAGCAAAATTGCGAAGCTCGCGGCCGGCATCTGCCGCATCGTGCAGCTGGTCATCGGTCATGCTCGATTCATGCGCTCGGTTCTGATTGTCACGACTCTTGCGGTGTCGACCCCTGCGTTCGCGGACCCGGACGAGTGCACGACGCGCAACCGCTTCGGTCAGTGCCCGGATGATCACGACGAGGAATACGAGGGCGGTGCCGGCTTCTTCATGAGCGTGGAGCTCTCGTCGCTCGCGAGGGCGGCGTCCACGCAGGCTTCGTCGGTGGCCGAGGTGACGATGGTGTCCGCGCACGTCAGCATGAGCTTCGGGTATCCCCACGTGCGGTACTTCGCGGCACTCGATCTGGCAGCCGGCGCTGCGTTTGCCTCCGAGGGACTCGCGTACGACGTGCAGCTCCTTCCGGTCGGCGTGGGGTTCGAGCTGTCTCGACCCGAGCACACGGCGTTCATCGGCGTGGCCACCGGCATCGGCGCCAGTGGCGCACCGGGGGCTCTGCCGTCCGCGGGGATGATTCCGGTGCAGGTCACGACGATGCTCCGGTTGACCAAGGGCTTGAATCTGATGTCGCGCACGCGGGTCTCGTGGCTGATCAACCGGACGTCGCGCGACAACGGTTCGCCGACGGCGTCCTTCGCCGACGAGCTAGATGCGTTGCTGGCGTTACAGCGAAGCGGCGAGTGGAACTACCTCGAGGGTTCGTACGTCGGGATCGCGTATCGCGAGCTCGAGGGCGCGCGCTTTGTCGGCGTCGTGTTCGGAAAGGGCGGAGGCGAGGAGGTGTTCGACGGATACACCAACGCCGAGAAGGAGGAGCGCGCTCGGGGCAGGCGGTAGGTTCGGTCGTGAGATCCACTGGTCCTTCGCGCGCCGCTTGTTCGGCAACCATCGCGAAGCGCTCGCCACGCTGGAGGTCGGGCTCACGCGAGCCGAAAAGGATCTCGGTCGCGACGCGAAAAGATTAGAGTGTCCCGCACCGCTTCCAGCGCAGTCGAGTTGCGTGCTTTGCGAGGTGCGATACGAGAAGATCCTCGCTGCGCTCGAGCATTGCGAGAATCGTGGTGGCCACCTTCGAGTCGCAAAAGAAGCGTCGCATTGCGAACAATTTGATCGCGAGGCGGCTTCGAGAATGGTCCTGAGACGCGCGAAAAGTCGTCAAATCGTCGAATGATTCGTACGGGGGCGTAGCCCGATCGACTGGAATCAGGATGCCGACGACGCCACCAGCGGACGAGTCTCGATTGGTAGACGACCACAGTTGCGACTGGTCAACGGCCTGTCGAGCGCGCTCGCGGATCTGCCAATCAGGATCGTGCGTGAGCGCTTCGAGCGTGGGGAGGATCTCCGGGAGGTCGAGTGGGAAGCGCATGGCGAGGGCCAGCACGTGTGTCGCCCATAGTCGTTCCGTTGCATTGCTGCTGTGCAGGCTCTCCGCGAGCAGCTTCAACTCGGCCTCCCCGCCTGGTGCGAGCGCGAGCGTAAGTGCATTTGCCAACGTGTCATCGACTCCGGGGTCATCAGAAGGCACACGCAGTGTGAGGAGCTCGCGAAACAACGCGCGTTGCAGGTGCTCGCTCGGTTCGCGTTCGGCGAGCAGCTGCGCGATCGCAACGCGCTGGTTACTCCGTCTCGGATTTCGCAAGCCGAGAAGCAGCGACTCGGTCGGAATGGCTTCGTGACACTCCGGTCCCCACCGCATCGATGGAGCGTTACCACCGTCCTCGACGTTCCATTGCAGTGCTCGACAAGCCGCGGCGCGCTCCGGTGGTGGCGAATGCCACGGCTCGAGCGGGCAACAACGATCGATGAGTCCCTCGACATACGTCGGGTATGGTTCGCGAGGACCGCGAGTCTCGTACGGTTGGATCACATCGAAGTTCGTCTTCGGATCCGGTGACGCTCCACAAGCGAACAGCAACACAACACCGAAGACCGCTCGCATCACTCGTCCACCGAGCGCTTGAAGGTGTCGGGGATGACGAAGTTCCTGATCTCGGCCCACGCTTGATCGGGCGAGGCGAACCTGGGCGCGCGCGCCCGCATCGACTCCTCACGAAACAGCTGCCATGGCGACGAGAAGCGAACCTTCGCGTGCTCGTCGACGACGAGCAGCTCCTTGTGGCCGCTTCGATTCGACGACAGCTCGATCTCGGTCGGCACGCCGAGCTTTCCTACCTTTCCCTGCGCGCCGTCGAACACAGCCTTGGCCATGTCCTTGTTCAAGCCCACGAGCTCGTAGTGGTCGACCGAAGGCTTTGCATCGCCGAGTCGAATCTTGATTCGCGCGATTCCTTCGGCCGCATTTCGCTTGCCATCGATCCAACCCTCGCCGAACTGCCAGTCACTACCGACCTGGGTGGTCCCTTTGTCGAGTGGCTTCGCGTCTGGCTTCTTGTCAGCACCCAGCGAGCGCTGCGCCAGCATGAGCGCGAAGTCGCGCGCGGAATGGTGGAGCGTTCTCGTGGCCAGTCCCTTGGTCGCTCCAACGATAAGACCCGTCGCCTCTCGTATCTCGCCCGCGGAAACCGAATGCTCTTCGATGCGCTTGTCGAAGCCCGCAACGATGCGTGCACGAGCACCGTCCGCTCCGAGGACGACCGACTTCCTGAAAAACAGTGCGGCCTTGTGGATGTCGGTGTCGGTCTTCGATTCGGCTTTGGCCGTGTCGATGATCGGACCTGCCCAGGACTGCACGGTATCCGTCGCGGCATTTGCGATGTAGTCAGCGGCGGCTCCGGCGGCGACGAGACCGAGCTTCGTGGCGAGAGCCCCGACGCCTGGACCGATCGCGTTTCCGATCAAGGAGATCAACAGACCCTTCACCATCTCGCTCCACAGGGCTGCAGCATCGGGCTCGTCTTGTTTCTTGGCGAGCTCGTAGAACAGAAACGCGCCCTCCTGGATCCCGGTGAAAAACGAGGTGAATGCATTCGTCAGCCCGGACCGTGCTGCGGTGATCTCTTCGAGACCGGTGTCTTTCGCGAGGTCTCGTTGGTTGGACGTTTTCAGCTCGATGTTCGCGATCGCGGGAAGCTGGATGGCTTCCATCAGCTCGTCAGCCTTCGCCTCGACGGGTGCGAACGCGTCGCGCACCGGCTTGTTGTTCTGGTTGTCGTTGATGCCTCGTTGAAGTCTGGCGAGTGCCAGACCCGCCGCACCAGCCTTCGCCGCAAATCGCTTCGCCTTGTCCTTGCCGGCATACGAATCGACCAACGAGACCGCGTAGCTCAGCTCCCGCTGGAGCGCCGCAACGGCATTGAGGGCCAGTGGCTGGTTCTGAGCGGCGTGGCCAGACGCTGCCGTCGCTTCGAGCGCGATCAGATCTAGCGTTGCCTCGAGCGCAGTTCCCTCGTACGCGTCGTTGGTGTTCGACGCCGGGCGCCGCCCCCTCGTCGACGGATGTTGCTGCATCTTGAGAGTTCGCCGCATGTTCTCGGTGACGCTGCGGATCGCCTTGAACGCCGTCCGGAACGAGTCCGCTTCCGAGCCTCGAAGCTGCGGCGCTGTACCAAGGATGTACGCGTCCATGGCTCGATACGTGTCGTCGAGCTGTCCCGCCACTTCGAGGAACGCACTGGACCGACCGATCACCGAGACTGCCTCCGCGACGTGCATCTCCACGTGCTTCGCGACGTTCAACCAGCTGCCCGATGCCCCACCATGCTCGAGCCAGTGCTGGGCGGTGACGAGAGCGCCGCGCATCACCGCGGCTTGCGAGGTCTCCAGTGGCGACGACGTGGGTGCCTTGGAGAGGACCTGTGTGGACTGTGCCTTGGTTGGCTCGCGCCGTGTTGCATCCATCTCGATCTCTTCGTGCTCAGGCATGTGGCGACCGCCGTCGGCCGAGGGGCTGCGCGGTTGCGTGCGATCTTTGCGAGCAATATTGCGGGCGCACGGCCATCGCGATGTAGCGTGCGGGCGCGGCGCGTTCTGCGCTCCGCTTCGCGAGCAAGATTGCGGACCTCGCCGCCGGAGGGCGCGCGCTTCATTGGCATCGTGCGGGAAAGGCGGAGGCGAGGAGGTGTTTGACACCAACGCCGAGAAGGTCTGCGTGGTCGCCGGATCGTGGGTCGCGATCGACGGCATTCGTACGCTCAGCCGCCGTTCCACCCCAGCATCACCCATCGCCATCCCTCGGCCTCCTCGACGAGGAGCGCGATCACGTTCATCAGCACGACGCCTTTCTTGACGCCCATCTCGACATGAACGTGGGCGACGCCGATCTTT
The DNA here is from genome assembly GCA_038325805.1 of Haliangiales bacterium. Taxonomy (GTDB): domain Bacteria; phylum Myxococcota_A; class Polyangia; order Haliangiales; family Haliangiaceae; genus JABFXX01. The sequence continues at coordinate 20,396 of JBBQJJ010000089.1, forward strand.
CCATAGCGGTGAGCATGGACGATGACCGGGGACAGCTTGAGCTTGTCCCATCCGGCGGCGAGCGTGAGCGCGGCGGGTCGCGTCGTCGCGACCTCGCTAGCGCCCGTTCCGATCGCGGCCGAAGCACTCGCGCTCGCATGCTTGACGAGTGACCCGAACATCGCGCGGGTTGCCTGGACGATGTCATTGTCGCCCGTCGACTTCGGCTTGAAGATCCCCGGTTCGTCGACTCGCGCCATCAGAGCCTTGTCAGAGATCGTTCGGCCGTAGAACGCCGCCGCGATCTTCCATCCGCCCTGATCGACCACCACACCGATCACGCGGCGCTCGTCGGTCGTCCAGCCGGTCGTGCCCTCGCCGATATATTCCTTGTGCTTGATCGACAACGGCGCCACGAACCAGCCCATCTTGGTGGCTGGGTCGATCACCACCGTCAGCGTCTTGGCCGTCGTCGTCACGCCGCCGGCGCTGTTCGACATCAGATTCTGCTCGAGCCGCGAGGTCTCGGTCGGATCGTACACTTCCTCCTGAACGTAGATCTTGCCGTCGGCCGTCATCGTGTCCGCCACCGAGGTCGTGAACACGCTCTTGAGATGCTTGCGAATCACGCCCTCCGCGTCGGCCTTGGCATCGGCGCGAACGTCGCGAAATCCGCCCATCGTTGTGAGGAGGAGGCACGTCAGCAAGAAGATCCTCATCCATCCAGCTTATCCCGCGCACGGGCTCGATACCGCGGTGGTTCGGCCGCGAAGATCGCGACTAGGACAGGCGGTCGCGGTAGTCCAGGTAGCCGAAGCGACGCGTCACCGTGATCTGCTTGGTCACCGGGTCGTGCGTCGCGATCGACGGCATTCGCACACCGTTGAAGTTGCTCGTCTTGACCATCGTGTAGTGCGCCATGTCGAGGAACACGAGCTTGTCGCCGACCTGCAGCTCGCGATCGAACGAGTAGTCGCCGATCACGTCACCCGCGAGGCAGGTCATGCCACCGAGGCGGTACGTGTGCTGCTTCTCGTTCGGCTCGCCGGCGTCGATGATCACCGGGCGGTATGGCATCTCGAGCACGTCGGGCATGTGCGCCGTCGCCGAGGCATCGAGGATCGCGATGTCGATGCCGTTGTGGAACGTGTCCATCACCTGCGCGACGAGCACGCCGGTGCCGAGGGCGATCGCTTCACCGGGCTCGAGGTAGACCGGCTTGTTCCACTTCGCCCGGAACGCCTGGATCACGCGCACGAGGCGATCGCGATCGTAGTCGGGCCGCGTGATGTGGTGGCCACCACCGAAGTTGACCCACTTCATCTGCGGGATGAAGTCGCCGAACTTGGCTTCGAACGCAGCGAGCGCCCGCTCGAGCGCGTCGCTGTTGACCTGACACAGGGTGTGAAAGTGCAGACCATCGATCCCGTCGAGGTCTTCCTTCGTGACGTTCGCGCGCGTGGTGCCGAGTCGCGAGCACGGGCCGGCCGGATCGTAGAGCGCGACCTCGACTTCTTGATGCTCGTGGTTGACGCGCAGACCGGCGGAGATCGGCTTCCCCTGCTTGCGCGTGTGCTCGATCGCCGCACGGTGACGGCGCCACTGGTTCGGCGAGTTGAGGACGATGTGATCGGCGAGCGTCAGCAGCTCCGCCATCTCACTGTCGGAGTAGGCGGGAGCGTACGCGTGGACCTCGCCACCGAGCTCTTCTCGAGCGAGCCGCGCCTCGGCGACCGAGGACGACGTCGCACCCGCGAGGTACTTCCGGACCAGCGGGAACGTCGACCACTGCGCGAAGCCCTTGAGGGCGAGCAGGATCGTGCAGCCGGCACGCGTCTGCACATCCGCGAGGATCTTGAGGTTGGCTTCGAGCGCACCGAGATCGGTGACGAAGCACGGCGTCTCTAGCGCAGAGATGTCGATCGCACGCGCGACCTCAGCACCTAACGAAGCTCCCGCACTCATCGGTCATCTCTCTTCCACGTGCCAGGGCAGGCCGCGCTTCGCGACGTCCTCGAGGAACGGATCGGGATCCATCTGCTCCATGTTGAACACGCCGTGGCCCTTCCACTTGCCGGTCACCATCATCACGGCACCGGTCACGGCGGGGACGCCCGTCGTATACGAGACGGCCTGGGCGCGGACCTCCTTGTAGGTCTCCGCGGGGTCGCAGATGTTGTAGATGAAGAAGCGCTTCTTCTCGCCGTTCTTGACACCCTCGCACAAGCAGCCGATCGACGTCTTGCCGCTGTAGTTCTCGGCGAGCGACGCGGGATCGGGGAGCAGGGCGCGCAGGAACTTGATCGGGACGATTTTCTTGCCGTCGTACTCGACCTCGTCGATCCGCGTGATGCCGATGTTCTGCATCACCTCGAGGTGCTTGAGGTAGGCCTCGCCGAACGTCATCCAGAACCGGATCCGCTTGAGACCGCGCAGGTTCTTCGCGAGCGACTCGAGCTCCTCGTGATAGAGGAGGAACGACTTGCGCTCGCCGACCCCGGGGTAGTCGAACATCTTCGAGACCGACAGGGGATCGGTTTCTTTCCACTCGCCGTTTTCCCAGTACCGGCCGCGCGCCGTGATCTCGCGGATGTTGATCTCGGGATTGAAGTTGGTCGCGAACGCCTTGCCGTGCGAGCCACCGTTGCAATCGACGATGTCGACGTAGTGCACCTCGTCGAGCAGGTGCTTCATCACATGCGCGCAATACACGTTGGTGACGCCCGGATCGAAGCCCGAGCCGAGCAGCGCCATCAAGCCGGCCTTCTGGAACCGCTCCTGATACGCCCACTGCCACGAGTATTCGAACTTCGCGACATCGGGCGGCTCGTAGTTCGCGGTGTCGAGGTAATCGACGCCGGCTGCGAGGCACGCATCCATCAAGTTGAGGTCCTGGTACGGCAACGCGACGTTGATGACGACCTTCGGCTTGAAGTCCTTGATCAGCGCCGTGGTCTCCGCGACGTTGTCGGCATCGACCTTCGCCGTATGGATCTTGCGGCCGTGCATCGACTCGATGTCACCCGCGATCTTCTTGACGGGATCGAGACGCCGACTCGCGAGCATCACCTCGGAGAACGCAGTGCGCTCCATCGCGGCCTTGTGAGCGACCACGCCGCCGACACCACCTGCGCCGATGATCAAGACGTTGCTGCCTGCCATGCGCAACGCTTTACCACATCACTCCTCGGCGTGGCCGTTCGTGCGATCGCCGTCGATCGGTGTGAGGTCGCGCTTGACCGCACGGGCGACCCGCTTCTCGAACTTGCTCGGTCGCATGTCGAACGTGTCCTTGCCCACCTTGCGGCCGGACTTCATCAGGTCGTCGAGGTGCGCATCGACCGTGTCGCGCAGGTGCGAGATCGATTCCGGCGTCAGCCCGAGGCCGTGGGTCTCGATGAACTCGCGGATCATGATGAGGTCGACCGCGGGGCCGAGCGTGTCGGTGATGCTTTCGATCTCGCTGTGGACCGCCATCGCCCGCGGACCTGCCTGGTGGGCGACGAAATCGAGTGCGGCGGCGAGCTCCTTGGCCCGCCGGCGCCACGCGTGGAACCACCCCTTGCTGGCCTTCGAGGCACGCCGTGCTCGCCGCGCCTCGCCGTAGAGCTTCCGAATTCCCTCGCAGACATCGTCCCACGACACCTGCGGCGACAACGCGGCTTCGAGGGCTTCGGCCTGCGCCGCGGCGCGTGCGGCAGCCTCACCGAGCAACTGCTTGGTCTCGGCCGTCGGCGGAATCGCCTCGGCGGCGTTGTCGAGGACGCGCTTCGCGGTGTCGCGATCGTCGTCGGATAGCGTCAGCGCACCGAGCGTCTTCGGGGCAACCGCGTGATCTCGCACCATCGACAGCGAGCGCCGCGCTTCTTGCAGCGCCTTCTTGACCGCGCGTCGCTCGCGCTTCGGGAGCGCACTCTCGACCATCGACAGCACGGCGCGTGCACGGCGCAGCGCCTTGCGCGATTCGTGAACGGCTAGCGCGGAGTTGTCATCGATA
>JBBQJJ010000090.1:0-24027 GCA_038325805.1 Haliangiales bacterium
CGAGAACGCGGCCGGCGAGTATCCCGTCGTGATGTTCGACGCGAAGGACAACGCGCTCGATCAGCAGTTCTACGAAGACTTCGGGCAGATGCTCGAAGAGGTGATGGGCTTCGTCGCCGACTCGCTCGAACACCCGCTCGACTGAGGGGCGAGGCAGCGATCCCCTTCGCGAGCTCTGTAGCGCGTGTGGCCCACCTTACGTAGCGACGTTCCAGGTGACGTCGCCATCACGCTCGCGTGACCTCCGCAACACCCCGGAGTTTTCACACTGAGCGTCGAACGGTGCGTGCTAGTTTCCGCGCCCACATGCGTCGTCTGATCGTTCTCGCACTGTTGATCTGGGCCTCGGGATGCAGCGGTTGTGATGACAAGGATCCCGCGATCCCACCGGACGCGGGGCCACCCGACGGCCCTCCGGTCGTCGAGGTCGTCTGCGAAGAGCTGCCGCCCGTCACCACCGGTACGTGCTCGATCACGCCAGGTGGCGAGAACAAGCTGTTCAAGGGCGTCGTGCTGACGCCGAGCACCGTGTACCGCGGTGGTCAGGTGCTCGTCGAAGGCGAGCAGATCACGTGTGTCGGGTGCGATTGCGCGGCCGGCGGTGAGACCGTGGTGAGCTGCCCCGACGGCGCGATCTCGCCGGGCCTCATCAACTCGCACGACCACACGCAGTTCTCGAACTCGTATCCGTACGGCAGCAAGCCCATCTATAACAACGACACCACAGCGCGGTACGAGGATCGCCAGCAGTGGCGCGAGGGTGATGGCGCGAGCCACCCGCGCATCCGCAAGTCGGGGACCGCCGGTGCGAACCACATCGCGTGGGGCGAGCTTCGCTTCGTGATGGGCGGCGCCACCTCGATCGTCGGCGAAGGCGCGGCGACCGGTCTGCTCCGCAACCTCGACAAGGGCGCCGATCAGCAACTCGGCCTCGCGCAACCGGCCGTCGAGTTCGACACGTTTCCTCTCGACGATTTCTCGTCGGGCGTCAAGCGCGACGGTGATTGCAACTACACGGGCACGCCGACCACGGCGACCACGCCGGCCGTGATGAACGCCGACGCGTACGAGCCGCACATCTCCGAAGGCATCAATGCGACCGCGCACAACGAGTTCCTCTGCCAGTCGTCGGAGACGTTCGACAGCACCCCGCCGGATGTCTCGACCGACCTGATCATCGGGAAGACGTCGATCATCCACGGCATCGCGCTGACCGCGCAGGAGTACGCGCAGATGTCCGAGAAGGGCACCGCGCTGATCTGGTCGCCGCGCTCGAACGTCTCGCTCTACGGCGACACCGCGCGCGTCACCACAGCCTCGCGCATGGGCGTCGAGATCGCACTCGGCACCGACTGGATGCCGAGTGGCTCGATGAACATGCTGCGCGAGCTCAAGTGTGCCGCGTCGCTCAACGAGACCTACTACGACAACTTCTTCACCGACGAGCAGCTGTGGCGGATGGTGACCTCGGGCGCTGCCTCGGTGACCGCCAGCGACGACAAGATCGGGACGCTCGCCGCCGGCAAGGTCGCCGACATCGCGATCTTCGCGGCGCATGGCAAGTCGTACGGCGCGGTCGTCTCTGCCGAGAGCAAGGACGTCGCGATGGTGATGCGCGGCGGCAAGGTGCTGTACGGCGACGACGGCGTGGTCGCCGGCCTGTCGGCGGAGGCTGCGAGCTGCGATGCCGTCGATGTCTGCGGCACCGCGAAGAAGCTGTGTCTGATGGGTGAGGTCGGCATGACGTACACCCAGCTGGAAGCCGCGGCGGTCGTCGATGGTGGCGCCCAGCCGGACTTCCCGGCGTACAAGGCGTTCTACTGCGACGAGGGGCCGCCGGACGAGCCCACCTGCACCCCGTCGCGCCCGACGTCGGTCGCCGGCTCGACGACGTTCACCGGCATCGCCAGCGCGACCGATAGTGACGGCGATGGCATCGCCGACGCCGAGGACAACTGCGTCAACGTGTTCAACCCGGCACGACCGATGGACAACGGCGAGCAGCCAGACACCGATAACGACGGTGTCGGCGACGCGTGCGATGCCTGCCCGCTCGACGCGGACACCAACGAGTGCGCGAACACCGTCGATCCGAACGATCGCGATCTCGACGGCGTGCCGAACGCGACCGATAACTGCCCGGACGACGCCAACGCGGATCAGGTCGACGGCGACACCGACGGCAAGGGCGACGCGTGCGATGTCTGCCCGGCCGACGCGAACCCCGGTACCGCGGGCTGCCCGGTCTCGATCTACTCGATCAAGGACGGCACCACGCCGCTCGGCACTGCCGTCCACATCGACAACGCCCTCGTCACTGGTGTCGGCAGCAATGGCTTCTTCGTCCAGATCGTGACCGGCGACCTCGGCTTCACCACGGTGGACTTCTCGGGGTTGTTCGTGTTCACCACGGCGGCCCCGCCCGCGGGTGTCGCCGCCGGCAAGCGCGTCGCGATCGACGGCACGGTGGCGGACTTCAACGGTCAGATCGAGATCAACCCGGTCACCAACGTCACCGTGTCGGCGGCGGCACCGGTCGCCGGCCCCACGCCGGTCACCGCAACGTACGCCGAGGTTCGCACCGGCGGCACCCGCGCCACCACGCTCGAGAGCGTGCTGGTCGCGCTGCCCGGCGCGACGGTGAGCGCCAACAACGCGATGTTCGGCGAGTACACGCTGAACACCACCCCGACCGACCTCGTCGCCGACGACTTCGTGTTCAAGCCGACCACGCTGCCGGTCGTCGGGCAGGCGTTCGCGTCGGTCACGGGCATCCTCACCCGGCGCAACAGCGCGTCGAAGATCGAGCCGCGCAGCGCCAACGATATCCCGCCCGGAGCCGCCGGTCTCAAGTCGATCGGCCCAGCCCTGTCGTTCAAGCGGATCGGCGCGGGTGGCACGGCGACGATCCCCGACCCGTTGACGATCGAGCTCACCGGTCCGTCGCCTGCGGGCGGCACGACGGTGGCGTTGGTGTCGAGTGATCCGACGATCGCGACGGTGCCGACCACGGTCAACGTGCCTCAGGGTCAGACCACGCTGGTGGTCCCGGTCACCGCGGTCTCCGCGAACGCGAACGCGGTGACGATCATGGCGACGCTCGCCGTCCAGAACCTGACCGCCGACGTCCGCATCCTGACCGCGAACGAGCAGCCGACCACGGTGACGATCGCGCCGACCACGGCGGCGGTCGCCCAGGGTGGCACGATCGATATGAGCGTCACGCTGAACATCCCGGCGCTCGCCAGCACCGGTGACGTGACGCTGTCGGTCGTCGCGGGGCAGGGCACGTTCTCGTCTTCGACGCAGAAGGTGGCGGCCGACAAGACCACCAAGGCGTTCACGTTCACGCACGTCTCGGGCGACACCGTGACGGTCCGCGCGACGTTCGGTGGCTCGACGAGTGACGCGACGATCACGCTGTCGACCGGCGCGAACCACCTCGTGATCAACGAGGTCGACTACGACCAGGCGGTCAACCCCGACGCGGCCGAGTTCATCGAGATCTTCAACCCGTCCGCCCAGGCGCAGCCGCTGGCGAACCTCCAGGTGCTGCTGATCAACGGAAGCGGCGGCGCGGTCTACAAGACGATCGATCTGTCGACCGCGGGTGCCTCACTCGCCCCGGGTCAGTACCTCGTGATCGCGGGCAGCGGCATCACGGTCGGCGGTGGCGTGCTCAAGATCAGCGGTGGCTTCAACACCGACGCGATCCAGAACGGCGCGCCGGACGGCATCGTCTTGATCAACAATGCGACGCACACGGTGATCGATGGGTTCAGCTACGAAGGCGCGATGCCGGCCGTCGACCTCCCCGGGTTCACCGCATCGGTCGACCTCGCCGATATCGGGGTGGGGGATCTCACGCCGTTCACCAACGCGGTGTGTCGTAAACCGAACGGAACGGACACCGATACAGCGGCGGACTGGGGCCTGTGCGCACCGAGCGCGGGCGCGGATAACCCCTGAGCGAGTCGCGACGCGTGGTGGTATACCCGGGCCATCAATTTTAGGCCGGAGCTGCTCGCATGACGTTTTCGCTCGATAAGCAAGGCATCACCGTTGCGGAGATTCACCGCAACGCCTCTCCCGCGTTCCTCTACGAGGCCGCGCTCAAGTACGAGAAGGGCTCGACGATCTCGTCGACCGGCGCGCTGATCGCGTACTCGGGCAAGAAGACCGGCCGCAGCCCGACGGACAAGCGCGTCGTCGACGAGCCGGAGACGCGCGAGGATGTGTGGTGGGGCAACGTCAACATCAAGCTCGACCCGCAGAGCTTCTTGATCAACCGCGAGCGCGGCATCGACTATCTCAACACCAAGGAACGCCTCTACATCGTCGACGCGTTCGCCGGCTGGGATCCGAAGTACCGCCTCAAGATCCGCGTGATCGCGACCCGCGCGTACCACGCGCTGTTCATGCACAACATGCTGATCCGGCCGACCGAGCAGGAGCTCGCGAACTTCGGCGAGCCCGACTACGTGATCTACAACGCCGGCGGGTTTCCCGCGAACAAGCACACGCAAGGCATGTCGTCGTCGACGTCGATCGATCTGTCGTTCGGCAAGCGCGAGTTCGTCATCCTCGGCTCGGAATACGCCGGCGAGATGAAGAAGGGTGTGTTCACGATCATGAACTACCTGATGCCGAAGCAGGGCGTGCTGTCGATGCACTGCTCCGCGACGATGGCGCGCGATGGGAGCGATACGTCGATCCTGTTCGGCCTGTCGGGCACGGGCAAGACCACGCTGTCGGCGGATCCGAAGCGCCTGCTGATCGGCGACGACGAGCACTGCTGGAGTGATCAGGGCACCTTCAACATCGAGGGTGGCTGCTACGCGAAGGTGATCAAGCTGTCGAAGGAGCAGGAGCCAGACATCTGGAACTCGCTGTCGTTCGGCGCCGTGCTCGAGAACGTGTCGTACGACCAGACGTCGCGCGTCGTCGACTACGACAACATCTCGTTCACCGAGAACACCCGCGGTAGCTACGTCCTCGATTCGATCCCGAACGCGAAGCTCCCCGCGATCGGTGGTCACCCGAAGAACGTCATCTTCCTCACCGCCGACGCGTTCGGCGTGCTGCCGCCGGTCAGCAAGCTCACCCCGGGCCAGGCGATGTTCCATTACATCTCGGGCTACACCGCGAAGGTCGCCGGTACCGAGGTCGGCGTGAAGGATCCCGAGCCGACGTTCTCGCCATGCTTCGGCGGTCCGTTCCTCGTCTGGCACCCCACCAAGTACGCCGAGCTGCTCGCCGAGAAGCTCAAGAAGCACGGCGCGCAGACCTGGCTCGTCAACACCGGCTGGTCGGGCGGCGCCTACGGCACTGGCTCACGCATCAAGCTGAAGTACACGCGGGCGATCATCGACGCGATCCACTCGGGCGCGCTCGCGAACGTGCCGACCGTCGAGGATCCGATCTTCGGCTTCGCCGTCCCGCAGACCTGTCCAGACGTCCCGGCGGAGCTCCTGACCCCCCGCAACACCTGGGCGGACAAGGCGGCGTACGACGAGAAGGCGAAGAAGGTCGCGCAGCTGTTCCGCGATAACTTCAAGAAGTACGAAGCGGGTGCGTCGGCCGAAGTGAAGGCCGGCGGTCCCAAGCTCTAGCAAGCTAGCCAAGCTCGACCCTGACGCGGTGCACCGGGAGGTCCGAATGCACGTCGCGGATCTCGATCACACTCCGATCGTGGAGCGGACGACTCGGGAAGCTCCCTCGAAGGAGTGTCCCGTCGAGGATGACGATCGCCCACTCGTTGTTGACGTGGAAGATCCAGCTCGGCGGCCGCCAGAACACCGAGAACGTCCGGTCCCCTCCGATCTCCGCCGCGATCCTGAGCTCCGCGTCGTCGGATCGCCCGATCACGAAGTGCGTCTCGGGCACGACCTCGACCCGATCATCGGCGCCATAGCCGGTCACGGTGACGCCGGGCTGGGTGTACAGCCGTCGCAGCCGGCAGCGTGGGGCCACGTCGGTCGAGGGATCGCACGCCACGGCGGAAGCATGGCGCACTGGCAAGTCGAGTGTTCGGAAGAACGTGGTTTCCGGACGGGCCTGCCGGCAACTCCAGCTTCCACTGCAACCCGCTCGTGGAACTCGCTCGGATCATGACGGGTTTGATCGCCTCTGGCGCGGTGCGGCAGGCACGGTCCGTGCTGGATGCCCTACGCATGAACGCGAAGCTGCTCGGACTGTCGCTTGGTGCACTGCTGGCCGCAGGCTGCGCCGACGTGGAAGCCCCCGTCGAGGGGGACGGGCTTTGCGAACCGGGCAAGTGCGACGGCTTGCCGTTCCTCAAGCAGCTCGAGGGTCGCCAGGACCCGATCGCGCTCTATCTTCGCCAGCTCGCCGAGTCCGGCGTGATCGACACGCAGGGCGTCTATCACGCGTCGAAGGGCAAGACCGTCGAGCCCAAGGACGACCCGCTGTTCTATTCGAAGGTGTTGACTGGCGTCTCGAAGGTGCAGGGCTGCGACCTCAGCTCGCTCATCAACTACGCGTTGTCGGACGACTTGATCTCCGGTGACGTCGGCAACGTGTTCCCGCGGCTGGTCTCGACGCTGTGCTCGGGCGACGCCGAGAAGTCGACCAACGCGTTCGTCGCGACGCTCGGGACGCCCGCCGAGGATGGCGACATCGGCCTCGACGATCTCGAGATGTTCGCGTGGGATCCGGTGGCCGCGAAGTATTCGTTCTACGCGACCTCGCCCGATGGCGCCGGCAACCTGCAGCTCGAGGTCAATCCTGCGCGCTGCAGGGAGTGTCACGAGACGCCGCGCGACCTCGACTCGGTCGGCATGCCGCGGCTGCCGATCATGAACGAGCTGACCAAGGCGTGGACGCATTGGAACGCCGGTGCGAGCGGGGTGTCGGAGAGCTTCCTGGTGCCGTCGTCGCTCGACAACAAGCCGAACTGGACGAAGTACGGCATCCAGCGCGTCGGCGCCGCGTCTCGGCTCGAGAAGGTCATCCGCGATGCGAATGCCTTGAAGGTCGCGCCGGCTCGCGCGAAGCAGCTCTTCCGTCCCGCGAAGATCGATGAAGCGATGGGCCTCGTCCGGCCGATCTTCTGCGACGAGCAGGTCAACTACATCTCCGAGCTGCAGACCGGCGAGATCTCGATCGACGCCGTCGTCGCGGGCGGCATCAAGAGCGCGTATCGCGGGATCCAGTCGACCTGGGCGTTCCCCTGGTTCAACAACGACATCATGAAGCTGACGATCGCGCCGGGCGACACCCAGGTGTTCATGGTGCCGGTGCGCGGCGTCGCCGACCTGACGTTCGAACAGCAGCTGCAGGGCGTGCTGTCGCCGATGCACATCCTCGCGGTGCGCTCGCTCGACTGGAAGCGGCCCGCCCTCAGCGAGTTCCGCTGCAACCTGTGGCGCAACGCGCGCGAGGCGTTCAAGGCGAACCCGCCCGCGCTGACGGGGCGCAACCGTGACGCGGTGAAGGTGCTCTACGAGGAGATCATGAAGCTCGGCGGCATGAGCACGCGCGGCATCCCGAACGGCAAGTTCGTGGTGATGGACCTCGCCAGCGAGTCGACCGTGAAGAAGCTCAAGGAGCAGATCGCCGGCGGCACGGTGTCGACGATGTGCCGCGAGGGCGCCGCCAACATCTGCGAGACCGATGCAACGGGCTTCGCGACCCTGCTCCAGGCGTACATCGACTTCGGTGAGTCGGCGCCGCGCGCCCAGCTCCTCGAAGAACGCGACCGCCGCGTCTGCAACGTGGTCAACGGCGTCCTGCCGGCCGAGACCCAGAAGGACTTCGGCCCGGGGATTCGCATCCCGAACCACCCGAGCTTCTTCAACATCAAGGCGGGCGCGACCACTGGCGCCAACACCGTCCCGGCTGGCTGCGACACCAATCCGCCTCGCCCCGAGCTCGCGAAGAACTTTTAAGGTGCCGGGCGAGTTCGCTCGATCGAGCGGTCTTGTCGCGATCTGCCGATCCACCAGGCGGTGGGACCGAGCGATCACGCTACGATAGACCCGTCTCCTCGTGTGGCAGAGCGGCACTGTCCGTGCTTCAAGGCAGGTCCTGCATGAAGCGTCTGTTGGTGGTGGATGACAGCAAGCTGATGCGCGACATGGTCGCGGCGTGCCTCCGACCGCTAGGGTCTGTGGCATTCGAGTTTGCTGGAACGGGGTTGGAGGCGATCGAGCGGCTGGCGCTGGCGGGATTCGACCTCGTCGTGCTGGACCTCAACATGCCGGACGTCGGTGGCATCGAGGTCATCGAGTTCGTCCGCTCGCAGGACCGGTTGAAGACGCTGCCGATTTTGGTGGTGACGACGCGCGGCGACGATGAGAGCAAGACGCGCGTGCTCGAGGCCGGGGCGTCGAGCTTTCTGCCAAAGCCATTCGCACCTCAGCAGATTCTCGATGAAGTGAAGCGGCTGTTGCCGCCGGTCTGAAGAGAAGCTGAAGAGAATCTGAAGAGAATCTGAAAAGGATGAGCGACCGCGTCGACATGTCCGAGTTCATCGGTGGATTCACCGCTGAATCCACCGAGCTGCTCGCCATCGCGCGGGCCTCGCTCCTCGACATCGAGGCCGGACACAAGGAGGGCGCCAGCAAGCCGAAGGCGGTGCGAGAGCTGTTCCGCTCACTCCACACGATCAAAGGACTCGCGGGGATGATCGGCGTCGAACCGATCGTCGAGATCGCGCATGCGGTCGAGACGCTGGTGCGCGCGGCGGATCGCTCGGGCGGCCGGCTGCGCCGCTCGGGCATCGATGCCTGCCTCCACGGTGTGCGCGCCTTGGAGGAGCGCGTGCGTGCGGTCGCCGAGAGCAAGCCCCCAGCGCCGGCTCCCAACGATCTCCTCGATGCCCTGGCGGCCGAGGATGCGAGCGCCGAAGCCCCGCAGGCACCGCCGCCGTTCGCATCGGAGTGGGACGCGCGGCTCGGCCCTGGCGAACGTACGCATCTGTTCCAGTCGCTGCGCGCCGGTCATCGCGCGTGGTCGATCGAGTTCTCGCCGAGCGAGGCCAAGTCCGCCACGGGGGTCAACATCGCCAACGTGCGCGCCCAGCTTGGCGCGCTCGGCGAGATCGTCAAGGTCGCACCGCGCGCGAAGACCGACGGCCCGGGCGTGGTGTTCGACCTGCTGGTGATCGCCGACGTCGACGAGGCCGTGCTCGGGCTCGACGGTGCGATCGATCGAGTCTCGGCGATCGCGCCACCGGAGATTCCGGCGGCGGTCGCGGCCGAGCCCGACGAAGATGCCGGACCGTCGCTGCAACGCCCGGTGGTGCGGGTGGAGCTCGAGCGGCTCGACGAGCTCCAGGACCAGCTGTCCGCGTTGATCGTCTCGCGCTACCGGCTCGAACACGAGATCGCGCGGCTGGCGAGCGCGGGCCTGCCGGTGCGCGGGCTACGAGAGATCGCTGACCTCCAGGCTCGCCAGCTGCGAGACCTCCGCAAGGCGATCCTGCGCGCGCGGATGGTGCGGATGACCGAGGTGCTGGAGCCCCTGTCCCTGATCGCCCGCAGTGCGAGCCGCGGTGGTGCCATCGACGTCAAGCTCGAGCTCGACACCGGCAACAGCGAGCTCGACAAGGCGGTCGCCGATCGGCTGCTCCCGGCGATCGTGCATCTGGTTCGCAACGCCGTCGATCACGGGATCGAGAGCACCGCCGATCGCGAGAAGGCCGGCAAGCGGCCGACCGGGACCGTGCGAGTCAGCGCCCAGGAGCTCCCGGGCTCGCGGATCGCCGTCTCGATCGCGGACGACGGCCGCGGCATCGATCGCGCCGCGGTCGCGCACCGTGTCGGCCACGCGCTCCCCGACGATCACGCACTCCTCGAAGTGCTCACCACGCCGGGCTTCTCGACGCGCGAGGTCGCCAGCCGTACCAGCGGTCGCGGCGTCGGCATGGACGTCGTGCGCCGGATCTCCACCGAGCTCGGCGGCGACCTCGCGATCGAGACGGTCCTGGGCGCCGGGACCACGTTCACGTTGACCGTGCCCGTGACGATCGCCCTCGTCGACGCGCTCGCGTTCGTGTGCGGGAACCAGACATTCGTCGCTCCGATCGCTGGGATCGAGGAGATCCTCGAGCTCGCGAGCGACAGCATGATCCCCGCGGCTCCCAACGCGAGGTATGCGACCACGCTGATCGAGCGCCGCGGTCGTGCGGTGTCCGTGGTGTCGCTCGGCTCCGTGTTGGCGCTGCCCGCGAGCACGGAGCGGAGAGTGCTCCTCGTGCGGCGCGGCGGCGAGCTCATCGGGTTCTCGGTCGATCGGACGATCGGACGCTTCGAGGTGGTGGTGCGGCCGATCCTCGATCCGCTGGCGCATGCCCCCGGGATCTCGGGTGCCACGGATCTGGGCGACGGCCGGCCGACGCTGGTGCTCGATCTCAACGAGCTCGGGACCAACCTGACCCGCGAGGTAGCATGACCGATCTGCACGTCACGTTTCGCGTGGGCAACGCCGACTACGCGATTCCAGCGAGCGAGGTCCTGCACCTCGAATCGTTCGATCAAGCGACGCATGTTCCCGGTGCGCCGCCGTACGTGATCGGGCTCGTCCAGGTTCGCGGGCGCGTCGTGCCGGTGGTCGACCTGCGCGTGCGGTTCGGGCTGCCTCCCACCGAGCGCACCCTCGACCACCGTATCGTCGTGGTGCACTCCGAGGATCGCGTCGCCGCGCTGCTCGTCGATGCCGCACGAGAAGTCCTCCAGCTCGATACGGAGACCTTCGAACCGCCTCCAGAGCTGGTCGAGCGCCAGTCGAATGGCTTCGTGCGCGCCGTCGCGACGCGCGCGCAGCGTATGTTCTTGCTCGTCGATGTGCCTCGGCTGCTTGGAAAGGATTTGACACATGGGTAGTCCCAATGGAACCAGTCACCACGTCTTCGAGGTGGCTCGCTCCCTTCGTCAATCGGAGGATCGGACCAAGGAGATCGAGGAAGCCGCCGCTCGGCTGGTCGCAGGCAGCTCCGAGCAGGCCGCCGCCGCACAACAGGTGGCCCAAACGGTCGAGGGGATCAACGCCAACGTCGACGCGCTGGCGACCACGGCGGAGCAGCTCTCTCGCACGCAAGCCACCGTCGCCGCGAGCACCCAAGATCTGTTGTCGAGCCTCGGTGGTGCCGCGTCCGGGCTGGTCGAGTTGTCGGCCTCCGTCGAGGGGGTCCGCAAGGAGACCGAGATGCTCGCGAAGGCGAGCGAGGGCACCGCAGCGACGATCGAGGAGAGTGCACGCGCGGTGCGTGGCATGGCGAGCAGCGCACGCGAGCTGTCGACCGCTGGTGATCGGTTGGTCGATGCGGCCTCGCAGACGTCGAAGTCGATCGCCGAGGTCGCAGAGCGTGGTCAGGATACGGCCGCCGCGATCGAAGAGGTCGCGGTGACGATCGAACAGATGTCGGCCGGGTCTGCGCGGCTCGCCACCGACGCGCGCCACGTCGGAGATCGAGTGGCGCAGCTCGCCACCGGCTTCAAGGGCATCAGCAACGCCCTCGAGGAGGTGACCTCGGACGCGACGGAGAACGCGACCGGGATCGAAGAGACGTCGGCAACCGCGGAGCAGATGGCCCGATCGTTTCGCAGCGTCGCCGAGCTCGCGCACTCGCTCGAGGATCAGACCGCGACGTCGGCGTCGGCACTCGCCGAGGTCGCGGCATCGGTCGAACAGGTCGCGGCGACCGCCGAGAAGAACGCCGCGGTGGTCGACAACAACGCGGCGAACATCGAGCAGGTCGCGCGCTCCGCGACGATCATGTCCTCGTCCGCGCAGGAGTTGATGGCCGTGGCCACGCAGAATGCCGCCGCGACCGCGCAGCTCGAGACCGCGGTGACGCGGATCTCCGGCGTGGTCGAAGGCTCGCGGGCGACGGCAGAACGAGTCGCCGGGTCGGCGCGGCTCGGCGGCATCACCGTCGGTCGGACGATCGAGGGTCTGTCGAAGATCCGCAAGACGATGACCGACGGCGCCGTCGTGATGAAGGACATGGGCAAGCGCGCCGAGGAGATCGGCGACATCGTCCAGGCGATCAACGTGATCGCCGATCGGACGAACCTGTTGTCTCTCAACGCCAGCATCGAGGCGGCACGCGCCGGGGATCAGGGGCGCGGCTTCGCGGTGATCGCGGACGAGATCCGTGCCCTCGCCGAACGCGCTGCGACGGCGGCAGCCGATGTCGCGAAGCTCGTGCGTGGTCTCCAAGGTGCAGCGCGCGAAGCGGTAGCGGCGAGCGCGGAAGGGTTGCGCGTCGCTGACGAGGGTGCGCAGCTATCGGAAGAAGCCCGCGGTGGGCTGACCTCGATCCTCGAAGGAGTCGAGCAGCTCGATGGTGCGGTCAAGAACATCGCCGGCACGATCGGCGAGCAGACGCGCGCCGTGCAGGTGGTGGCGAGCACCACCAGCCGCCTCGAGCTCGAGAGCAAGGCCGTCGCACGCGCGAGCGCGGAACAGACGCAATCGACGACCGGACTCGCCCGCAGTGCGAGCGAGATGCGGGCGATGGCGAAGCAGACGCGCGACGCCACGCTGGAGCAAGCGCGCGCGCTGCGCGATCTGGTGAAGAACAACAGCCAGCTCGCCACCAACGTCGAGAAGCTGAGCCGGTCCACCGGCGAGCAAGCCGCGGGTGCACAGGAGCTGGCTCGAACGGCAGTGCAGATGCGGGCGACCACGCAACGCACCGCTGCGGCGATGGCAGAGCAGGCTCGCAGCATCTCGCAGATGGCGACAGGCCTCCAGGAGATCTCGAGTGCGACCCAGCGCACCGTCACCGGCATCGCCGAGCAAGCGAACGGCGCGTCCGAGATCGGTAAGGCGATGGACGGCGCGCGCAAGCACGCCATCCACAACGCCCGTGCCGCGGTCGAGCAAGCGAGATCGATCAAGGACATCGAAGTCGCCGCGCGCGAGGTCGCGAAGTTGGCCTCCGCGGTGACCGCGCAGACCACCGAGCAGGGCGCTGCGATCTCGGGGTTGGTGAGAGACTCCGACGAGGTTCGCAGGATCTCGCGGCAGACCGCACGCGCGGTGGGCGAGCAGTCCGACGCGCTGACGGCCCTGGCCGCGCTGATCACGAGGCAGACCGAGTCGTTCAAGAGCGTCGCGCAGATCAACCTCGAACACGCGCAGGGGAACGAACAGATCGCGAGGAGCGTTCGCGATCTTCGCGGCTCGATGCGCGAGATCGCGACGGCCCTGACGTCGCAGGCGAAGTCGGCGAGCGGTAGCGCCGAGACGCTGGGGTTGGTCGCTCGCGAGATCTCGTCGCTGCGGGATCTCAATGCCGTGCAGGTCCAGACGATGACCGCGCTCACCGACACCGACGGCGCCGGGAGTGCGGAGCCACTCGCATGACACGCACGAGCCAACCATGATGTCGATGACGCTCACCGAGGCCGAGCGCCAGCGAGTCGACCGCGTCGACGCGCTGGTGTCGCGCGGCGCGTCCGGTGTGGATGCACTGATCGGCATGATCGATGACGCGAGCTGGACGGTCCGGCGTGCCGTGACGTCGTCGCTCGCCGCGCTCGGTGACGAGGCGGTGGAGCCGTTGTGCACGTGGCTGGTCGAGACCCGCTCCTCGGAAGCAGGGATCGCCGCGGCGATCGATGCGTTGTCGACGAGCCTGTCGCGACAGGCGCCGGCCACCGTCGCCTTGCTGCTGCGTCATCCCTCGCCGGCGATCGCGGCCGATGCCGCGATCATCCTCGGGCGCGCTCGCGCTCGCACGGCCGTCCCGGCGCTCGCGGAGACGCTCGGCCACCCCGATGACAACGTCGCGATGGCGGCGATCGAAGCCCTCGGCGCGATCGGCGATGGCTCGGTCGTCGAACCGCTGATCTCGGTGCTCGAGCGCGGTAACTTCTTCCGGATCTTCCCGGCGCTCCAGGTGCTGTCGACGACGGGCGATCCTCGTGCGATCGCGGCGATCGCCCGACTGGTTGACGATCCGGTCTATCGCGACGACGCCGTGCGCGCGCTCGGTCGCACGGGCTCGCCGCTCGCGGTCGAGGCGATCCATCAGTCCGTCGACGCCACGCCGATCGGGCTGGTCGCGCGTGCCCTCGGCAAGCTCCTCGAGCTATCGCGCTGGCAGGGTTCCGAGACCCAGGTCACCGACGAGCTCCGTGAACGGTTTACGGATCGTCGCGAGCGCTTCGTCGACGCGCTTCGCGACGCGGACGGTCGCGTCGATGAAGCGGCGGCGATCATCGCGGTGCTCGGCGTCGTAGGTGATCCGACCACTGCGGTCGAGCTCGCGGGATCGCTCGAGCATCCTGCACTGCGCGCATCCGTGCGGCGTGCGCTCACGCTGTGTGCTGCTCGCGATCCGCATGTGATCGCCGCCCTGTGTCGGCTCGACGATGCGCGCATCCGTGCCCTCGCACTCGATCTGATCACCGCGCGAGCAAGCACGGCATCGGCCATCGCCGCACTCGCAGATGAGGATGCCGACGTGCGCGCGCATGCGTGTGCGGCACTCGCTCGCATCGGTGCCGTCTCGGCCGTGGCGGCGCTGTTCGAGCTGCTCGGTGATCCGGATCCGCGCGTGCCCCTTGCCGCAAGTGCCGCACTCGATTCGCTCGGCAGCGCAGAAGCGCGCACGCTCGCGGCGCGAGCCGCCCGCTCGCCAAATCCGCAGGTCCGCCGCCACGCGCTGCGGATCGCCGGCTACCTCGGCGTGGCGAACGCGTTCGAGCTGGTCGATGACGCGCTGTCGACCAGCGACGAACGGGTGCGTGCCGCGGCGATCGCGCTCCTCGGTGTGATCGAGGATCCTCGCGCGGCCGGCAAGCTCGGTGAGCTCGCCACCAATCACGACGAACAGTTGCGGGTCGCCGCCGTGCGTGCCGCGGCGCGCCGCGGTGGTCCCGACATGGCGCTGCTCCTGTCGCGCGGGCTGTCCGACGAGTCTGCATGGGTGCGTTACCACGCCTGTCAGGGGCTCGGCGTTGCGGGCGACGGAGCCGTGGCGACGCTGCTAATCGGCCGGCTCGCCGATCCGATGCCGCACGTCCGGATCGCCGCGATCGAGGCGCTCGCACGGATGCAGAGCCCGCTCGGCTGGCAGACGTTGTGCTCGTTCGCGCAATCGGAGGATCCCGAGCAGCAGCGTGTCGCGCTCGCCGGCCTCGCACTTCACGACCCCGATGCCGCGCTGTCGTTCTTGCTCGTCGGCGTCGATTCCGAGGATCTCGCGACGCAGCTCGTCGCACTGTCGGGGTTGACCCGTGCCCACGCCCCGGAGGCGCTCGCAGCGATCACGCGCTCCGCGACGAGCTCCACGATCGAGGTTCGCGACGCTGCGGTCTCGCTGCTCGCGGAGCGGACGGATCCCGCGGCTGCCGCGGCGCTCGTCGAGCTCGCGATCGACGCACCTCCAGATCACCCCGCACGCGCGACGCTCTCGCAACCCACGGAGGCGCGCGTCAACGCGATCAACAATCGGCTCGCGACCGCAGATATCAGCACGGCGCAGCGCCTGGCCGGTGCCCTCGGGGCGATGGGCGAGCAGGTCGGGGCAGGTACCGTGTTGTTCGCGCAGCTCGCGAGCGCCAATCCCGCGGCGCGTCGAGCCGCGGCGTCGGTGCTGTCCGCCAACCGCGTGCCGGCGGCGGCCGCGGTGGTCGCGAAGCTCGCCCACGACGATCCCGACTCGGATGTGCGCGCGGTCTGCACGGTGCTCGGAGCGTGGTGATGGAGACGCGCGTCACGCCTGCACTCGTGCAGATCTTCTCGGCCTTGCTCGAGGAGGCGGTCGGCATCCACTACGGCCCGGCGGATCGCGAGATCTTCGAGAGCAAGCTGCTGGCTCACGCCCACGACGTGGGCTTCGAGAACCTGCTCGACTACTACTACCGGCTCCGTTACGACGATCCGTCGGGGCAGGAGCTCGCCCAGCTAGTCGAAGCGCTGGTCGTTCACGAGACCTACTTCTTTCGCGAGCTCGGACCGCTCGTCCAACTCGTCGACGGTCACCTCACCGACATGGTTCGCCGTCACGGGCGCGCGCGCGTGTGGTCAGCGGCATGCTCGACCGGAGAAGAGCCGTTGACGCTCGCGATGCTGCTCGACGAGCGTGACCTGCTCGGTCGGGTCGAGATCATCGCGACGGACGTCAGCACCCGAGCGCTCGCGCGAGCGGTCAGCGGTCGCTACAGCCGTCGCTCGGTCCGCGACGGGCATCCCGCCGCACTCGCGCAGCGCTACCTCGAGGTTGGCGCGCTCGGCGTCACGGTCACTCGTCGGATGATCGATGCGGTCAAGTTCGCGCAGCTCAACCTCGTCGACGAGCAGGCGGTCGCGGCGATCGGGGTCGTCGATGCCGTGCTGTGTCGTAACGTGCTGTTCTACTTTCGCGACCAACTCGCGACCGCGGTCGTCGAGCGGCTAGGTCGCTCGCTCACGCGTGACGGTATGCTGGTAGTCGGGGTCAGCGAATCGCTACTTCGTTTCGGGACAGCTCTGCGCTGCGAGGAGCAGGCGGGTTGCTTCTTCTACAGGAGGGCCGCGTGAAGCCACGCGTGCTGGTGGTCGACGACTCCGCGTTCGCACGGATGTTGCTGAGTCGCGTGTTGCGCGAGGCCGGCATCGACGTCGTCGGGATCGCGCGCGATGGT
The DNA here is from genome assembly GCA_038325805.1 of Haliangiales bacterium. Taxonomy (GTDB): domain Bacteria; phylum Myxococcota_A; class Polyangia; order Haliangiales; family Haliangiaceae; genus JABFXX01. The sequence goes on from JBBQJJ010000090.1 coordinate 16,605, forward strand.
CGCGAGGCTCTCGAGAAGATCGAGGAGCTCGACCCCGACGTGATCACGCTCGACCTGACGATGCCCGAGCTCGACGGGCTCGGCGTGCTCCGCGTGCTCGCGGCGCGACCGCGGCCACGCGTGATCGTGGTCAGCATCTCGACGATTCACAGCGAGCCCGGGGCCGAGGCGCTGACACTCGGCGCGATCGACCTGATCTCGAAGCCGACCGCGCTCGCCAACGAGCGGCTGGCAGAGATCGGCGGCGCGCTGGTCGCACGGATCATGGCGACGGTCGCTCCGCCGGGTCTCTCGTCGGTGGCGCCGGCCCGCGCTTCTCTCCTCGGCGTGGCTCCCGAGCTCGTCATGATCGGCACCTCGACCGGCGGACCGCAGGCGTTGACCCGGGTGCTGTCTGGATTTCCCAAGGAGTTTCGCGTGCCGGTCACGGTCGCGCTGCACATCCCGATGGAGTACACGGCCAGCCTCGCGGCGCGACTCGACAAGATCTGCGCGCTTCGCGTGGTCGAGGCGGCGGATGGGATCAGGCTCGAGCCAGGGATGGTGGTGATCGCACGCGGCGGTAGTCACCTGACCGTCGAAGGAAGACCCGGTGCGTTGATCGGACGCGTCGGTCCGCTGCCGATCCGACCGTTCTATCCATCGGTGGACGAGTTGTTCTCGAGTGGTGCGCGCGCCGCCGGTGCAGGCGCGCTGGGCGTCGTCCTCACCGGGATGGGCGATGACGGGCTCGCGGGTGCCAAGCAGATCGCGGCCGCGGGAGGGCGCCTGATCACCGAGTCCGCGTCGACCTGCGTGGTCTACGGCATGCCTCGATGCGTGTATGAAGCAGGTCTCGGAGCGACCAGCGTTCCGCTAGACGGAGTCGCGAAGGAGATCTCAGGCCGTGGCTGAACCGACCGCGCTGATCTGGATCGTCGACGACAGCCGCACCGAAGCGCAGATCACGCGCGCCGTGCTGGGCCGTGACTACGAGTTCGAATACTTCGACGACGGGTCGGCGGTGGTCGAGCGGATCGCCTCCGGCGCCAAGCTCCCCGACGTGATGTTGCTCGACTGGGTGATGCCCGGAATGCCCGGGGATCAGGTCTGCCGCTTCCTCCGCCAACATCCACCGACGCGAGATCTGCCCGTCATCCTGGTCACCGCATCGCGCGTCGAGACCGCTGATGTCGTCGAGGGCCTGTCGAAGGGCGCGACCGACTACATCGCGCGACCGTACGCGCCCGAGGAGCTGCAGGCACGGGTGGGGTCGGCGATCCGCACCTCGCGCTCCAGCAAGGCCGCGGTGATCGAGCGCGAGCGCTTGACCGCAGTCAATCGGCTGAGCCACGCCCTGTTCGAAGCCGGCACCGACATTCCGCGGATCCTGCGGGAGCTCTCCCACGCGCTGGTCGCGCACAACTGCGACGGATGCTCGCTGCTGCTGCTGCCTGGCGAGCTGCCACAGGTATTCGCGTCGCAGCACCGCGCCGAGCGTGACGGCACCTCTCTCGCGGCGATCTCGACCGTCGCCGATCCGATCGTCCACGCGTTCGAGTCCGACGACGATGCGCGCGCGCGCCTCCCACCCGCGTACCACTCCTACATCGCGAAGTTCGGGCTGCGTGGTCTCGCGATCCTCCCGTTCCCGATCCTGTCCCCGGTTCAGGGCGTGGTCACGCTGACCCGCGACCGGCCATCACCGCCGTTCTCCGACGACGACATGTCCCTGATCGAGACCTGTATCGAGTACGCGGCGCTCGCGGTGCAGAACGCCATGCGGTTCGAGGCCGAGCGGACGACGCGCGATCAGGTCAACACGATCCTCGAGCAGCTACCTGTCGGCATCATCGCGAGCGACGCCGAAGGCCGCATCATGATGACCAACGAGGTCGTGCGCGCGCTGATCCCGGGCATCGGAAGCGCCGAGCGCCTGTCGGATGTCGCGGACATCGCCAGGTTCGAGACCGTCGAGGGCACGGCCATCGTCGACTGGCAAAACGCGCGAGAGGTCATGGTCCCGGCGAGCCGCCGGTTCGCGAACATCGCGACCGTGGCGCTCGTCAACCGCCGGCAGATCTCGACCGGCGCGGTCACCGTGATTCACGACGTCACGCTCGAGCGCGCGATCGGCGACGAGCGCGAGCAGGTGTCGCGCTTCATGCAGCAGCTGCTCGGCATCGTCGGTCACGATCTGCGCAACCCGCTCGGGACGTTCGTCGCCGGTCTCGACATGCTGAGGCTGACGCACGAGAGCGGCAAGCCGATCACGCCGGTGCTCGGTCGGATGTCAACGAGCGTCCGGCGGATGAGCCGGATCGTGGACCAGCTGCTCGATGTCACCCGCGCATCGCTCGGTGCCGGCATCGAGATCCAGCCGGCGACAGTGGAGCTCGTGCCGTTGATCGAGAGCGTTCTCGACGAGGTCAAGGTGATGCATCCGGCTGCGACCCTGGCCTTGCGCGGAAGCCAACGGATCATCGGCCACTGGGATCCCGAGCGGCTCGCGCAGGTGTCGAACATCGCGAGCAACGCCGCGCACTATGGCAAGCCGGGTGCACCGATCGCGATCGAGATCAGCACCGAGGGCGCACTCGCGCGGATCGGGATCCACAATACCAACCGCGACAAGCCGATCCCCCCGGCCGTGCTTGCCACGCTGTTCGACCCGCATCGTCGCGGCCCCGAGGGGCATCGCAACACCGCGGGACTGGGCCTCGGCCTCTACATCGTCAAGCAGATCGTCGAAGCGCACCAGGGCACCGTGAAGGCGTCCTCGGACGACGACGGCACCTTGTTCACGGTGGTGCTGCCGATAGGTGCTCCAACGGCCAACCTCGCTCAGCCGTAGCGAGCACGCAGCGCCAGCACACGCTCGCGGAGGCCTTTGCCCTTCACCGGATCGACCATCGCCATACGCGATCTCGTTCAGGGGTCCCAGCCAGCTCCGGCCGTGGTCGCGGACCAGCTCCTGGATCCGGGCATCGCCGTCGTCGGTAGCTCTCCCGGCCGCGGCTGCGAGCTGCAAGGCGATCAGCTCCCCTCGCGGATCCCCGCGGCTCTGCAGGAGGTCGCCGAGCACCGCGCGAGGTTCGTCGTCGTCGGGATTCGCGTAGACGTCCGCTTCGAGGGTCGCCAGGTCGGCGGTGCGTGCCGGCGCGACGAAGTGTGCGAGCTCGGCCTCCGTCGGCGACCGCACCTCGCCGGAGGAGGCGATGACTTGCAACGCGAGCTGTTCGACGCCGGCCAGCTTGTCGAGGTGCTGGCCCAGCTCGCGGCTGACGCGCGGATCCGGACCGGCGGCGAGCAGTGCGGTCAGTCGCTCGCGCACCGCGCTGCGATCGGGCAGCTTGTCCAGGATCGTCCGCGCCGCCCAGCCGCGAGGACGTCGTCGGCCGCCGCGGCGAGCCACGCGACCTGGAACGTCCGGTGGAGCTTCGGCGACGGTGGTTGCCAGCCGCGGGAGAGCTGCGTCGTGATGCGATCGATGACCTCGGCGATCGTCTCCGCTCGAGTCTCGCGCCACACCGTCAGCGCGTCGTGCAAGAGCTGGCGGCTCGACACCCAGGCAGTGTGGCACGCGAACCGTGGACTTAGACTCGCACCCGAGCAGGCGATCGTGGCAGGCTGGATCCCAGGGATGCGCTGCTACGGGACCGTCGAGGAGTACCTCGCCAATTCCACCGAGTCGTATTTCATCGACCGGGAGTTCTGCGCGTTTCACACCGGCTCGCTGTTCGGCATCGTGGCGTGGGGGCGGCCCGCCAACACGGCTGCACAACGGCTGGTCCACGCGCGTGGCGCCGAGCTCGTCGATCCGGGCCCGCACCACGTGGTGATCGATTACCGGCTCGTCGAGGTCGTCGATGTCGAGGCGTTCAAGTGCCTCGCCGAGTGGGTCAGCTCGCATCGCGACACGCTGACGCGCAACACCGCGAAGGTCGCGCTGATCCAGCCCAACGAGCCGTTCGCCGCGGCCACCGTCGCGGGCTTCTACAACGTCGTCAAGTCGCCGTATCCGTCGCAGTTGTGCACCACGATCGACGAGGCCGAGGCGTGGTTGGGCGTGCCCACCATCGCGCCCGTCACCGAGGTCTGCGAGGCCTCGTCCGCGGGGCACTCGACCACTACCGCGTTGGTCACCGTGCTCGAGCGGACGCCCGGCCTCGCCGTCGACGAGGCAGCGAAGGCACTCGGGCTGACCGGCCGCACGCTGCAGCGCCGCCTCCAGGCCGAGAGCACCACGTTCCTCGCGGAGTCGCGCAAGGCCACCGTACGCAAGGCGAAGCACCTGTTGTCGACCACGGATGACAAGGTCGCCGATATCGCGCGCGCCGTCGGCTGCGCCACCGCGCAGCACTTCACCGAGCTGTTCCGGACCGAGACCGGCGTGCCGCCCGCGCAGTGGCGGACGAGCACACGAACCAAGCCGTAGGGCGCCTTAGGGCAAGACGATCCGGACCTCGGCGCGCCGGCTGTTCGCGTCGCCACCCACACCTGGGGTGGTCGGCTTCGCGACGATCGCGATCCGCGCGCCGTCGACGCCACGCTCGACGAGGTACTTCTTCACCGATAGCGCGCGCCCGATGGCGAGCTGCGTGTTGCGCGCTTCCTGCCCATCGCTCGACGAGTAACCGGTGACCTCGACGCGTGCGAGCGGATGCTTGATCAACTGGCGATACGCTTCCTCGAGGACGTAGACGCCGGGCGTCTCGATCCAGACCGCTTCAGGCGAGAACACGACTTCGAGAGCGGGTGCAGGCGTCGTCGCAGGCATCACCGCCGCGAACACCGGCTTCGCGAGCAGCGGTGGGTCGATGGGGACGGGTTTGTCGGGGACCATCACCGCGCCGGTCGGCAAGGGAGGGCGAGGGCGCGGCGTGGGTGGAGGCTCGATCGGTGGCGCGACGGCGACCGCGGGTTTGCGTGGTGCGCCGGGGGCGCGCTGACTCGTCCACCACACGAAGATCGCGACGGTGGCGACGGCGGCTGCGAGGCCACCGACGAGCCACGGGAATCGCGACGCCGGCGTGCGAGTCACGGCGGGCTTCGCGATCGCGATCTCGGCCTTCTCGGTCTTCACCATCGCGCTCGGCGTTCGGGCGCCGCGCAGCTCCGCCTCGGCAGGCACGACCTCGAGGGGTTTCGCGGTCAGTTCGTCGAGGCTCGGGATCTTCGTCGCGACGCTCGACTCGACCCGCTCCGGCGGGACCACGATCTGCTTGCCGACCCCCGAGGGCGGCGCTTTGGTCGAACGCACGTCGGGCGTGACGAGACCGGCTGCTGCTGCGGCAGCATCGGGGAACGGCCGCACTTGATCGGAGCACCGCGCGATCCACGCGAGCAACGGCCCGGGCACCGATCCCAGATAGCCGGCGAGCATGGTGGCAGCGAGCGCGCCGACGGCCTCGATGTCGAGGCGTGCCGTGGGTCGCTGCGGACCACGGACGACGCCGAGGTCGATCAAGCGGAGCAGCCCGGCCGCGTCGATCATCACCGTGTTCGGCGAGATGCCGCCATGCGCGAGTCCCTCGGCGTGGATCTTCGAGAGCACCGACAACAGCTCGACCATCAGCGCGCCGACGTGAAGCGGATCGAACGGGCCGATAACGAGACGATCGCCGATCGAGACGCCATCGACGAGCTCGGTCACGATCACGAGCTGATCGGCATGCTCGAGCACCTCGCGCGGGCGACACAGGTTCGGGTGATCGATCGCGTTCGCGATCGCGATCGCGCGCCGCATCTCGCCGAGATCGTGCTCGCTCGCCGGCACCAGCTCGATCGCGACATGCCGACGGCCGTCGCGGGCGTGGAGCAGATTCTGACGCAGTGCCCGGATCGGCTTGAACCGGTCGGCGATCAGTCCCCCCGCTTCGTGACGTGTCCCGAGCAACGAGTGCCCAGGATACCGCAGCTGCCGCTCAGTAAGCGAACGACAACGACTGGAGCAGCTCGTTCGGCTGGTGGTCGTCGACGATCTGCAGCGAGACCTTACCTACCTTGTGCGGCGCCTTCGAGAGATCGAACTCGACCGTCTTGTCGTGAATGCTGGGACCGACCTGGACCACCCGCTCGTCGAGCACGAGCTTCGACGTCGTGTCGACCACGCGGAAGCGCAGCGTCTTCGCCTCCTTCGAGTCGTTGACCTTGACCTTCACCTTGCCGTTCGCGTCGGCGACCACGCCGCCACCGCTGACGTACATCGCGCCGCTGGTGAAGTCGACGATCAAGAAGACCACGCCCGGGACGATGAAGACGAGGAGCCACAAGCAGTCGAGCACCAGCGTGGTGCCGGAGATCGCGCCGCCTTGGCGACCGCGGCGCTCCGGGTGGAGGATGTACCCACAGCCGAGCGAGCTGGACGTGACGCCGAGCAGGGCCGTGAAAGCGAAGGAGCGGAGGAGCGGACTCTTCATGACCCGTGGGCATAGCAAGACGGGGGCCGAGGAGTCACGCCCGGCGGTCACGCACTGACGAGCACTTCGGCGTAGGCGCCGAGCGCCAGGGCTCACCAAGAGGCGAGCGTGCGAGCGCTTGTCAGAACTCGAAGTCGAAGCCGGCGAACCAGGTGTTGTCGCCGACCGAGAGCTTCTTGTCGTTGCCGAAGCCGTTGACCACAGCGGCCATCAGCTCGACGTAGAACCCGGCGTGGTAGATGCCGCTCGTCCTCATCGAGCGTGCGGCGTCGCGGTCGATGCGCTCGGCGCGGATCGACAGGCCGAGCGTGCCCTGAACGCCGAGCGTGCCGCCGTAGGCCTTGTTGCCTTCGCAGTCGCTGTCCATCGTGCCATCGGTGCAGATCTTGGACAGCGAGCCGCTCGGACCGTTCATCCACCACACGTTGTACGCGAGGCCGCCGCGCAGGTACGGCACCACCGGAATGCCCCACAAGTCATCGAGCTGGGTCGCGCGATAGCTCGCGGTGAGCGCGAACGGGATCATCCGGAACTTGTTGCTGCTCGCGCGCGTGCGGAGTCTGGTCGGGTCATCGGCGGTGGTGTCGTCGCGATACGCGAACGCGCTCTTCTGCATGTAGCCGAGCGTGCCGCCGACGGTGAACTGCCCCGAGCCCGACCACAGCACACGCTCGACATCGAGCATCGGCAGGATCTGATAGACGTGCTTGTCGTGCGCCTCGAAGGTGCCGTCGTTGTTGTCGTCGGTGTAGAAGTTGCCGAACATCGCGGCGTACGGTCCGAGGCCGGTGGTCGCGTTGGCGCCGAGCTGCTTGTCGATCGCTGGCGTGTACGGGCCGAGCTTGATACCGACGTGCCACTTCACGTTGTCCTCGTAGATACCGGCGCCGCTCTCGGTGGTGTTCGCCGGATCTTCCCAGTACGGCTGGAAGTCGTCGGCGCGCGCGAGCCGCGGCATCGCGAACAGGCCACCGAGCAGGGCGAGCGGTGCGAGCTTCTTGCGGCGACGGAGCAGCCAGACC
>JBBQJJ010000091.1:0-24008 GCA_038325805.1 Haliangiales bacterium
CCCATTGCTCCTCGTTGATCCACACTCGCGTCGCCATGCCGACGTTCGATCACGCCAGCGATCAGGCCGCCACTTTCCTGCGGTGACGCGTTCGCAACCGATCGAAACCACATGACCCGCTTCAGGGACAGGCCCTAGTTGCCTTCGATCAGCGCATCGATGCTGAACAGACCGCCGTCGATCGGCGCGACCTTGTCGCCCTTGCCGTATTGATCGAACGGGCCGTACCCGGCCGCGCGGTAGTGCGTGAAGTCCTGCGAGAACCCGTCGGCCATGTCCATCGCCGCACCGACGCGGAGATCGATCCGCGAGGGCTCGACCAGGCCGAGGAGCGCGTAGCCGGTCACCTGTTCCGCGTGGGTCGAGAACCCGGTCGACTTCTTCGTCAGGTTGTCGAACAGCTTGGTGACGATGCGAGACCGTCCCTCGGCGAGCGAGCCGATCGCTGCCTCCTCGTAGATCGGACGGTTGCTCGCGTCGACCGGCACGCGGATCTCGAGGAGCCGTGGCCCGACCGGCCCGAGCTTCGAGATCACGGCCTTCTCGACGCCGAGCAGCCTCTCGTAGTCGGCCGCGGCTGCTTCGAACTTGCCGGTGAGGTCGTCGATCTGCGCCTTGAGGTTGGTCTCGATGCGGGCGCGATCCGACGCCAGCTCGCTACCGTTGTGCGTGCGATCGACACCCACCGCTCCCGCGTACGTCTTGAGCGCGGTCTTGAACGCCGCGCCATCGCGTTCCGTCATCAGGAAGTTGAGCGCCGTGTCGTCGAGGCGATAGTCGATCGTGAACGTCGCCTCGGGGCCGACCAGCTGCGCGTGCGGCTCGTAGGTTGCCTGCGTGGTCAACCGGAACTCGGCGAGCTTGACCAGCTCGGCGACTTGAGAGGTGTTGAGCTGGGCCGCATTGTCGCGCGCGGCCTGGACACCCTTCGCGCGCATGTCCTTGACGGGTGCGCCCGCCAGCACGTTGACGCGGCACGGATCGAACGCCTGGCTGTTCGGGCATGCCTGCTCGACGAACTTCTGGAGCGCGTTGCCGTGAACCTCGATCGCACCGAGCGCCGACTTGCCGCCGAGCGACAGGATCAACGCGTCGACGTGGTCGAGCATCTTGTCGCGCTCCATGAACTCGTCGGCTTCCTGGAGCTGGACGAACAGGTTCGCCTCACCCTTCGCATCGCCGGTCTCGGGATCGAAGTTGAGTCCCGAGACGCCGACGCGAGTGAAGCCGTGCTCGCTGAAGAACGACCCGGACTGCACGTGCAGCGACTGGAACAGCAGGCTGCGCGCGCCACCCGGCGTCTGGATGACGACCGAGCCTTCGCTCTCGATCTTCTGGTTGAAGAAGCTCATGCCGAGGATGTCGATGCCGGCGTAGCTGGTGCTCGAGGCACCCGAGCGCAGCAGGTCGAACTCGGCCTTGACGCCCGGCTCGCCACGATTCGCGAGCGCCTGCGCCAGGCGGACGTCGCCTTCGAGCGCCTGCGCGAGCGCGGGTCCGAGCACACTGGCATCGCCACCATCGAGCGAGAACCGCACGCGCGCCACGGAGACGCGCTGCTTGGAGCTGGCCTGCGAGAGCTCGCCCGACAACAGATTCAACTTCGCGTTGAGCTGCTTCTGCAGCGCCTTGTCGGCGAGCTTGCCGAGATCGACGTTGATCCCCGCGAGCGAGATGCTGGTCTTGAGGAGTCCCTGCACGCCCCACGAGTCCTCGAGCGCGAGCTTCGCGGAGTGCTCGCGGACCTTCTGCATGCCGACATCGACGACCACCTCGTCGCCGTCGAGGCGGACGAGCTGGACATCGAGCTGGCCGGCGATCCGCGTGCGGAGGCCCGCCGAGATCACGAGGTTGTAGGTGATCGCACCGGGGTTCGCGATCAGGATCGGCACGCCGACGCCGAGGTTGGCGCCGAGGTGACCCTCGCCCGACAGCGCGAACGACTCGCCGGGCTTCATCTTGCGAATGTCCTCGATGGAGCGCGGGAGCACGAACCCGCGAAGGCTCGCGAGCGCGCTCAACGGCCCCCGCGACACGCCCTGCAGCTCGCTCTTGTACGCACCGATCACGCGCGCTTCGATCGAGCCACCCGCGCCGAAGCCGACGGTGGCGGAGGCATCGAGCCCACCGACCGCATGCCCCCAGTTGGCGTTGAGGTTGGTGCCGATGCGAAACGAGCTCTCGACGAACACCTTGTCGCCGGAGGTCATCAGGTGGGCGCGACGGATCCGGTTGACCTCGGTCGACAGCTCGCGCTCGCCATAGCGGGCGGCCAGACCGGAGATCAGCTCGTCGATGTTCTCCAGCGTGAGATCGGGCTCGGAGACGCTGGGCAGGGCGAAGAACCGCGGCTCGTCGAGCTTGATCGAGGCGAAGTCACTCGACGACAGCGCACTCGACAGCTGGGTCGAGCCCAGCTTGCTCCCGACCGCGACGAGATCGCCGAGGTCGAGCTCCTTGGCATTGCGGATCAGTGACTGCAGGCTGCCCAGGCCGTCGCACTTGCCCGACTCGCCGCAATCGACCTGAAAATCGCCCTCGGGCTCGGTGGCGCAGGAGGCTAGCAGCAGCGTGAACAGGGCGCGGCGGAAGGAAGGCATGACCAGCCACTACGCAATGCGGATGCCGGTGTGCAACCTGTCGACATCACTGCAAACTGAGTGGCTGGCCGAGGTTATCTAGCAAGTGGATCAGCCACGGTGCGACCTAGCGACAGCGGGCCAGTTGTCCCCATCACCGACGCGAGACGACCCGTTCGAGGTGGATCGTGGCGTCGGCGGATAAGCCGAACGAGGAGATCTCGTCGCGCAGTCGATCGCGGGATCCCTTGCCGGCGACGTAGCCGTTGAGGCGTGCGGCCAGCGTCGATTCGCGAAGCTCCGCGGGCGAGTAGTCGGCGAGCTCGCGCATCAGGGTCGAGTCGTGCCGCAAGTAGTACTTCTGGTGGTAGTCCTCGGCGAGATAGAACCGCGCTCCTTCGATCAGCGAGCTGATGCCGCGCGCCTTCGCGAGCTGCGCTTGCGCGCCGTTCACCGGGAACACCGCCTCCATGTACTGGCGGCTGTAGCTCCGCCCGCCCTTGCGGTTGCCCCACAGCTCCCCGAGCAGCTGCTCGTAGGACAGCAGCGTCGGATCGAAGTCGACCTGGAACGCTTCGGTGTGATCGGCGAGGTCGTGATAGGTCGGGTTGCCGGTGCTGCCGCCGGCGTAGCCGACGCGCGTGCGGACGATCGCTGGGTGACACCCGAACCGGGCATCAGGAGTCCAGAATCAGCCAAGCCCGAAGGTGGCGGTCTCGACGGTGACGTCGCGAGTATCGAGTGGACGCATCGTCACCAGTCTACGCCGTTGAACCGCTGCGCGTTACAGGCCTGCCCGATCGTCGGGGTCTCACGCGGGTATGCTGTGCGCCATGTACTGTCGGCACTACGAGCTGGCCAAAGCCGGTTGCGACGGCGGGTTCACCGTCGACGCGTCGCGAGTGACCTTTGGATCGGGGGTGCTCGCAGAGGTCGGCGAGCGCGCGCGGGCCCTCGGGGTGAAGCGAGCCGCGGTGTTTACCGATCCGCGGATCCGCGCGCAACCGTGGTTCGCCGAGGTGATGCAGTCGCTCGCGAAGGCGAACGTCGATGCCGCGATCTACGACGCGATCGAGATCGAACCGACCGACACCTCGTTCGAGAACGCGGGTCGCTTTGCGAAGGGCTTCGACGGGTTCGTCTCCGTCGGTGGCGGCTCGGTGATCGACACCTGCAAGGCTGCGCAGCTGCTCGCTACCTATCCGGCGCCGCTGCGCACGTATCTCAACGCGCCCGTCGGTGAGGCCAGGCCAGTCCCCGGCCCTCTGCCTCCGCACCTCGCCTGCCCCACGACCTCCGGGACCGGCAGCGAGGTCACCGGGTTCGCGATCTGCACGTGGAGCCCTCTCCACGCGAAGACCGCGATCGCATCGGCGAGGCTGCGGCCCAGCGAAGCGCTCGTCGATCCACGCGTCGCCTTGACGCAACCAAGCGAGGTCGTCGCCGCGAGCGGCATGGACGTGCTGTGTCACGCGGTCGAGTCGTACACCGCGCGGCGCCATCACCAGCGCCCGAGCACCGGGATCGCGCGACCACTCTCGCAAGGCGCGAACCCGTGGAGCGATGTCGGCTGCCGCGAGGCGCTGCGCCTGCTCGCCGCGCACCTCGTGCACGCCGTGCAAGGCGACCCGTACGCACGCGAGCAGATGATGTGGGCCGCGACGCTCGCAGGCATCGCGTTCGGCAACGCTGGCGTCCACGCGCCGCATGCGATGGCGTATGCGATCGGCGGCAACGTGCGGTCGTTCGCGCCCACCGGCTATCCGACGTCGCCGCTCGTCCCGCACGGGATGGCCGTCGCCCTCGCCGCACCGGCGGTGTTTCGGTTCACGGCGGACACCGCACCGGAGCGTCACCTCGAGGCGGCCGGGCTCCTCGGTGCGACGCTCGACGGTGCGAGCGCCTCCGACGGTGGCTCCCTGCTCGGCGGTCGCGTCGTCGAGTTGATGAAGGCGATCGGGATGCCGAACGGGATCGCCGGGGTTGGCTTCACAGCCGGCGACATCCCGGCGCTCGTCGAGGGTGTGATGCCGCAGCAGCGCCTGCTGACCAACGCGCCATGCGAGATCACCCGCGATACGCTCGCGATGTTGTTCACCCACGCGGAGCGCTACTGGTGAAGCCGTCGATCAGCGAGTACCCGTTCGTCACCTCGATCACCACGCGGTGGTCCGACAACGACATCTATGGCCACATCAACAACGTCACGTACTACTCGTACTTCGACAGCGCCGCGAACCTCTATCTGATCAACAGCGGCCTCGACATCGCCCACGGCGAGACGATCGGGCTCGTCGTCGAGTCTTCCTGCGCGTATCACAAGCCGCTGTCGTACCCGACGGTGCTGCGCGCCGGCGTGCGAGTCGACAAGCTGGGCAATCGCGCGGTCACCTACGGCATCGCCATCTTCGACGACGAAGCCGCCGCGGCGGCACATGGCACCTTCGTCCACGTGTTCGTCGATCGCCAGACCCGCAAGGCGGTCCCGATCCCGGAGCCGCTGCGCAGCGCGCTGGCAGCGATTCAGAGCCCGAGCGCGCGCTCGTAGTCGTCGAGTGCCTCGGAGCACGCGACGGCCATGCGTTGCAGCGACGGCAGCGTGTCGCGGCAGCCGGTGAACCCGAAGCACAGCTGCCCCGCGTAGCTGTTGCAGGTGATGTTGAGCGCCTGGCCATGCACCGGGATCGACAGCGGATACGTCGATTCGAGCTTCGACCCGCGGAAGTAGAGCGGCTGCTCGGGGCCGGGCACGTTCGAGATCACGACGTTGAAGCCCGGCTTCACGCGACCGGCGATCCCCGGCAGCATCTGCAGCATCGCCGGACCGATCAGCAGCGCCGAGTAGCTCAGGATCTGGTTCTTCGACATCCCCTCGAGCTGCTGCTTCGCCTTCTTCGTCGAGGCGACGATCGCAGCGAGCCGGGCGGCAGGATCCTCGAGGTCGGTGGCGAGCGTGGCGAGGATCGCGCCCACCGAGTTCCCGCCGCCGTCATCATCCTTTGCACGCACCGCGACGGGCAGCATCGCGATCAGCGGCTCGGCGGGGAGTGCGTCGCGCTCGGCGAGGTACTTACGGATCGCTCCCGACGACAGCGCGAGGACGATGTCGTTGATCGTCGCTCCTGACTTCTTCGCGAGCGCCTTGATCCGCGTCATCGGGAACTTCGCGGTCGCGAACCGGCGATTGCGTCCGATCCGTGCGTTGAGGATGCACTTCGGCGCCTGGCCCGGTGCGATCAGGTCCTCTTCTTCGCGCCGGCGTACCTTCGCGATCGCCTTCGCCACCATCTTGGTCGCGCCGTACTGCTTGCGCGCCGCCAGCAGCACCTCGGAGACGTTGGTGCCGATCGCATCCGGCCTCGGTCCGCGCTCCGGCGGCGTGATCCCGAAGAACAGCGGGCGATCGCGCTCCTTGATGTCGGTGCCGAGGGCCGCGTTGAGCAACCGCATCGCCGAGAACCCGTCGACCAGCGAGTGATGAACCTTGACGTACATCGCGAACTTGCCGTCCTCGAGACCCTCGATCAGATGGCACTCCCACGGCGGATGGTGAAAGTCGATCGGATAGCTGTGGAGCCGCGACACCAGGATGCCGAGCTCGCGCTCGTCGCCGGGAGACGGCAACGCCGAACGGCGCACGTGGTACTCGAGGTCGAGCTCGGGGTCTTCGATCCAGCTCTGCGCCGGGTTCGACAACAGATTCGGCGTTCGCAGCCGCTGATTCCACGGGTAGTGGGCGGCGACGCCTGCGCGCACCTCGTCCATCAGGCTGCGCATGTAGTCGCGCGGTGCGTCGGGCGGCGGAGTGAACTGCATGAGCCCCGCGACGTGGAACATCACCTCGCGGGTCTCGCCGACGAGGAACATCGAGTCCGTCGGACTCAGGCGCTTCGGCACGCGCTCATCGTATCCCGATTACGTGCGGCGGCGGCGGCGCAGCAGGCCCAGACCCATCAGAGCCGTCAAGCCGGCCGGGCCGACCGGCGAGCCGCCCGTACCGCAACAGCCACCATCGTCGGGTGACGCGACCTCGACCTCGCAGGTCGCCGAGCAGCCGTCGCCGTCGAGGACATTGCCGTCATCGCAGGCCTCGCCCGTGTCGACGAACGTATCGCCGCAGCTCGGATCGACCGCCTCGACCACGCAGAGGTCGTCGATGTTCCAGCCACCGAGCTCGGGAAAGCCGAACTGATCGTGGGGCGCGATCCCGAACTTGAGCTTGAGCTTGCCGGTCGGGATCACGGCCGACAGATCGACATCCTTGAACCGCCACTCGCGGTCGGTGTGGTTGGTCAGCGACTGTGCGCCCGGTGACAGCCCGAGGTTCTCGAACACGGGCTGGCCGTTCGCGGTGATCGTCGCGCTGTCGAGGAAGCCATCGACCACGGTCAGCCAGCGATGGAACTGCAGGCGGACCTTCTTCGCTCCTTTGAGATCGATCTCGGGAGACTCCGCGAACGTCTCTCCCTCGGGGTTGTAGAACCCGTCGCTGGTGAGGTCGACACCGAGCACGTTCTGGCCGCCGTTCGCGACATCGGGATCACCGGCGAGCCCCAGCGGGGTCCCAACTTCCCATTGGTCACCGAGGGTCCACCCCTGCGCCCCGTCCTCGAAGTCGAAGCACTGGATCTCGCGGATCGGCCCGACGTAGAACTCGAAGAACTTGTCGGCGGGGTTGCTCGACGGGAACGCCATGAACGTCCCGTTGTTGAGCGTGTAGATCACGCGGTACGCGACGACGCTGCCCGCGAGCTGCGTCGGGATCGAGCCGGTGAACTCGGCGCCGGTCCTGGTCAACTCGAGCTTCTCGGTCGCCTCGCCACGCAGGCCGAACTCGACCTCCACCTTCGCGATCTCCAGCGCACCCGCCGCGCACGCACCCGTGAAATCGACCGCCGCGGGTGCGGTGAAGGTGAAGCCATCGCGGACCGGCGGTTCGGCGCCGAGCGTGGTCGCTTCGTCGGCGAGGCCGTGCGCTGCGAACGCCGCGTCGATCTCGCACTTGTTGGGCGTGCCGTTCGCCAGGTTGCCGTCGTTGTCGTCGCCCAGCAGCGTCTCGGCATACGCCGACGCGAGGCCGGTGCTGCGCTGGAGCACCGTCAGAAACAGCTTCTCGAGCTGGAGGCGACCCGGACCGGCGCCGAGCTTGGCCTGCAGTGCGCGATCGAGATCGACGAACGTGCCGGCGATGAGCTCGCCGTCGTCGTGGACCTCGCCGGTCGCGTCGCCGGGGAACTTCTTCTCGAACCCGTCGGGATCGAGGTTGCGAAGGCCTTCCTCCGGCTTGTCGACGAAGAACCCCAGCCCGAGCCTCGCGTCGTTCGTCAGCATGATCGAGGTGACGTCGGACATGCCTTCGCTGACAGCGCCGTCGAACTCGCCGACACCCGGGATCACCGTGTTGCCGTGCCAGAGGTGACCGAACTCGTGATAGATGACGTCGGCGAGCCGGCCGGTGTTCTCGCAGCCCTGCCCCGCCTTGAAGAAGTGGATCGTGTTGTCGAAGTCGGCGAACGCGTTGCAGACGTCGTTCTCGTTGACGAACGCCTGCTGCGTCGTGTCGAGGAACGCGAGGTTCGGATCGACGCGCTTCGCGAACTGCTTGACCAGGTTGACGTGGATGAACGTGGTGAGCTGCGCATCGCCGAGCGGATCTGCGGATGCGAACACCGCGGTGCCGCCGTCCGCGAGAGATCTGGTATCCGTGAACTGCAGGCCGTCGGCGTCGATGATCTGGACCAGCGGTCCTGACAACCCGACATCGACATCGACCGGTCCGTTGCCGGCGAACGTGAGGTCGCCGGTCACGTCGGAGGTCACCGAGCTTCCACCGGCGTTGACGGTGGCAAACTGCGCAGGGAACGCGACGCGGCTGCCTTGCGCGCCGCGCACGGGAACCTCGTAGGCGACCTTGCCGGTGCCGCGCGACACCGTCGAGCGCCGAGCGATCGGCGTGCCCGTCGCGACGTCGACCCAGACGTTCCAGCGCTCGTGGTTCGCGCGATCAGCGATCGAGAGCTCGTGCGCGAGGTGATAGGTGATGTCGAGACCCCGCGCGGTTCGCTCGCGAATGACGGGATAGATCACCTGCTCGCCCTCCGTGCGGGTCTGTACCGTGTAGCCATCCTTCGCGAGCCAGCGCTCCGCATTGGTCGTCGCGACACCGCGCGAGACCGAACCGGGAAGCGGCACGCGAACGTTTGGCAGCGCCGTCGAACCGACGAGCGCGAGACGATCTGACTGGAACGCGAAGCCGATCGAGCCGCCGACCACGCGGATGCCGTTGCTTCGCTGCTCGAAGCCGACGCTGCGGATCCCGTTGGTCTCGCGATTGGCGACGACGACGAAGTCACCCGCACTGGCGCCGGGCGCGAGCAAGGCGAGGTTCGCCGCGAGGAACGCCTTCGCCGCGGACTCCGCGATCGCCGCGTTGACGACCGAGCCCGGCACCACCGGACCCGCGCCCCACATACGGAGCGGGACCCCGGTATCGCGATCGAGCTGCGCCCGCCAGCCCGCGAGGCCGGACTTGAACATTCGATCGCGCGGCGCGAGCTCGACGGTGCGATGGGCCCGTTGCGGGCGACCATTCGTGACGACCGAGGGCTCGTTGCCGCGCACGGCTTCGGCGGCGGTCGGGACCAACAACAGGGACGAGAGTGCGAGGGCCAGGGCGGTACGCATCGATGTCTCCATCTTGAGGAATCACCGCCGACAGCGAGATGGCGGAACCCTCAAACGTTCTCACCAATTGCCGCGTCGCCAGCGCAGCACCGGACCTTCCCCACAGTTTGCCACCGAATGATGTTTTCTCGACGACAGAAATCCGCGGGGCCGCTCACAGGCATATGCTCTGGTCGTGCGGACCCTCGCGATCGCAGCGCTCCTCGTCTCCTGTAAGCCGTCGGCCACCGTGGAGAACACGATGCCGGTGGCCAACCTCCAGTCGTACCGCTCGATCGCGTTGCGCGCGCATACCAATGCGTTCGCCTCGCAGGGTCACGCGATGATGCTGGAGAGCCTGGTCACCGAACGGGTGCGCCAGAAGTGCGGCTTCGAGGCGGTCGCCCCGATCGCCCAGGCGCCGAACGCCGACGTCCAGCTCGATCTGACGATCACGAAGATGGGGCGTGGCGCCGTGTCGAGCCAGGCGAACGTCGACGTGCTCGTCGTGCTGACCGACGGCCGCGACAAGGAGTTGCTCGGCACCGCCACCATCCACGGCAAGTCGTCGGCGATGATGATCAACAACACCAACCAGGAGTCCAAGGCGCTCGAAGTGGTCGCCGATACGATCGCCGGCATGCTGACCAAGTCGGGCTGCAGCGGGCCGCGGATCGCGCGCGTCGAGCCGATCAACAACCCGGATCCTGGTCCGGGCAGCAACGCCAACGTGCCTCCACCGGTCGACGAAGCCACCCGCCAGAAGGCGGAGGCCCTCAACGAGGCCGGCAAGGAGAAGCTCTACGCCGCCGACATGGCCGGCGCGCTCGCGCTGTTCCAGCAAGCGATGGGGCTCGCACCCGATGCGCGCTACGAGTTCAACGTCTGCCTGACGCTCGGCGCGCAGGAGCAGTGGGACAGCGCGGTCGCGGCCTGTCGCCAGGCGCGCAGCCTGGCCCCGAACGATCAACTCGCCGCCAAGATCGATCGCCGGCTCGAGTCGCTCGCGAAGCGGCAGTGACTAGCCCCAGAGCTGCGCCGGGGACCCCTCTGGCTACTTCTTGAAGGTCTCGAGCTTGGTCTTCGCCTCGGCGAAGCTCGCGGCCTTCTCGACCTTGTTGCCCTTCATCTGATCGTCCATCAGCACGTCGCCGACGACGTTGAACGTGCTCGACATGTCGCCCATGCCCGGGCGCTTCGCGACGAGCTTGCCGCCGTCGAGCTTGCACTCGGTCGGCTTGTTCTCCCAGCGACCGAAGTTGTTCTCGTGCGCGACGCAGGTCTTGCCGTCGAACACGAAGATCTTGCCGGAGCCGCAGGCGAGGTACTTGTCGCCCTTCTTGTACCCGGCAGCGCCCATCCCGGTGTGGAGCGTGTCGCCCTCGAACGCGAACGTCAGGTGATCCGCCGACGAGCTGCCGTCGGCGCTCTTCTCGACGACCCGGCCATCGCAGGGGGCATCGATCTCGAGATCGCGGACCTTCTCCTTCTTGCCGTCCCACGACGTCACCTTGGTGCCCTTGACCTCCCACGCCTCGTAATGGCCAATCGCGCCGGTCTCGAGCACCCAGGCGCCCTGCCACTTCTTGAGGATGTCGTCGGTCGAGGCGAACTCGGCGAACGGACCCGACGCGGCAGGCTTGTCGTCGACGGACTTGCCGCTCGTCGTGCCGGTCTCGCCGGCTTTATCGTCCTTCTTGCCACCGCACGCGGCGAGGAGACTCACTGCCACGAATATCGAGATCTTCATATGCCGCTACGGACGACACGTGCGGTCACAGGTCGCGCACGAATCGGTTGTGCAACGTCGTACACAACAGACGAAGCTACCGAGCGTCCGTCGCACCGGCGGCCACCGCGGCCGCTCGCGCCTCGAACACCTGGCACGACCGGTTCGTGATGATCCAGTCAGCGGCGCCTTCGCACAGGTCGACGTTCTGGATCTCGCAGCTCGCGCCGGTCTCGTCGATCAGCATCGCGTCGTAGCTGTTGCAGTCGAGCGCGAGCTCCATCTGCTCGCCGGGGAACAAGACCGAGCGACCGAGGAGGTTGGCACCCCACGTCGGGTTGTCGACCTCCGTCACGTACAACTCGTGGATCTCGAAGCTCGAGTCGTTCGAGACGAGCAGCGACGAGTCGAGATCGTCCGTGGTGACAACGCAACCGCCGAGGACAACAGCCGCGAGACAAGCGAGTTTCAGCATGACCACGGAATCAGCAACCGGCGTACCGCGCCAACTCCGCGATCCCACAGCCGGTCGCGACCCGCGGATCCTGCGGCTCGTGCAGGGAGGCTGCACGCTTCGCAGGGTTGTCCCCGACGGTCACGCACGCTGGCAAACCGCGGTAGCGTGCCTCGCACGTGCGGGTCTTCCGGTTCATCGGCCGCGGCTTCTGGGTCTCGCTGTTACTCCTGGTCCACGGTGTGATCTGGTCCGGCGGCTGGCTCGGGTTGCTCGTCACGCTGCGGCCCAAAGCACGTCGTCAGGCGTGGTTCGCCGAGCGCTTCACGGCGTTGCTGATCGCGCTCGGCGCGACGTTCGTCAAGGTCGGCCAGATCATGTCGACGCGACCGGATCTGTTTCCACCGCACGTGATCCGCTCGCTGACGCGGCTCCAGGACAACGTCGGCGCGTTCGCGTGGCGCCACGTCGAGCGCACGATCGAGGAAGAGCTGGAGAGTCCGATCGAGCTGCTGTTCGCGACGTTCGATCGCACCCCGGTCGCTTCTGCGTCGGTCGCGCAGGTCCATCGCGCCACGCTGATCGAAACCGGTGAAGAGGTGGCCGTCAAGGTCCGTCGACCCGGGCTCGACGACCTGGTGCGCTTCGATCTCTCGGTGATGCGCACGATCGCTCGGATCGTCGCGCTGGTGCCGTCGTTCCGCTTGCTCGCACCGGTCGAGAGCGTCGACGAGTTCGGTCGCGCGATCCTCGATCAGGTCGATCTCCGGATCGAGGCGCGCAACAACGAGCGGTTCACCGCCGCCTTCGCCGGCGACCCCGACATCGGCTTCCCGGTGCTGGTCCCCGAGCTGTGCAGCCGCCGCGTGCTGACCATGGGCTTCATCCGCGGTGCGAAGGTGCTCGAGGCGCCCGCGAAGCTCGGGGCGGATCCGACGCGGCTCGCGCGTATCGGGTTTCGCACGCTGCTCAAGATGATCTTCGTCGACGGCTTCGTGCACGCCGACTTACACCCCGGCAACATCCTCGTCGACGATCGCGGCAAGGTGATCATCCTCGACCTCGGCCTCACCGCCGAGCTCGATGCACGCGCGAAGGGCGCGTTCTCGCGGTTCTTCACCGCGTGGGCGACGCGCGACGGCAAGACGATGGCGAAGCTGATGTTCGAAGGCTCACCATCGGCGAAGGTCGCCAACTACGGCGCCTACGAGCGCGACGTCCTCGCGTTCGTGGAGAGGTATCACGGCAAGCCGCTCGGGGAAGTGCAGGTCTCCACCGTCGCCTTCGACATGATGAACATCCTGCGGCGCCACCGCGTCCGCGCGAACCCGACGTACACGATGTGCAACGTCGCGATCGCCGTCACCGAGGGCATCGGCAAGCAACTCGACCCGAGCCTCGATCTGGTTCAAGAAGCGCTGCCGTTCTTCACCAGCCTACCGACCTAGCCGCGTGGTCGACCCACTCTAGACTCTGGGGTTAGCGGCGGCGCGGAACCTTGATGTCGTCGAGCCCCGCCTGTGATGGCAGGTCTCCGGGCGTACGAGGCCCGACCTGCGGGGCCGGCAGATGCTGCGGCGGCACAGCGTCGTGCTGCCGGCGCGTCCAGCCGCGGCGGTCTTCGACGTTCGTCGACGGGCGGAAGTCCTCCCAGCGCATTCCGCCGGAGGTCTTCGCGAGCAGACGCTCGGGAACGGTGGGGAGCTCGTCGGAATCGTCGTGATCGGCCATCCTGGGCGCGATTGCGACGGGTGTGCCACGCGTAACTGCGCGACCGATCACAGCGACAACAGCCAGCGGCGACGACACCGGGAGACGAGCTGTCTCCTCGGGGCAGCTCTCGCTGTACAGCCCGCGGTTTCAGTCGGCGGTCGCCGAGCACTCGTAGAGCTGCCAGTCAAGGACCTCCTCGGGCTCGTCGTCGTCGGCGTTCGTCATCTCCTCGTCGAGCGGCTCGATCGTGGCTTCCTCGGGCTGCGCTTCATCACTCATGGGTGTGATGAGCTGCAAAACGCAGACCAGGTGTCGTCAGCGCAGGGTGACACGTGCGGTTGCGAAAAACTTCGAGCCGTCGAGCGCCTGCTTACCGGCGGCGGTGATCTCGTTGTTGTTGAGGTTGATCGCGCGCAGGTTGGCCGCGTGCTTCGACGTTGCGAGCAGCTTCGCACCTTTGTCGGTGATCTTGTTCGAGCGCAGGTTGAGGTTCGTCAACCGGGCGAGCAGCGGCGACGCCGCGAGGACCGCGAGCGCGTCGTCGTCGACGTGCGTCGCCTGCAAGCACAACTCGCGCAGCTCACCGAGCCCTTTGCCTCCACCCAGCGCCTCGAGCATCTCGGCCGTCACCGTGTTGCCCGTGAGGTCGATCGTGCGGAGCGCTGGATGACCACCGAGCGCCGTGGCCCCCTCGACGCCCACCTTGTTCTTGCGGAGATCGATCGCGCGCAGCTTCTTCAACTTCATCAGCGACGCGACGCCTTTGCAGCCGAGCCCGTTTCCGATCAGGCTGAGGACCCGCAGGTTCGCCAGGTGCTTGGCTCCGGCGATCGCCGCCGCGCCTTCAGGACCGAGCTTCGCAGCACGCAGCTGGAGCTCGTCGAGCGGGCCGCACGAGGCAACGAGCTTCGCGGCGTCGCCGGCCGTCAGTGCTGCGCCCGAGATGTCGAGCGCGGTGATCCCCTCGAACCCGGCCCAGTCGAACAACTCGCGGACCAGCGGGAAGTCGCGGCGATCCGTGCACGTCAGCGAGAGCTCGCGCAGCTTCACAGCGCGCCGGGTGACGAGGCCCGGGATCGCGTGCACCGGCATCTGGAGCGCTCGGAGTTGCACGAGCCCTGGCCACTCGAACACCTTCGCGACCTCCTCGCGTCTCACCCACAAGTCGATCGAGTCCAGCGTCGGGAACGCCTGAAGGAGGGTGCTGTGCACGTTCGCGGCCTCTGCGGATGCACCGGACTCGAGGTGGGTGACGAACCCGCGCTCGAATCGGAGCGTCTGGAGCGAGTACCTCGGGTTCACCTTCTTCGCCTCGGCGAGCCAACTCTCGCCGTGCACCTTGAGCAGCTTGGTCTCTCTCGCGCGCAGCTTGCGAATGTGCGCGGGGTCGGCCTCGTCGTCCGCGAGGGCATCGCCGATCCAGTCCCAGCTCGCGGCCTTGACCGCGTAGCCGAGCCGCGCCAGCTCGCATTGCACGGCGATGAATTCGCCGCGTGGCTCGCCGGCCTCTTGCAGCTGGTCGGCGTAGACCAGGCGGGGACCGTCGTCGGCGAGGTTCGCGTAGATCGCGTCGAGCAGCGTCTTCACGGCGTCAGGAACGTATATCCGATGCACATCTCGTCCTCGGTGCCGGACCCGTAATTCACCGGGCCGGTCGAGCTCGACGTGTCGTACGTGCAGCGGAGCCGGAGCTGATCGCCGGGCACCACGTCGATCGGATCGGCGAACCGATAGAACAACTGCCAGCCGACGTCCCACCGCGGCAGATCGAGCAGGCACGTCGTCTCGCCGTCGCGAACGAGCTCCATCCGGGCCGACGCCCCGTGGCCGTGCATGTGGATCCGCGCACCGCGGATCTGCTCGGGTGCGTAGACCGACACCGGCGACGCCTCGGTGAGTGTGGTGGTCTGCCCGGCCGCGAGCTCGAAGCCGGTGATCTGGTTGCTGGTGATCCGGCCGACCCGCTCGACGCTCTCGGCCAGCTCGAGCTGGATCGCGGACTGATCGGCGACCGGCTCGCCGCCGTGGTTGTGATAGTGGAACTGCACGACGAGCCGATGCCCGGCCTTGATCTTGATCCCGGTGTCATCGGGCCACCGCCGCACCAGATCGCCGCCGGCCCACACGCCGATGTAACGCAGCCCTGGCCCCACCCCCTCGCTGTCGCAGGCGTATCCGGGCCCGGGGTCCTGGGTGTCGCGCCGGTCGATCGTCTGCTCGCCGAGCACGCCATCGGCGGCGAACAGCTGCATGTGATGGACGACCTCCGCGCGATCGAGGCGCAGCGCGAGCGCGGTGATGAACTGGTCCTGCGCCAGCGCCGGATCGACGGGGAAGCAGCGGTACTCGTCGGGCCCCGGCCGCACCACGTACGCCGCCTGCGAGGCGAGCGTCACGGCGGGCATGAACGGCGTCGGTGCAGGTGGCTCGACGACGACCGCATCGGCCGCGTCTCCGAGCGGCGCTCCAGTCGCGTGCCAGTTGGCGAGGATCTCGATCTCGTAGCGGCGCAACCAGCGAGGCTCGACGAACGTGCTGCACGCCCCGCTGGCATCCGCGGCCCACGGCGGCATCGCACGCGTCGACGTCGCTGTGGCGATCGCTTCGGAGATCGCCGCGGCAGCCTCGTACGTCGCGAGCGGAAACGGCGCGATGCCTGCGTCAACATGGCAGCCCGCGCACCGCGTGGTGAGGATCGGCGCCACGTCGCGGTAGTACGTCGGGGTCGCGGTGGCAGGTTCGAGATCGATGATCGGATCGAGCGGCACCGTCGGATCGACGACTGGATCCTGAGCGATCGGCGCGAGGTCGCTGCCGCACGCGGCGTTTGCGAGGAGCACCAACCACGCGAGTCTCACAGGTTGACGTTAACAACCCCGCTGACGTTCGTCCCGAGGCCGAGGCCGAGATCGAGGTTGAGGTACGACTCGTTGAACATCAGCGCGTTCGGATCCTGGAACAGCACCTCGGCGACGGTCTCGCACACGGTCGCGCCGAGTAGCCCCGGTGGGATCAGTCGATCCGGACAGAGGTTGGCGAGCTGGAGCCCATCATCGAACAACCAGCGCGCGCGACTCACGCAGACCGCGCCGGTGGTGGTCCACCCAGCTTCGAACAGCATGCCGAGCGGCGACAGCAGGCCGTGCTTCTGGATCGGGCCCGGGTATGGCAACCGGTCCCAGTGGTTGATCGCCGTACCGTTCCGCGTGTGCGGCGTGCCGTCGCCGCAGTAATCGCCGCGTGCCATGCGCGTGCAGGTCCAGTGCAGATCGGAGAAGTCAGCACCGCCGTAGCCGCCGAGCCACGGCTTGTAGCCCCAGCGGTAGCACTTCGCGATCACGCCAGTAGTGCAGGCGAACGTGAACATCCCGGGAACCTCGACGCGCGCACCGGTGACGTCGAACGTGGCCGCGACCGGAATCGCGACGCGGCGACCATCCTGATCGGCGGGGCACGCCGGCTGCCAGCCGTCGCCGACGCGCTGCTCGAGGTTGTAGAGGAACGTCCCGCCGGTGTTGGTCGGATCGTACGCGGTGGACTCGGAGGCCACCGACGCGATCCGATACTCCAGCGCAAGGGTCGTGCCCTCGGCGTCGATCGCCTGGGCCAACAGCTTCGCGCCCGCGAGCGCCGCACCTCGGAGCGTCACCTTGCCACGCTCCGCCACGAGCTCGCCGCGTTCGACACGCGCGTGGCGAAGGTCGCCGTTCAACGTGATGCCGTCGAGTGCGAACCCCTGCATGTTGACGCCCTGCATGTTGACGCCCTGCATGTTGACGCCCTGTTGCTCCACGCTCGCGACATCGGGTTCGTCGCCAGCGGGCACAGCACACGCGGTCAGTGCCAACAGACCCAGGACAGCTCGCATCGCCAGCATCATCTCACTATGGCGGCGATCGTGATCGCCGCCTAACCGTGAGCACACCGTTAGTCTGGTAAGACGCTCGCGCACAGCCGGATCCCGATCAGCACGTTGCGCTGCGTGGGCTCGCCGGGCTCGCGATTGACGCTACGCGAGCTGAGCGCGGCGTTGTACCAGCCGCCACCTCGGTAGACCGGCGCACCCGGGATCGCCACCGACCGCGTCCACTCCCAGACGTTGCCGGCCAGGTCGTCGACGCCGAACACGCTGCGCGAGCGTGGATGCGACCCGACCTGGTCGGGACCGAACGCGAGGGGCTCGCGCCCGTAGGTGACGTCGATGTTCGCGTCGTCGGGAGCGAGGGCTGCCCCCGACGGGAACGTCCGGCCATCAGCCCCGCGTCCTGCCCGTTCCCATTCGTACTCGTCGCACAGCCGCGCACCCGGGAGTCGCCCGGTCTTGGCAAGCCACGCGGCATACGCGAGCGCGTCGTCGAACGAGATCGCGGTGACCGGGAACTGTAGCCAGTCCTGATCCCGGCGCTGCGTGCGCTTGTCGTAGACAAACCGCTGGCCCGTCAGGGCGCTGTACTTCTTGGTCGTCGGCGTCAGCTCGAGCCGCCACTTCTTCGGTCCGACCTCGACGAGCTCGAGCGCATTTTGCGTGGTGATCGAGCTCGGGATCCGGCGCTTGCGCTCGTCGGGCGACAGCTCGTCGAGGTACGCGATCCAGTCGGCGAACGTGACCTCGTGGCGCGCGATCCAATAAGCCGGCGTCACGACCTCGTGGAGCGGCGCTGCGTTGAGGAAGCCGCGCCGCAGATCGTCGCCGTCATCGCTGCCGAACAGAAACGATCCGGCGGGGATGTAGACCATGCCGCTCGGTGCGACGGCTGGCAGCGCGATCGTCGCGCGTGCGATCGCGCCGCGGCGGAGCACCAGCGGCAGTCGTACCGGGATGCGCCCCGTCGCCTCGACGTCGAGCACCACACTACCCGGCTCGAGTGCGACCTCGGTTGTCCGACCGAGCCGTTCGCGGGACGCGCCGCGCTCGATCGTCACCTCGGCACTTGCTGGGGTGATCGCGAGCTCGAGCTTCGCGTCGGCGGCGAGGGTGGTGCGATACCTCCCCTCGTCGTCGTAGGCCACGAGCCGACCCGACAGCTCGTCGATCGCGTTGGCATCGCGATCGAGCTCCGCCCGATGCAACCGCGTGGCAAGCAGCTCCGCGAGCAAGGCCCGCGAGGTCGCGCGCGTCGGATCGAGCGACAGCGCGTTCTCGAGATCTCTCGACGCCGCGCGAAACCTCGACGCTTCGCCCTCGCGCAGCGCCTGCGCGTCTGCCCACGCCACTTCGGCCTCGGGCCAGCGGCCTCGATCGAACAAACCGAACGCGCGATCGCGCGCGGCATCACGCCGGCTGCCGAGCTCGCGGGCCTCGGTGAAGGCGGTGGTCGAGGTGCGCACGTGCTCCGCGATCACGCTCTCGAGCTGTTCGCGTGCGCGCCCACGGATCACGACGACGCTCACGGCACTCGCCGCGATCACCACGACGGTGACCGCGAGGGCGACCACTCGCTTGCGCGCGAGCGCGTTGCGCGAGGCTGACAGGAACGCGGCTTCGCGTGGAGCGAGCGCCTCGCGCTCGAGCAGCTCCGCCTCGCGAACCTGGCGGCGTACCCACAACAGATCGCGCGTGCGCCCCATGCGCTGCCACGCCGCCGCCGCATGCTCGACGCGCAACCGCACCGCATGATCCGCCGCGCTCTGGCGCCGCCAATCCTGCAGTGTCGACCAGCTGGTCAGCAGCGCCTCGTGGGCGATCTCGTACGCCTCGTCGTTCGCGACGACGATCCGGCCACGCACGAGCGCTTCGAGAGCCGCGCGCTCGCTACCCAGCGCCTCGTCGCCGAGCAACTCCGCGGCGGTGCGGCGCGCACGAGTCCCGTCGGCGGTGACCAGCCGCAGCAGCAACCGGCGCGCTGCGGCGCGACCGTTGGCGTCGAGACCCGCCAGCAGCCGATCCGCGTGGCGCGCGAGCGCTCCCTCGACGCCGCCTACCGTCGCGAGCGCGTCCTCGCGGATCACGTGACCCGCGCGCGCATCCCACAGCTCGGCGAGCGTGAACTGGAGCAGCGGCAAGCCGCCCGCCGCGGCACCAGTCTGCTCGACGAGCTTGTCGACCAGCGCCTCGCTCTCGAAGGTGACGCCCTTCGCCTGCGAGGGACGCACGATCACCTCGCGGATCCGCTCGGCGGTGAGCGGCAACAGGAAGTACAGCGCGCGCCCCATCTCTTCGCGCAGTCCGGGCAGCGTCGCGAGCCGGCTCAAGAAGTCCGAGCGCGCCGTCGCGAGCACGCGCACCGTCATCGCGTGCTCCCCGAGGTTCGCCAGCGCCGCCGCGACGAGCCGGGCGTGGCCCGGGGTTGCGAGGGTCAGCAACTCCTCGAGCTGATCGACGAACAACAGCAGGCGCTTGCCGTCCACCGCCTGCTTGCGAACCTCGCGCGCGATCGCATCGCCACCGTCGAAGATCAGCTCCTCGACGCGGTCCACCCCAAGCCCGCACCAGCTCGCGAGCGCGATCGCCAGCGACTTCACGGGATGTCGGCCGGGCACCACATCGACGCGCTCCCACCCACCGTGCTCGACGAGCCAGGGCAACACACCCGCACGGCAGAGCGAGGACTTGCCGGTGCCCGAGTCACCACCGACGACGACCAGCGGCTGGTGCAGCACGCGATCGACAAGCTCGCGCACCTCACCGCGGCGACCGAAGAACAGCGCACCGTGCGTCGATTCGAAGGCCGCGAGACCGCGATACGGATTGCCGTCGGGCAGCGCAGCCTTCGGGGCGTCGCACTCCTCGAGCGCGAGCACCAGCTCGTCGGCCGATGCGAACCGTGCGGCGGCATCGCGCTCGATCAACCGATCCACGATCGCTGCCAGCGGTGATCCGACGTCGCTCGTCGCCTCGAGCAGGGGCGGCACGATCCGGTACTGGATGGCATCGCCGAGATCCGCCATCGCGATCCCGCGGTGAGGTGCCGTACCGGCGAGCAGCTCGTACAACATGATCCCGAACGCGTAGAGGTCGGTGCGCCGCGTCGCCGGCTCGCCGCGCCACAGCTCGGGTGCCATGTACAGCGGCGTGCCCGCGGCTCGTGGTGCGGCCCCGCCGAGGGCGAGCGAGCGGTCCGGTGCGTCCGCATCGAACGAGTCCTTGGAGCTCTGCGTGGAACCGCTCGCGATCGGAGTGCTGATCCCGATCGCCGACATCGTCACGTCGATCGCGGCGAGGTGCCGGTCGCTCGGACGCGCCTCGTGCGGCTTCGAAGGGAGGGCCGGCGGCTCGTCGCCGTCGAGCACGCGCGCGAGCCCGAAATCGAGCAGCTTGCCGCGCCCCTCCTCGGTGACGATCGCGTTCGCCGGCTTGACGTCGCGGTGCAGCACCCCGCTGCGATGTGCCGCCGCGAGCCCGCGGGCGAGATCGATCGCGAGCGGCAGCAGCTCTCTCCACGCGACCGGCCTGTCGACCTGATCGAGCGGCTTGCCGCGGACGTACTCGCTCACCAGATAGGGATGCCCCGCGACCTCGGCGACGCGATAGATCGCGACGACGTTCGGGTGCTGCAGACGCGCGATGGCGCGCGCTTCCTCGAACACGCGCGCTCGGATCACGGGGTCTGTCGCGCCGGGGACGAATTTCACCGCGACAGGACGATCGAGGAGCTTGTCATGAGCGAGGTACACCGCACCCATCGCGCCGCGACCGAGCAACCGGACGAGGTGATACTCGTCAATCGTCTCGGGTGGGCTCCACTCCGCTGCCACGAAGGCAGCTTACTCCCCGTCTGCGCGTCGAGACCATTGCCTCGGAGGCAGGGATCCGGGGCGACAACGAACGCAGCTCTGGCCCCATACTGCGGCCATGCATCGACTCGACGGCAAGATCGCGCTGGTCACCGGCGGCGCCTCCGGGATCGGACGAGGTACAGCCAAGCGGTTCGCAGCCGAGGGGGCCGTGGTCGCGATCGCCGATCGCGATGAAGTGGGCGGCGCAGCGATCACCGCCGAGCTCGGTGAGCGCCATGCGTTCTTCGCGCTCGACGTCACGGACGAACAGGCTTGGCAGCGCGTCGTCGGCGAGGTCGTCGCTCGGTTCGGTCGCCTCGACGTGCTGGTCAACGCCGCGGGCATCGCGAAGTTCGAGGACATCGAACGCACGTCCCTCGCCGACTACCGCCTGGTCAACGCGGTCAACA
This sequence comes from Haliangiales bacterium, assembly GCA_038325805.1. Lineage (GTDB taxonomy): Bacteria > Myxococcota_A > Polyangia > Haliangiales > Haliangiaceae > JABFXX01. Next base: position 21,265 of record JBBQJJ010000091.1, read on the forward strand.
GCGAGGGTACCTTTCTAGGCTGCCGCGCCGCGGTGGGCGCGATGAAGACCACCGGAGGCGGCTCGATCATCAACCTGTCGTCGGTGGCGGGCCTGATCGGCGTCGGCGATGCCCCCGCCTACTGCGCCAGCAAGGGCGCGGTGCGCATGCTCACCAAGTCGGTCGCTCTCCATGCCGCCCGCAAGGGCTACAACATCCGCTGCAACTCGGTTCACCCGTCGTTCATCGACACCCCGATGTGCGAGGACGTGATCACGAGGTCCTCCGATCCCGAGAAGACCCGCAAGGCCTTCGAGCGCGCCGCCCCGCTCGGCCGGATGGGTCAGGTCGACGATGTCGCGCAGCTCGTGGTGTATCTGGCGAGCGACGAGTCCCGGTTCGTGACGGGTGCCGAGATCGCCGTCGACGGCGGTCTGACAGCGATGTGAAACTAAGCCTTTAGGCCTGCTCCGCAGTACGATGCAGTCTCTGGTCGCGCCGTTCGAGAAACCCCTCGGGGAGCTCCTGTTCCAGCAGCAACAGCTGGGCGAGCCCATTCCCGTGCCGCTGACGCTGGCGATCCTGCGGCAGATCTGTGATGCGCTCGACTACGCGCACAACCTGCGGGATGCCAACGGCAACCCGATGTACATGCTGCATCGCGATGTCTCGCCCGGCTACATCCTGGTCGGGCAGCAGGGCGCGTCGCGGCTGATCGCGAGCATGGCGATCCAGGCGAACCCGTCGTACGTCGCGCCGGAAATCCTGCTCGGGAATACTCCCGATCCGCGCTCGGATCTGTTCTCGCTCGGCGTCGTCGCTCACGAGATGCTGACGGGGCGACCGCTGTTCCTCGGCAGCAACGAGCACGACACGCTCGCGCGAGTCTGCCAGCTCCCGATCCCGGCGCCGTCGACGATCAACCCGGCCGTCACCCACGACATCGACGGCATCGTGCTCATGGCCCTCGCTCGCGACCCGACCTACCGCTGGCAGAGTGCCGCGATGCTACGCGACGGGCTGGCATCGGTCGCGGCCCGCCACGGGCTCGAGGTCGGTCCCGAATCGACGGGGTGGGCGCCGTTGTTCGCCGGTCAGCGTCTCGAGCCGATGCTGCCGAGCGTGCAGTTCGCGCCGCCCGGGTTGCCTGCGCAGCCGCAAGCCGTGCCGATCCTCGCGACGCCGATCGCCGCGCAGCCCACGGTCGTAGCTCCACCACCGCCGCCGACCCCGCTCGCCGCCTTACCGACGGTGGTCGCCCCGGCGCCTCCGCTCCCCCCGATCCCGCTCGTCGCGATCCCCGCTGCACCCACAATGGTGCCGGCGTTGCCGCGACCGAAATCGACGACCAAGCTGTCGAACGTCGCGTCGGCGAAGACGCCGGCACCGGCGATCGCGAAGTCCTTACCGTCGGCGCCGCCGCGCCCGCATCACAACCCGGCGGCCAACACGACGCCCGCACCGGTGATCATGCCGACGCTGCCGTCGCCGTCCGCGAACATGTTCGACGATGCGCCGGCCACCACGGCCTCCGCGATGGCGTTCGATTCGCGGCCGCCCGTCGACGATGGCGGCCCCTCGAGCTTCGACGGCCGCCAGGACGCCATGGTCCCGGCGAACGTCTTCGACGATGCGCCGGCGACGATCGCGGCCGCGCGTGCCCTGAATGCGCCGCCGGCGAATGCGTTCGACGATTCGCCCGCGACGATCGCGACCAAAGCACCCGCGCGCTTCGAGAACGCCTTCGAAGACTCACCGGCGACGATCGCGACTGGCCGTCCAGCGTTCGACCAGTCGCGCACGTCGGACGTCGACGCGACGCGACTCGATCTGCCGAAGCGGCCTCCCCGATCGGCCGTCGAGGGGCTGCCGACCACGCTGCCACGCCAGACCAGGCTGTCGGAGCAGCATCTCCCAGCGCCTCGCAAGCCGCCGTCTCAGGAGCTCCCGCCGATCCGCAACCCCGACGAGGACCTGTCGGCGCGGCGAGCATCCCGACTCTCGCGCCAACCTCTCCCGCCGCTCGCGAAGCCGGCCGAGGTCGTGCCCGCGCGGGTGAAGCAGCCGTCGTCGCAGAACCTGCCGACCTTCAAGAGCCCGGAGGATCTACCGGCGCCGCGCCCGCGGAAACCGTCGTCGCAGGGCCTGCCGACGTTCCACAAGCCGGCGGAGGAGCTGCCCGCGCCTCGCGCGAAGAAGCCATCGCAGCAGCAGCTCCCTTCGATCAGGAACCAGCCCACCACGGACGATCTGCCAGCGCCGCGCGCGAGCAAACCACCGTCGCAGGAGGTGCCGCACGTTCGCAAGGAGGCCGGCGTCGACGATCTGCCATCGCCGCGCGGGGCCCGCAGCACGGCAGCGGCGTTGTTCGAAGACCTGCCGTCGCCGAAATCGAAGTCGGACGAACCGTCAGCGCCCATCGCGAACCCGGCGAGCCCGCTATTCGACGACCTCCCAGCGCCGCGCCCGAAACACGATCCGGCGAACGCCCTGTTCGACGATCTGCCGGCGCCGCGGCCCAAGGCCGATCCGGGTAACGCCCTGTTCACCGATCTCCCGGCGCCGCGCGCGTCCAGGCCGGCGGCACCCGCGCACCGCGCGCTGTCGAACTTCGACGACGACGCAGCCCTACCCGCACCCGTCGGCAACAAGCAGCCCCGTGCATCGACCGCCGACATCGATGGCTTTCTCGCGAGCGTCGCCAACGATCAGGCCGAGGCCGCGCTGACAGGCGATCCGGAGATCGACGCGTATGTCGCCGGCGT
>JBBQJJ010000092.1:0-23544 GCA_038325805.1 Haliangiales bacterium
ACGGCGTGGGCGCGGATCAGAACGTGACGCGGTTGCGACCGCCGTGCTTGCTCTCGTAGAGCATGCGATCCGCACCGGCGACCAGCTCGGCCATCGTCTGGCCCGCTTGCAACGCCGCACCGCCGAGCGAGATCGTGGCGCTCTTCAGATCCGGCGAGCCCTCGATCTCGAACGCCAGCGCCGCGACGGCCTCGCGCACCCGATCGCCGACCAGCCGGCCGTGATCGCGATCGGTGTCGGGCAGGATGATCAAGAACTCCTCGCCGCCGTAGCGCGCGACCAGATCGGTCGGTCGCAGGTTGTTCTTCATCGTGTGCGCGACCGCGACGATCACCTGATCGCCGGCGGGATGACCGAAGGTGTCGTTGACCTTCTTGAAGTGATCGATGTCCGCGATCAGGATGCTCAGCCCTTCGCCGCGCGACCGAGCGTAGCGCGCGACGAAGCGGGGCAGGGCCTCGTCGATCCAGCGCCGGTTGTAGAGCCCGGTCAGCCCGTCGATCGAGGCGTTGCGCTTGTACTCGCGCTGCAGTCGGATGTTGGTCGACACCGTCGAGTTGTTCGCGCGCAGCCGCTGCGCGAGCAACGTCATCAGGTTGATCGTGAAGTCGTGCGATGCGTTGACCAGCCCCCAGAACCGCTGCTCGTCGAGCTCGAGCAAGCGCGAGTGCTCGGCGGCGATGACGAACGCGGATGCCGGCACGCCTTCCATCACCGACAGCTCGCCGACGGTCTGGCCGGCCTCGAGGGTCGCGACCGGATCACTCTGCGGTCCGTCGAGGTGCACGGTGAGCTTGCCCTCGAGGATCATGAACATCGAACGGTTGGCCTGTCCCATGCTCAGCAGGACCTCGCCCGGTGGGAGTCGACGAAGATCGCAATGGTTGAGCAGCTCCTCGACAGCCTCGAGGTTCACGCCCTGCATCACCTTCAGCCGGTACAGCTCTGTCGTGTCGAAGGTGCCGTCGGACATCCAGTCCCCACGTTATCAAATCTAGTCGTCGTCGGCGGCCTCCTCACCGGCCAGCCTGCGCAGCTTCTTCTGGAGCCCGAACCGCGACAGCCCGAGTAACCGAGCAGCGACGGTCTGGTTGCCCTTGGCTCTTCCCATGGCGGCGGTGATGTAGGCCTGCTCGGTCGCCGTCAAGGCCGGCTTGAGCCGGAGATCTTCGCCGAGGATCGGCTTCACGGGCTCGGGCCGCCCTGCCGCCGCTGCGACCGCCTCGGGGAGATCGCCGACGTCGATCACGTCACCGCCCATCGCCAGCCCACGCGCGAGGGCGTTCTCGAGCTCGCGGATGTTGCCCGGCCAGCGGTGTGCTCCGAGTGCGCGTAGTGCGGCGCGCGTCAACCGCGGCGGCGCCTTGCCGGGAGTCAGCTGCGCGAGCAGCCGTTCGACGAGCAACGGGATGTCCCCATCGCGCTCGCGAAGCGCGGGCACCGGCACCGCGATCACCTCGATGCGGAAGCGCAGGTCCTCGCGGAACCGGCCCTGCGTGACCAGCTCGGCGAGCGGATGTTGGGTTGCCGCGATCACGCGGACGTCGACCTGGCGGGTCTTGGAATCGCCGACGCGCCGGACCAGGCCATCCTGCAGGACGCGCAGCAGCTTCGCCTGCATCGCCGGGCTGGTATCCGCGATCTCGTCGAGGAACAGCGTGCCGCCGTCGGCGACCTCGAACAGGCCACGGCGATCGCGCTCCGCGCCGGTAAACGATCCGCGCACGTGTCCGAACAGCTCACTCTCGAGCAGCGGCTCCGGCACCGCCGAGCAGTTGATCGCGACGAACGGCCCGTCCTTGCGCGGGCCGTTGTCGTGGAGCGCCCGCGCGACGAGCTCCTTTCCGGTTCCGCTCTCGCCGACGATCACCACCGGCAGGCTCGTCGCGGTGGCGCGCTCGACGATGTCGAGCATCTTCACCGTCGCCGGCGCACGCCCGACGATCCGGTCGTAGCGATGCCGCAAACGATCGCGGTCCGGCAGCTCCGCCTTGACCCGCTGGAGCTCCGCATCCTTGTCGGCGAGCTCGGTCTGCAGCTGTGCGTTGAGCTGATCGACCTTCTGCGTGCTGCTTCGAAGATCCGCTGTCAATCGCGCGTTCTCGATCGCGATCGCCGCGATCTCCGCGAGCTCGACGAGCACACCCGCGGCGGCGTCGTCGAACGCACCGCCACGCAAGCGGTGATCGACGTAGATGCATCCGGTGACGGTGCCGCGCTGACGGAGGGGCACCGCCAGCACCGAGCGCAACCGCAGCGCCGCCACGCTCGCCGCCGCACCGAACCGCTCGTCGACGCCGGCATCCACGGTCAGGACCGGCTCGCCGGTCTGCGCGGCGCGCTCGGCGATCGAGCGACTCACCGGCGTGCTCCCCGACGCCGTGAGCTCGCTCGTGCTGAAGTTGCGCGACACGACGGGTGCGAGCTCGCCATCGGCCTGCCGCAACAACAAGAAGCCGCGCTCGGCGCTCGCTAACTCGATCGCGGTATCGATCACCTCGTCGAGGATGCGTTCGACGCTGGCCTCGGTGTTGAGCCGCCTCGACAACGTGAGTAGGCGCCGCAGCAGCGGCGAGCCGTCGCGTGCCGGCGCAGCGTGCGCGGCGGCCGCCGGCAGCTGTGCGAGATCCGGATCGGCCTCCAGGGCTGCACGAAACGCAGGCGCGGCGGCGCTCGCCATCGCGGCATGCGCGGCGCGGGCACGTTCACCCTCGGCGTGCGCGAACCCGTGATCGGCTGCGCGGCTCGCGAGGTGCGAGGCGACGGCATGCGCACGAAAGGCACGCTCGAGCCGATCGCCATCGGCGGCCCGCGACCCGACCTCGGCACACGCACGCGCGAGCGACGAGAGTGCCGGATCCTTGCGCGTTGCGGCATGCGGCCCGGTGCCGCGATCGACGAGTGCAGCGTGCGGGCCGGCGCCGCGCAGGTCGGGGCTCGCGGCATGCGAGCCACTCGCACGTGACGGATCTCGCCAGCCGAGCGCCGCATGCGATCCGGTGATCGAGCGAGCGAGGGCGAGTCGACCCCGTGCGACCGTCCAGCGATCGCGATCATCCCCACTCGCACACAGCACATCGACCTCGGCATCCGACGCGACCTGCTGACCGGCCTCGGCGAGCGCGACGTGCGCACTGACCTGCGCGTGCGTATCGCCACGCTCGGCGCCGATCGCGAGCGCGTCGCGATACAGCGTGATCGCGCCGGGCTGATCGCCGAGGCGGCGGCGCGCATCACCTGCGACGAGCAGCGCGAACGCGCGGAGGTGCGGGGTGCGGTCGGCCTGCGCGAGCGCGTCGTTCGCTGCGAGCAGCGCGTCCTCGAGCAAGCCGACGGCAAGGAGGGCGTTGCCGCGATTGAGATCCGCGGCGACCAGCTCGGTCGTCGCGCCGAGCTCCGCGAACACGCGCGATGCACCGGCCAGCCGGGGCAGGGCCTCGCTCGCCCGGCCACGCTCGGCGAGCACGGTCCCGAGGTTGAGCTCGGCCACGGCGGCGGCGTGGAGCTCGCCGACCTCGTGCAGGCGACGCGCGGCGTCCTGATAGCGATCGCTCGCGAGCCCGAGCTGCCCGCGCTGCTGCGCGATCATGCCTCGCAGCGACAGCGCGCGTCCGATCAGCGCGGCATCACCGGCGGCCGTGGCCCCGAGCTCGAGTGCGGCGAAGGCGGCATCGGCCTCGGCGAGCTCGCCGAGATAGAACGCCGCGAGCCCGGCGGCTTCCGCGCGCAATCCCGAGAGGGCTCCGAGTGCGGGCAGGGTCGCGACACGCTTCGCCTCGACGTAACGGCTGCGCGTCACGAGCAGGCGGGCGTACGTACCGGCGACCTCGGCATGCGCCGGATGCTCGGCGTGCAACTTCGCCAGCACGACCTCCGCGTCGTCGAGCGCACTCGCGCGTTGCGCCGCTCGCGCGATCACCAGCTCGGCTTCGACCGGATCTGCGCCGGCAGCCGCCGCGGCTCGCGCGAGCGCGGGGACCTCCTTGGACGCCGCGACCGTCGCTGCACGTGCGGCGATCAGCCCAGCGCGCCCCGGCGTGTGTGAGATCGCGCGGCGGGCGAGTGCGAGCGCGCGCTCCGCTTGCCCATTCGCGAGGAGCTGCTCTGCGACATCGCAGGCAAGGATCGCGGAATCGTCGTCGAGCACGGCATGCTCGAGGGGCGCCGCGAGATCGGTGCTCGTCGTCGACGACACGACACCGATCCCCCGCTGCGTCCGACGGCCTGGCAAGGCCCCGACCTCGCGACGGAGCTCGAAGTCCTCCGCCCCCGAGTCCTCCTCGGGAACGTCCCCGACGGCCGTCGCACGAGGGTCGACCGCATCGAGCGCTCGTGAGGTCGCGGGCGCTCGTTCGTCGTCGGACGCATCGAACCGCACGGGCTCGGAGGCCAGGGCGGCGGCGGCCATCGTCGCGACTACCTCTGCACCCGCGAGCTGCAGCGCCGCTTCGCAGGTGTTGCGATCGATCGCGACGTCCGCCTCGAAGGGCCCGGTTCGCAGGCGCTGCGCGAGCCCGAGTCGCTCGAGGTCGAAGACATCGCTCAGCCAGATCTCCATCCCGGGATGTGCCGCGCGCGCAGTCGCGAACAGGCGATCGACCCGCACGCGACCACCCCACACCGCAGCCGACGTCGCGACCGCACGTGACGCTGGTGACGCCTCGCGCAACCGCCGCACGCGCAGCGCGATCACGCCCGCGGCCGTGCGGGTCGACCAGTCGATCGCCAAGGGGTCGCGTTCGTCGACGATCGACCGCAATAACTCGATCGCTGTCAGCGGCATGCCCTCGCTCGCCGCGTGGAGGGCCGCGAGCCACGCTGGGGAAGGGCGCATTCGCAGCATCGTCTCGGCCAGCACGGTGATCTCCCCGAGGTCGAGCACCGGCGCCGCGTGGATCGCGAAGTCGCGGCGGCGCGCGAGGACCGGCTCCAAGCCGTCGACGATCACGACCGTCGAGTGTCCCGACGGCTGACGAGCGAGCGCCGAGATCGTGTCAGTGGCGCGCTGATCCGCGCCGAGCTCGATCACCACACGCATTCCGGCAGCGACGATCGATTGGACGACGCGCTCGATGAAGCTGCGGGTCGCATCGCGCGACGGGATCTCGAACGGCTCGATGCCGCGCTGCTGGGCGATCGCGTCGAGGTCGCCCGCGATCACCGACGTGGTCGCTTGCCCGGTCGCGACCTCGGCGAGCTGGCACTTTCGAATCGCCGCATCGACCAGCTGCCGCGCGCCGGTCGCGTGGGTTCCGACGACGACCGAAAACTCCGGCTCGCGGAGCGAACGCGACAGCTCGTCGATCCACGCCGCCGCGCCCGGCCACGACGCGGGAGCCGGCGGCGGACCGACCTTCGGGCGCGCACGGCGCGAGACCTCGAGCGTGGGTGCGAGCTGATCGAGCTCGTCGAGCACGGCGAGGGCGGACGCCGGGCGCCCATCGATCTCGCGGTGGATCAGCCGACCGATCAGATCCGCGAGCGGCCGCGGCATGCCCGAGAGTGGTGGCGCCGCGCGGCCGGTGACGATGCGCTGCACCAGCTCGCCCATCGTCGCGCCTTCGAACAGCTCACGGTGAGTGATCAGCCGGACGACCGTGGCGCCGAGGCTGTAGAGATCGCTGCGCGCCTCGACGTGCCCGGCGAACGCCTCGGGTGCCATGTAGTGGGGCGTGCCGCGCGCCCCGTTCGCCGAGGCGAGCCCGAGATCGACGAGCACCGCGTGCTCGCCGGTGACGAGGATGTTCTGTGGCGCGACATCCGCGTGCACCAGCCCCGCGGCGTGGATCGTCGCGAGCGCGCCCGCGACGTCGGCGAGCAGCGACCAGATCGCAGCGGGCGTCCAGCTCGCGATCGAATCGCAGCGCGGGCCGGCGATCCAGTCGGCGACGAAGAAGGGCGACCCCGGGGCGAGCTCGTCGATCGGGTCGACGGTGCGCCCGACCTCGAACACCCGTGGGAGTGATGGATGGCGCAGCCGCGCGAGCTGTTCGAACTCGTCGAGAAGCGAGGCTTCGTGCGGGCCTCGGGGCACGACCTTGAGTGCGCGGTGCTCGCCGGACTGCGAGTCCTCGACCTCGAACACGCGACCAAACGAGCCCGCTCCAGCAATCGCGATCCGGCGAAACCTGCCGAGTATCAGCTGCTCGCGGGCCACTGTTATCGTTGTCAACGTCATTGGCACCCGTGTCAACAGGATTGGCGGCCAGCGAAAGCTAGGCCACGAAGTTCAGCGTGTTATCGTGCGCGACGTGCCGGCAGATGACGAACGGACACGTCGTCGTCTCGGCGACGCGACGAAGAGCCGGATCGCCGACCTCGCCTCCGGCTGGGACGCACCAGCAACGCCGACCCCGATCCCGGAGCTCACTCCGGATCCCGATCCGGACCCCGTCCCACCGCCGCCACCCGCGCGCGCGAAGCGCAAGACCCAGCCACCGCCACCACCCGGCTCGGCCGAGCGCAAGAAGCTGGAAGACTCGATCCTCGAGACGGTCGCGACGCCACCACCGCAAGCGATCGGCGTTCCGCAATCGGCGTCTCCCGCGCGTCCGAAGTCGCCGACCAGCTCACCACCGCCGACGCCGAAGAAGCCGTTCGCGAAGAGCGGACCGACGGAGACCGGCACCGTCTCGCTGACCGGCGCGATCGACAACACTGCGACGATCGCGAGCACGACACCCGCGCGCGCCGACGAGACCGATGTCTCGGGTCCGCCGTCGAGCATCCCGCCGCCGCCACCGCTGGCCTCGAAGGCGCCCGATCCTCGCGCGATCGCGGATCTGTTCGGCACGCCCGTTCCGCGCGGCGAGTTCGAACACGACGCCGGCACGAACATCGAGGGCGACAAGCAGCGGATCGCACACGAGCAGTCGACGATGAAGCGCGACGCTGCCAGCGCACTGCTCTCGATCGCCGAGCAACCGGAGACCACGGTCAAGCCGCAGCCCATCGAGGTGCTGCTCCACGAGACAGCCGAGGTGCTGCGCGGCGATCCGTCCACGCTCGAGCAAGCGACGGTGAAGTTCGAGCGCGGGGATCCCACCAACCTCGGCGATCCGACGGTCGTGAGCGGAAGCATTGCGGCCTCCACCGCGGGCACGTTGCGGCCTCAGGCCATGCTGCGGCGCAAGCGCGGCATCGGCGGCGACATGAAGTACGTGCTCACCGTGCTGTTCGGGGTGCGCAAGACCCGCATCGAGCTCGACATCCTGGAGGCGAAACAAGAGCTGCGGCAGCAATCCCGCCGTCGCCACCTGATCACGCTCGGCCGCGCGGCCGTGACGATGGATGGCTTCGATCATCCGGCGCTGGGTCCCGCGCGCGAGGTGCTCTCGGACATCGAGGACGAGCGCGGCCGGCACGCGGGCGCCGTCGCCGAGGCCGACAGCGAATTGATGCGCGTGCGGCGCGATCGCGAAGCCAAGGCCGCCGAGCATCGCGAGCAGCTCACCGCGCTCGACAAGGAGCTGATCGACATCGAGAAGAAGCTCGAGCCGCTGCTCAAGGAAGTCGCTGGTGTGGCGCGCAAGGCCGACGAGCTCAAGGCCTCGCTCAAGAAGCTCGACAACAAGATCGCGAACACCGAGATGAGCCAGCACTCGGTGGCCGCCGGCAGTCGCGCCGCGATCCAGGCGGAGCTCGCCATGCTCAAGGCCGATCGCATCGCGGTCCAGCGCGACGAGCCCAAGCTCGCCGGCGAGCTCGACGCCCTCAATCCGCGCGTCGCGGCACACGAGAGCAAGCGCAGCGACGCGAAGCGCAAGAAGCTGGAGATCGAGAAGGCCGAGCTCGATGATCAGCGCCGCAGCGACGAGCTGCTCGCGGCGATCGGTGCGAAGCGGAAGGTGGTGGATCGCGCGTCGAGCGACGCCGAGACGCTGCGCGACAAGGTGCTGTTCGAGCTCGGAGAGCGGCTCTACAACGATCGCCCGGGCGATCTAGGTCCGCAGCTGTCGCCGATCGACGTGATCGATGTCGAGCTCGGCACCGGTGATCGTCGCGTCATGGAGCTCAAGGAGATCATCTCCTCGGTCGACAAGGCGAAGCTCGCGCGCGGCATCGGGGTGTTCGTGCTCCTGTTCCTCGCGATCGCGCTTGCCGTGTTGCTCGGGCTCGGGGTGTTGTGAGGCCGGCCGTGCTGCTTGCTGTGCTGCTGGCGAGCCGCGTCGCATGTGGATGTTCGAGTACGACCCGAAGGGACGCCACGTGCGAACGATCGCCACGCGCGGCAAGCGAACCATCGTCGACAAGCGCTACAGCTACGACCGCAAGGGCCGCCTCGACGAGATCACGAGCAAGACCACGAGCGAGGACATGGTCGAGCGCCACACCTACGACGACCGCGGTCGCGTGATCCGGCGGGACGAGATGGAGGGCCCGACCACCAAACGCTTCGCGTACGCCTACGATGGGAAAGGGCGGCTGGCGTCGCAGACCCAGGGAACCAACCGCCACGTCTACGACTACGCCTGCCGGACGTAGTCAGAGCAGCTTTTCGACGTGACCGATCGCCGCGAGGATCACCGCGACGCGCACCACCCCGAGCGTCATCCCGATCGCACCCACCGTGATCGCCGCGGCGCCACCGAGTCGTGCGGCACCCGAGGCCGTCCGGCGCCCGAACGCGACCTTGCCGGCCCCGATCGCCCCGATCCCGCAGCCGATCGCGACCAGCTGGCCGGGGGCTGCGAGACCGGCTGAGATCACTGCCGCTATCGCCAGGATCAGGGCGAGGGTCGTGATGCCGAACCGCATGCCCTAGACGCTACCGGGGGAGTCCGGGCGAACCCAGTTTTCGGCAATGTCGTAACAGGCCGAAACCGTGCTACATGCGGCTCCCATGTCGACCGAGCCAGCCGATCTCCGCGCAGGGTTTTGCGCGATCGTCGGGCTCCCCAACGTGGGGAAGTCGACGCTGCTCAACCGTATCCTCGGCCGCCGCTTGGTCGCCGTGTCACCGAAACCGCAGACCACGCGCGATCGGATCCTCGGCGTCCACACGATCGAGCTGCCCGACGGGAAGGCGCAGATCGCCTACGTCGATACGCCTGGGGTCCAGGATGGCCGCGGTCCGCTGCGCCGGTACATGCGCAACGCGGCGTTCGCCGCCGCTGCCGATGCCGACGTCGTGCTGATGATCGTCGACGCCACCGACAGGCGCGGGCGGCTACCTGCTCGCCTCGCCGAAGACGACGTGCGCGGCCTCCACGATGCTTCGAAGGCACACCCGATCATCATCGCGCTCAACAAGGTCGATCGGATCCCGAAGCCCGATCTGTTGCCGGTGCTGGAGCAGTGGGGTGGGTTCGCGCCCGGCGTCGAGATCGTCCCGATCTCCGCGACTCGCGGCGACAACGTCGACGTCCTCGAGCGCCTCGTCGGCGCGAGGCTGCCGATCGGTCCGCAGCTGTTCCCCGACGGGATGACCACCGATCGGTCGCCGCAGTTCATCGCACAGGAGATCATCCGCGAGCAGCTCTACCACCAGCTCGGCAAGGAGCTGCCGTACGCGTGCGCGGTCCAGATCGAGACCTGGAACGAGCGCCCAGAGAAGCGCGAGGCCACGATCGGCGCGGTGATCGTCGTCGAGCGCGCCTCGCAGAAGCCGATCGTCGTCGGCCGCGGCGGTAGCCGGATCCGCGAGCTCGGCATCGCCGCTCGTACCGCGGTGGCCGAGGCACTCGGGTACTCGGAAGTTCACCTCTCGTTGTTCGTCAAGGTGCTCGCCGAGTGGAGTCGCGAGGAGCGTGATCTGATGAAGCTCGGCTACGGAGGTGACGCGTGAGTACACCGCTGATCGCGATCACCGGCCGGCCGAACGTCGGCAAGTCGACGCTGTTCAACCGCCTGGTCGGAGGCCGCCCCGCGCTGGTCCACGATACGCCGGGCCTCACCCGCGATCGCCGCTATGGCGACGCCGACTACTTCGGGACCGCGCTGCGCCTCGTCGATACCGGCGGCCTCGATCCCGATGCCGAGCGCGAAGTGATCGGCGCGGGCATCCACCGCCAGGCGATGCGCGCGATCGAGGAGTCCGATGCCGTGGTGATCGTCGTCGACGGTCGCGCCGGCTTGTCGTCGGTCGATCACGATCTCGCGAACAAGCTGCGCACCACGGGTAAGCCGATCTTCCTGGTCGTCAACAAGATCGATCACCCGGTCAACGATCCGCTGGTCCACGATTTTCACGCGCTCGGTCTCGGCACGCCGTACCCGGTGTCGGCCTCGCACGGCCGCGGCATCGATCCGCTGCTCGAGGCGATCACGCTCGCCGTCGCGCCGCCGCGCGAAGCGGAGGCGGATGACGAGGACGACGACAAGGGCGAGCTGTTCGAGGCCCTCGACGCGGTCGACGATCCCGAGGCGGAGATCACCGATGCGCCGGACGACAAGCCGCTCCGCGTCGCCTTTGTCGGCCGCCCGAACGCGGGCAAGTCCTCGCTGACGAACCGGCTGCTCGGCGAGGAGCGCTCGCTCGTCCACCACGTCGCCGGCACCACCACGGATCCCGTCGACAGCGCCCTGGTGCTCGGCGAGCGCCAGTACACGCTGGTCGATACCGCGGGCATCCGTCGCAAGGCGAGGATCGACGAGGACGTCGAGAAGTTGTCGGTCGTGTTGGCGCTCAGCCAGATCGCACGCGCCGATACCGTCGTGCTCGTGATCGACGCCGAGCTCGGCCCCTCCGAGCAGGATGCGCGGATCTCAGGCATGGTCGAGCAGGCCGGCCGCGCGCTCGTGATCGCCCTCAACAAGAGCGATCGGATCCCGAACGATGCCGCGCGCGAGGCGCTGCGCGAGGCGATGAAGGACAACTTCCACTTCCTCCCGTGGGCCCCAACCGTGATGCTCAGCGCGCAGCGCGGTGACGGCGTCGATCGGCTGATGGACCTCGTCGATCAGGTCTCGGGCCAGCACCGCCAGCGGATCCAGACCTCGCAGCTCAACAAGTTCTTCGCCGAGGTCATCGAGGAGACGCCGCCGCCGCTGCACAACGGGCGCGCGATCCGGATCCACTACATCACACAAGCGACGATCAAGCCGCCGACGTTCGTGCTGTGGGCGAACAAGCTCGAGGGGCTCGCGCCGTCGTACCGGCGCTTCCTCGCGAACAAGCTACGCGCGCGCTACGGGTTCCGTGGCACGCCGATCCGGATCGCGGTCAAGGCGCGCAAAGACCGCCACGACACCTAACGATTGTATTCGGGGTCCCCGGCTCGAGGACGAGCCGCCCCGTTCCCCTGGTCGAAGGATCGACACAGGCGAACTCTGGGTTAGAAGAAGTCCCAGCGCGTGGTCCCGCGGAGGCCGATCGTCACCACGGTGACATCGCCGCCGAAGCTCGCGACCCGCATCTCGATCCCCGCCGAGCGCTTGCGCGACCACAGCCGATCGAGCCCGCCGCCGACCACGAGGACGAAGTCGTTGCCGCGATCGATCGGCCCGCCACCCGAGGTCACGGCACCGACCCCGGCGAACGCATAGGGGACGTATTTGAAGATATCGAACCGGAAGGCGCCGCCGACGTCGCCCAGCAGGGCGTACGACCGCGAGGACTGCCCGGCGCCGTTGCCCCCGAAGAACATCCCACCCGCGAGCTCGCCGCGCAGGGAGAAGTCACTGCCGATCGCCCGCTCGTAGGACACGGCCAGAGACCCGCCGCCCGTGGGGCTGATCTGAGGCGGGACCATCTCGCCCATTTTCTCGCCAGGGGCCGAAAACGTGGCGTATCCGGCCGATGCGGAGAGGGCCTGCTCGTCGGCAAACACGGTCCTGGCAGGGAGAAGGGCCATCAGGACCAGAACCGTTCGCACCAGGCAACCATACTCCGGCTTGCAGCTGTCCAAGGGTGCGAATTGACGCGCACTCGCCGCGGGTGCTACATCCCGCCAACCCCCGATGGCCGACGACGACAAAGCAAAGCCAGACCCCTCCAAGCCCAGGGAGGCGCCGAAGCCGGTGCAGCTCGGTGGCGAGTCGCTGATCGACCGCATCGTTCCGCATATCAAGAAGATCGGAATCGCGACGATCTTGTTCGCGGTCGTGGTCTCGTTCTTCTTCGGCTTCAAGGCGTGCTCTCGCAACAAGGAGTCACGGGAGACCCAGAAGGTCGCCGCGGTGCTCGACGTGACGCAGAGGCCCGTCGCGATGCCGGGCATGCCTTCCGATCCAAAGAACCCGACGTTCGCGACGGAGAAGGAGCGAGCGGAGAAGGTGCTCGCCGAGCTCGCGCAGCAGGACACCGAGAAGACGGGCGGGGCGTTCCGCGCTTCGATGCTGATCGACGCCGGCAAGCTCGACGAGGCGATCGACGTGTATCGGACCTGCGATCAGGGCAAGGAGATCGAGAACGTGCTGTGCCGCGAAGGGCTCGGGATCGCGCTCGAGACCAAGGCCAGCACCGAGAAGGATCCGGCCGCGAAGCAGAAGCTCCTCGAGGAATCGCTCGGAGCATTCCAGCGGATGCAGCCGGCGGACGATGGTGCGCGCCGCGCGTACGCGCTGTACCACCAGGGTCGCTTGCACCTTCTTCTCGGCAAGCGCGCCGAGGCGAAGGCGCTGCTCGAGAAGGTCAAGGCGATGAATCCGCCGAAGGAGCTCACCGATCTGATCGAGCGCCGACTCTCTGCCATCGGAGCCACCTAGTGCGCGTTGCCCTCGCCAGCCTGCTCCTCGTCGGTTGCGTCAAAGTCCCGCCGCATCGTGCGGACGCGATGCGCGCCGAAGCGATCGAGCCGCTCGGCGAGGATCGGTTGAGCCTGCACTGGAAGTTCGAGACGGCGGATCGCAAGACCGAGGTCACGCCGCAGGAGTTCGCGCAGGCTGCGGTCTACGCGGATACCGTCTACGTCGGCTCGGCCACGGGCACGTTCTTCGCGCTGAAGGCGAGCAACGGCGCGGTGCGCTGGAAGAAGAAGACCGGCGCCGTGCTGTCGGCCCCTCTGATGGGCGGTTCGGTGATCTACCTCGGCACCGCCGATGGTGTGTTGATGTGCCTCGACTCGCAGACGGGCGAAGAGAAGTGGCGCTACCAGAGCCGCGGCCCGATCGAGCAGCCGCCGGTCGCGACGCAGGACATCCTGGTGTTCGCGAACGAGGCCGATCAGGTCGTCGCGGTTGACGCGATCACCGGCAAGTTCAAGTGGCAGTTCAAGAGCGAGACGCCGGAGGAGTACACGCTGCGTGGTCACGCCGGCGTGTCGATCGACGGTGACTTGATCTACACCGGGTTCTCGAACGGTACGCTCGTCGCGCTTCGCAAGGACAACGGCTCGGTCGCGTGGTCGACCTCGTTGAAGGCCAGCGCCGAGCGGTTCTTCGACGTCGATGCCACGCCGATCGTGCTCGGCGATCGCGTCTACGCGTCATCCTCGTCGGGCGGTGTCTACGCGGTCGACAAGACCACGGGGCTCGTCCGCTGGCAGGTGCCGTTCTGGGATGCGGCGCAGCCGAGCAACACCGGCAACGTCGGCGGGATCTCGACCGACACCAAGAACATCTACGTCTCGGTCGCCGACCTCGGCACCTACGCGATCGATCTCGACGGCAACGTCGTGTGGCGTGTTGGTGCACGCGCGGGCGGCGAGCCTGCGGCGCCGGTGCTGTTTCGCGACACCTTGATCTACTCGCTCGCGAACGACGGCATGTTCATCGCCGACCGCAAGACCGGCCAGACGCTCGAGTGGTTCCAGCCCGGCGATGGTGTCTCTGCGGCGCCCACGGTGACCGGCGATGGCCGGCTGTTCGTGATGTCGAACCGCGGGATCTTGTACGCGTTCGACATCGACTGAGAGCGTCCGAGCGGACAGTGTCCGGACGCTGCGGACACCTCGTTTCGAATGATGTCGGATAGTTAGCACGGGCATAGCCGTTGCTGCTTGTCGGCTCGTGATTCGAGACACCTCCGCCCAGGACGTCGTGCTGAACAAGCCGGCCGTCGGCCGTCCGTGGCGTCGGTGGATCACGTGGACCGTGATGGCGCTCGTGGTGCTCGGTGGCATCGGCTACGTGGTCAGCCGCTGGGTGGTCGCGGAGTCGGCCGTGGATCGCTCGCGCGTGCGGATCGCGAAGGTCACGCGCGGCACCCTGACGCGCGACGTGGTGGCTGATGGTCGCGTGGTCGCCGCGAACAGCCCGATGCTCTACGCGATCGCCGGCGGTACGGTCGAGTTCCTGGTGCGCCCCGGCGACAAGGTGATCCACGGGCAGGTGCTCGCACGGATCGAGAGCCCGGATCTGCAGAGCCGGCTGACCCAGGAGCTCGCGACGCTCGCGGGCTTCGAAGCGGGCGTGGGCAGAGCAGGGCTCGACATCGAGCACGGCCGCGCGAACGGTCGCAAGCTGATCGCGCAGGCGGAAGTCGACCTTCAGGGCGCGAGCCGCGAGGTCGAGATCAACAAGAAGATGTTCGAGAAGGGCGTCATCCCCGAGCTCGAGCTGCGCCGCTCCGAGGACAACCTGCGCAAGGCGGAGATCTCGCTCAAGCACGCGCAGATCGAAGCGGGCCTGCTCGGCAAGGAAGGCGGCTTCGACCTCGGCACCAAGAAGCAGACGCTCGATCGCCAGCGCGAGATCGTGCGCGACCTCCAGCGCCAGGTCACCGCGCTCGAAATCAAGTCGCCCGTCGATGGCCAGGTCGGTCAGCTCGCCGTCGCGCAGCGCGCCACCGTGCCGGCGAACGCCGCGGTGATCACGGTCGTCGATCTCGGCGCGTTCGAGCTCGAGATCAAGGTCCCCGACGCGTTCGCACGCGACATCGCGATGGGCATGGCCGCGGAGATTCGCTCCGGTACCACCACGTACGCGGGCCGCGTCCGCTCGGTCTCGCCCGAGGTCGTCGACGGCAGCGTGGCGACGCGGATCGAGTTCGGCGACAAGCGCCCCGAGGGGCTCCGCCAGAACCAGCGGCTGGGTGCGCGGATCTTGATCGAGGAGAAGCCGAACGTGCTCAAGGTCGATCGAGGCCCGTTCGTCGAGGCCGGTGGCGGCAACGTCGTCTACGTGATGGCCGGCGAGGTCGCCGAGCGGCGCACCGTCAAGCTCGGCGCGATCGGCCTCGATGCCGTCGAGATCCTTTCAGGAGCGATGGAAGGCGACGACATCGTCGTCAGTGGCTCGGACGGATTCGGCAACAAGGACCGCGTCAGGATTTCGAACTAGGAGACATGCCGATGTTGAAGATGAAAGATGTCACCAAGATCTACCGCACGGCGATGGTCGAGACCCACGCGCTGCGCGAGTTGTCGATCGAGGTCCGCGCGGGCGAGTTCGTCGCCGTCACTGGCCCGTCGGGCTCCGGCAAGACCACGTTCCTCAACATCGCGGGGCTGCTCGAGGAGCACACCGGTGGCCAGTTCGTCCTCGATGGTGTCGACGTCCAGGATCTGAGCGACCGCGACCGCAGCAAGCTGCGCAACGAAAAGATCGGGTTCGTGTTCCAGAGCTTCAACCTGATCCCCGATCTCAACCTGTTCGACAACGTCGACGTCCCGCTCCGCTATCGCAGGTTCTCGCGTGGCGATCGCAAGGCGCGAATCGAGAAGGCCCTCGAGCGAGTGGGCCTCGCGTCGCGAATGCGGCACTACCCGGCGGAGCTGTCGGGTGGCCAGCAACAGCGCGTCGCGATCGCTCGCGCCATCGCCGGTGACCCGAAGCTGCTGCTCGCCGACGAGCCGACCGGCAACCTCGATTCGCAGATGGCGCGCGAGGTGATGCAGCTCCTCGAGGAGCTCAACGCGCAGGGCACCGTCGTCGTGATCGTGACCCACGATCCAGAGATCGCGGCCCGCACGCAGCGCAACATCCACATCGTCGACGGCGTCGCCACCGACCTCGATCGCGGCACGTCTCTGATCAACGCGGCTGCGAGCGTCAAGAAGCTCGAGGAAGTGCGCGCGTCATGATCGGCTACTACCTCGACCTCGCGCAGCGCAGTCTTCGCCGCAACGTGTCGTTGACCGTGCTGATGATCCTCGCGATCGCGTTCGGCGTCGGCGCGAGCATGACCACGCTGACCGTGATGCACGTGCTGAGCAGTGACCCGTTGCCGGGCAAGAGCCAGAACGTCTACTACGTGCAACTCGAACCGCGGCAAATCCGTGGCTACACCCCCGGAGAACAACCGCCGGGGCAGATGACGCGCTTCGACTCGGAGGCGCTGTGGAAAGCGAAGAAGGCCGACCGCCAGGCCTTCATGACCGGCGGGAATGCTGCGATCGAGCCGCAGCGTACAGGACTGTCGCCGTTCTTCGTCGAGGGACGCTGGACCACCAAGGACTTCTTTCCGATGTTCCGGGTGCCGTTCCTCGCGGGGGGTGCATGGACCGACGACGATGATCTGAACGCGGCGCGCGTCGCCGTGATCGCGAAGGAGCTCGCCGAGAAGCTGTTCGGCACCGCCGACGCCATCGGCAAGACGATCCGGCTCGAGAAGCAGGAGCTGCGTGTCGTCGGCGTGCTCGACGAGTGGACGCCGACCCCGCACTTCTACGACCTCGCGACCGGGAGCTACGGCGTCAAGGAGCTGCTGTTCGTCCCGTTCTCGACCTCGATCGCGCTCAAGCTCGATCGCTCCGGCTCGATGAACTGCTGGGGTGACCACGATGACGACTCGACGGCGCTCGACGCCCCGTGCGACTGGCTGCAGATGTGGGTCGAGCTCGACAGCCCCGTGAAGGCCGACGCGTATCGCGACTACCTGGTCGCGTACTCCGAGGACCAGCGCAAGGCGGGCCGGTTCCAACGACCGCCGAACGTGCGCCTGCGCGATGTCATGGAGTGGCTGGAGTTTCGCGAGGTCGTCGACAAGGACGCGCGGCTCCAGATGTACGTCGCCTTCGGCTTCCTGATCGTCTGCCTGATCAACACCGTCGGCCTGCTGCTCACCAAGTTCTTGCGGCGCTCGTCGGAGATCGGCGTGCGGCGCGCGCTCGGTGCCTCGAAGGCCTCGATCTTCACGCAACTGCTGATCGAGGCCGGCTCGATCGGCTTCATCGGCGGCGTGCTCGGCCTCGGCCTCGCATACCTCGGGCTGTGGGCGGTGAGGCAGACGCCGGTCGGCTACGCCGAGCTCGCCACCCTCGACTCGTCGATGCTCCTCACCACCTTCGCCCTCGCGATCGGCTCCTCCCTTCTCGCCGGTCTGTTGCCTGCGTGGCGTGGTTGCCAGATCACCCCGGCCATCCAGCTCAAGTCGCACTGAGGTCCCCATGGCACCCATCGTCCCAATCCTCCACACGCTCCGCCGGCATCGCACCGCGGCGTCGCTGATCATCCTCGAGATCGCCGTGACCTGCGCGATCGTCTGCAACGCGGTGTTCGTGATCCGCGAGCGGCTCGCCCGCATGGACAAGCCGAGTGGCGTGCTCGAGGAAGAGCTGCTGCGCGTCCAGCTCGCGGGCATCGGCCAGACCGACGACGCCGTCGCGGTCACGCTGCAGGACTTCGCCGCGATCCGCGCGCTCCCCGGCGTCAAGTCGGTCGCGACCACGAACATGGTGCCGTTCGGCAACTCGTCGTGGAACACCAGTATCTCGCCGGTCAAGGACGACCCGAACAGCGTCAACGCCGCGATGTACATGGGGAGCCCCGATCTGGTCGAGACGCTCGGCGTCCAGCTGATCGCCGGCCGCGACTTCACTCCCGACGAGTACGTCGAGCTCAAGGCGGTGCAGACCAACAAGGCGAAGATCGCGTCGGTGATCATCAGCAAGGGCACCGCCGAGCGGTTCTGGCCGGGCGACAACCCGCTCGGCAAGCAGCTCTACGGCAACGGCGACGAGCCGCAGAGCGTGGTCGGTGTGTTCGATCGCCTCGCGCGTCCCAACGAGGGTGGTGGTAGCGCCGCGGATGCAGAGATCGCGATGTTGATGCCCGTCGACACGCCCTTCAACGTCGGCGGCAACTACCTGATCCGCGTCGACCCCGCGCAGGCGACCAACGTGCTCGCCGCGATCGAGTCGACGCTCAACCGCGTCAACCCGAACCGGATCATCCTCGAGCGCCAGCGGTTCTCCGAGGTTCGCGCGAAGTACTTCCGCAAGGACCGCGCGATGGCGTACCTGCTACTAGGCGTCTCGGTGGCGCTGCTGATCATCACAGCGCTCGGGGTCATCGGCCTCGCGAGCTTCTGGGTGCAGCAACGGACGCGTCAGATCGGGATCCGCCGCGCGCTCGGCGCCACCAAGCGCGACATCGTTCACTATTTTCAGGTCGAGAACTTCATCTTGGCGACGATCGGCATCGTGCTCGGGATGGTGCTCGCCTACGGCATCAACCTGTGGCTGATGGACAAGTACAACGTGCCGCGACTGCCGGGAGAGTTCCTGCCGATCGGCGCCTTGCTGCTGTGGTGCCTCGGTCAGATCGCCGTCCTCGGTCCCGCCTTGCGCGCCGCCGGCATCCCGCCTGCGATCGCGACGCGGAGCGTGTAGGGTCGCCCTCGGTGTCCACGGTCCTCATCATCGATGACAACCCGGCCGTCGCGACGGCGCTCGAGGTGTTGTTCTCGCTGCGCGACGTGCGGACCTTCTCGGCTGATTCGCCCGCCGCAGGCCTCGAGGTCCTCGCGCGAGAGCATGTCGATGTCGTGCTGCAGGACATGAACTTTGTCGGCGCGGCCACCTCTGGCGAGGAAGGCGTCAAGCTGTTCCACGCGATCCGCGCGCGGTTTCCCGATCTGCCGGTGATCCTGATGACCGCGTGGACCCAGCTCGAGTCCGCCGTCGAGCTGGTCAAGGCCGGCGCTGCCGACTACCTGCAGAAGCCGTGGGACGACACCAAGTTGCTCGCCACGGTATCGAACCTCCTCGAGCTCGCCGAGACGCGGCGCGAGCTCGCGCGTCGCAAGGCGGGCGACAACCGCCGCCGCACCGAGCTGGAGCAGCGCTACGATCTGCGCGACGCCGTGTTCGCCGATCCGGCGATGGAGCGCGTGATCGCGCTCGCGTGTCAGGTCGCGCGGGCCGACGTCCCGGTGCTGATCACCGGGCCGAACGGCGCGGGCAAGGAGAAGGTCGCCGAGATCATCCAGGCGAACTCGACGGTGAAGACCGGCCCGTTCGTCACGCTCAACTGCGGGGCGCTGCCGTCGGAGCTGATCGAAGCGGAGCTGTTCGGTGCCGAGGTCGGCGCGTACACGGGCGCGACCAAGGCGCGCGAGGGCAAGTTCGAGTCCGCCGATGGCGGCACGCTGTTCCTCGACGAGATCGGCAACCTCTCGCAGGCCGGGCAGATGAAGTTGCTGCGCGTGCTCGAGACCGGTCGATTCGAGCGGCTAGGCTCGAACAAGGAGCGGCAGGTCAAGGTTCGCGTGATCAGCGCGACCAACGCAGATGTCGCGGCGATGATGCGCGCGGGGACGTTCCGCGAGGATCTCTACTACCGGCTCAACACGATCGAGGTCCGGATCCCGCCGCTCGCCGAACGACCCGACGACATCCTCGCGCTCGCGAAGTACTTCCTGCCCGTCGCCAACAAGCTGTCGACCGAAGCGAAGGCGGCGCTCAAGCGTCATCCGTGGCCGGGCAACGTGCGCGAGCTCAAGAACACGCTGCAGCGTGCGGCGTTGCTGGCACCCGACGCGGAGATCGGTGTCGCGGATCTCGCGTTGCCGTCGGTGGCGCCGGCGCAGGCAGAGGAGCTCGACAGGCCGACCGTGGAGGCCGCGCTCAACCGAGCCGGGGGCGTGATCGCGCAGGCCGCCGCGGAGCTCGGACTGTCGAGGCAAGCTCTCTATCGACGCATGGAGAAGCTCGGCATCCCGCGCGACTGATTCGAGCCCAGAATTCCGGGCACGCGCCCTTCTGACGTAGGCTTCATCGCGATGAGCTCTGGACGACGACGCAGCTCGCTGATCTGGCGACTCACTCTCTGGGTGAGCCTCCTGATCGCCGGCGTCATCGCGGTGGCGATCAAGCTAGACGACTGGCTGCATGATCCCTGGATCGCTGGCGCCCTCGCGTTCGGCGCGAGCCTTCCCGTCACCCTCTCCGTGTTGTCCCGCATCCTCGCCCCACAGGCCGCGATGTTCCGCGCGCTCTCGGGCACCGTCACCAGCTATCGCGACGGCGACTTCGCGTTCTCCCTCGCATGGAACAAGAACGACGAGCTCGGCGAGCTGGTCGACGCCCACAACGCCCTCGGCGACACCCTGCGCAAGCAGCGCGAGTCACTCGTCCAGCGCGAGCTGTTGCTCGACACCATGGTCCAGAACACGCCCGTGGCCATGCTGCTGTGCGATCCGGGCGGCCACGTCGTCTACGGTAACTTGGCTGCACGGCAGCTCCTCGGCAGCGGCCGCCGGCTCGAAGGTGTCAAGCTCGGCGACCTGCTCGACAAGGCGCCGGAGTCGTTGCGCGATGCCATCGCACGCGGCGGCGACGGCCTGTTCACCGTCGAGCGCGACGACGAGGAGGAGATCTTCTACCTCGCGCGCAGCGGCTTTCGTCTCAACGGCCGGCAGCACGAGCTGTTCGTGCTCCGGCAGCTCACCGTCGAGCTCCACCGCCAGGAAGTGCGGACCTGGAAGAAGGTCATCCGCGTGATCTCCCACGAGCTCAATAACTCGCTGGCGCCCGTCGCGTCACTCGCGCACTCGGGCGGCGAGCTGTTGAAGCTCGGCAAGCACGAGCAGCTCGCGAAGATCTTCACGACGATCGCCGAGCGCGCGAAGCACCTCGAGCAGTTCATCCAGGGTTACGCGAAGTTCGCGAAGCTGCCGACCCCGCGGGTGGAGCCAGTCGCCTGGAAGGAGCTCGTGGAGCGATTGCGCGGCCAGCTCGCATTCGAGGTCACGTCGTTGCCCGAGGCACCGGCACGCTTCGATGCCGCGCAGCTCGAGCAGGCGCTGGTCAATCTGATCCGCAACGCGCACGAGTCAGGATCGGCGTCGGCCGAGGTCACGCTGAAGGTGACGAAGCAGCCGATTGCGATCTCGATCGAGGTCTCGGATCGCGGCGCCGGGATGACCGAGACCGTGCTCGCGCAGGCGCTGCTCCCGTTCTATTCGACGAAGAAGGGCGGCACGGGCCTCGGCCTTGCCCTCGTTCGCGAGATCGCCGAAGCGCACGGTGGGAAGGTCTCGCTGGCGAATCGTCCGGGCGGCGGCCTCAGCGTGACGATGACGCTGCCGCAGTAGGTCCGTCCCCGCGCTTCCAAAGGTCGATCGTGGTGTTCCTACCGCGTAGGTACGTTGACAGTCAGCGTCGCGCCATCCTCGATTCCAAGGGGATAGGTCGCGGCATACGCCTTGCTGACGCGGCGGTCATGGTTCGTCGGGTTGCCGCGCTCGCGGTCGTGTTGTTCGCACCGGTCGCACGGGCAGAGTTCGATCCCGTCGGCTCCGATGGCTGGCCGAAGGGCGCGTCGGTCGCATCGCTCCGCGCGCTGCCCCGCTGCGAAGGACCTCTTCGGGGTGAGCCCGGCGCAGAGATCACCTGCCGTCCCTCGATCGCGCGGGGCGGAGCGCCGATCGCCTACTCGACGGACTGGACCACGGGCCTCTCGCTCGGCGACGGCACATCCGGCGGTAGCCATGCGTGGGGGCACGAGCTGCTCGTCGCCGTGACGCGAAGCTGGCAGCTCGGCGGGCGCTACGAGCTGATGGGGACCGGGCTCGCGGACGACCGCAGGTCGACCACGACGATCGGCCACAACCTGTTCGCGGTCGCTCGCTACCGATGGTTCGGCGACGAGGTCACGCGCAGTGCCTGGACGCTCGGTGCTGGCGTTGGCTGGGCGGCCCGCGATCCCGGCGGTGAGCCCGCCGCGCGGCTGGCGATCGGTCACGACTTCGGCGCGTGGGTGACGACGAGGAGCGCGTTGACCTCCGGACTCGAGCTCGCCTACGAGCGATCGTTTGGCGACGCGCCGCAACAGCATGTCGTCGGCAGCCTCAAGCTCGGCTTCGAGCTCGGCATCCGCGAGCCGAAACACCTCGGCGAGACACCGCCGCGATCGAATCCACCATCACTGCGCGTCGGCTTTCTCGGCATGCCTGCCGTCTCGCTCGGCTTCGATGCGTCGATCGGATATCGCGGTCGGCGGTTCGGCTGGGAGACCGCGCTCGGGTTCCTGTTCGGGATGTCCGACGACCGCAAGCTGACGGGGCTCGAGGGTGGCCAGTGGTCCGTGCTCAGCGGACCGCGCATTCATTGGTGGCAGGTCGCGTACGCACAGGCGCAGCTCGGAGCCGCGTGGGTGGCGAGCGACGAAGGCGGGAAGGTCGAGGCGTTGTGGCATGGCGAGCTCGGCATCACGCTGGGTTGCGTCGAGACGGGCATCTGGGCGCGGCAGGATTTCGCGGGCGACCGGTTATCGGGCGGCTTGTTGTTTCGCGTCGGTCGCGCGCAGGGCCCGACCTTGTGTGGAGGCCGCTCGTCCGATCCGCGCTTCGCCGTCGAGCAGCTACCTCCGGCTCCGCTGCCCGAACGGATCGCGACGCCGGAGCCACCTCCGGTGCTCGTCGACGAGCCACCGCCTCCCGTCGTCGTCGCGCCCGAGCCTGTCGTGTCGCCACCGGTGGTCGTCGTCCTTGTCGAACCCGTGGTGATCGAGCTCGACATCGCGGTCGTGTGGGTCGGGCGAGCCGCGGTGCTCAAGCTCGATCCCCGCGACCTGCCGCTCGCGCGGTTGCGTGGCGCGCGGGTCGCGGTCGAGCTCGTCGGTCCGCCGCGTCTCCTCGCGGGTGCCGAGCTGCAGCTGCGCCAGGTGCTCGGTGGCGCGGGGATTCGCGTCGATGCCTGGGCACGGGTCGCCACGCCAAGGGCCGGCGTTCGAGTGCGCTTCACGTTCGCGAATTAGGGCCTGTCCCTGATTGTCGTGACCGTGATCGTGGCCGTGATCGGTCCCGTGGCCGTGCACGTGAACGGGAACGCCACCGTGATCGTGATCGCCTCCCGTTGACGATCAGGGGTCGATCATCTTGGTCAGCATGGCAACGACTCGCTCGAGCAATGCGACGCCGAGGGCGTAGTGCTCCTCGTCGATCAGCTCGTCGATCTTCATTGCGTCGAGGTGCGCCGCGGATTCCATCGCCGAGCCTCTGGCAATCCCGTAGTACCTCGCCTTGTCGGTGCGGTTGGTCTTGCCGGCTCCTTCGGCGACACACTACTAGGCCAGGCCCCGGCGATCGGTCACAACCGCTGCCGTCGCGGCGAACCTGTGGCTCTCGGACCGTGTTCTGCGGGACCGACTGCGCGGAGCGCCGGAGTTGATCGACGAGGTCGCTATGGCCTTTGGGGATGCGCTGGAGTAACCGGCGTGCGAAGGCCAGGAATTCGATCGACCGTTGGTACACGTCGAGTTTCTGGAAGCTGAGCATCACCCTTCGGCCACCCGGCGCGGCGGTTGCGTCACTCCCGTCAACGGGTCGGATCACGATCACGGTGGCGTTCCCGTTCACCCCCTGTGTCAGGGTTGTTGTCGCATGGCCGTTCTTAAAACCTTCGCGGGGCGAGAATTCGATGACGAGATGAGCAATGCGTACTCGGTGGCCTTCAAGCAGAAGATGGTCGCCAAGCTGATCGGGAAGCATGCGACCAG
>JBBQJJ010000093.1:0-23496 GCA_038325805.1 Haliangiales bacterium
CGCGACACACTCGTTCGTGGCGACGTCACACCCGAGACCATCCGGACAGTTCTGGGTCTCGCTACACGGCTGGTTCTCGGGGAAGGTCGGCGAGTAACAGCCGACGAGAACACCCATTGCGACGCAACGGATGCTGCCCCAATGCATGGGATTCATGATAGCGCAGCCCACCCTCCAATCGCGCGCAGCTACAAGGGGATCCTGCCGCAAGCAGCGGCGTTTGCCCCACACCCTGCTACCTCGCGCACGTGACGCGATTGACGTGGGCCCACTGACACAGCACGGCCAACTCCCCGCGACCCTTGGGCGGCGTTCTGGCATTCGCCTGGCAAGCTGAAGGGACATGGCGTTCGCACTCTTGCTTCCGCTCCTTCTCGGCGCCGAACCGCAGGTGATCGCCACCGGTGATCGTCCCCGAGTCGAGCAAGCGCTCAGTGATGGAATTCGCGCCAAGGTCGAGCAGGGATGGGCCGTGATGGACGTCCGCACCGCGAACAACGACGAGCTCGTGGTCACGCTCTCCAAAGGCGAGACCTACGAGCGCCACGTCGTGCACTTCGCGAGTGTCGACGTCTACCGCGTCGAGGCCGACATCAAGCGACCCGCGGACACCGACGAGCCGAGTCACTTCCTCGGTCTCGCGCTGGCGGCGCCGACCGGTGGCGTCGAGATCGAGTCGGGCTGTGGCGAGTACGGGCTGCGGCCGTACCTCGTCGACGAGCACGCGACCGGCGAGTTCGCCATGGAGTTGGTGGCGCGCACGCTCGGCACCGCCGACAACTTGAGCACCGCGGATGCGGTCGACGGCAAGGTCACCTTCGGGGTGACGAAGAAGACCGTCACGCGCGAGCTGGTCGTCTGGCTCGATCGCAAGGGCGCGGTGATCGAGGCGCAGCTCCGGCGGTTCGAGTACGGCGGCGGAGGCGCGGCGTACAAGCGGATGGGCGCGCTCAAGAAGTCACTCGCGAAGATGCGCGTCACGGCGGTGCAGGGCACCACGCTGATCCTGTCGAAGTGAACGTTCGCGCTCGATCCCGATGGCGCCACGTTCGGTGGCGATCACGAACACGGCTGTGGCTGCTGACGTATCATCCACGCATGCGAAGCGCGGTGCTGCTGATCCTGGTGCTTGGGTGCGAGTCGAAGCTCGATAAGCTCGATAAGGCGATCGACAAGATGGAGGACAAGGTGAAGAACAACACCGCTGTCCAGAAGGTCGACAAGGGGCTCGATAAGCTCGACACCGACGAGGCGAGCGATCACCTGACCAAGGCGAAGGAGATGATCGCGAAGGGAGAGGAGCCGATGGAGGCCTGCTCGTGGGTCGATCGCGCGGGTGCGAGCTCGGCGCAGGACACCGTGAAACAACTCCAGAAGCTGTGTCAGGTCGACGTCCCGCTGACCAAGGCCACGAAGGCCGTCGTGGCGGCGGAGAAAGCAAAAGCGGAGCAGCCATCGGCACCGTCGCTCACCGAGTGTTCGTCGGATGACTGGGTGGCGATGAAGACCAAGCTCGAAGGCACCAGCGATTCACGCTGGGGTGATCTGAAGGCACGGTGGGTGAAGGTATGTCCGTGAGCTGACACTGAGCCGAGTCATCGCGGAACAACGCGCACGCAGCGCACGTTCCCCACCTGGCGCCCGCGTGCTGGGATGATGCAACGAATGCCAGAGATCTCGCAGCCCCGTGCGTTCGGCGACTACGTCGTCGATCGCGAGCTCGGCCGAGGAGGCATGGGCGTGGTCTACGCGGCGACGCACGCCGGTCTTGGAAAGCGTGTCGCCGTCAAGGTGCTGCTCACCGACGTGTCGCGCGACGCGGAGCTGCTGGAGCGTTTCAAGAACGAGGCGCGCGCGGCGAGCGCGATCGAGCACCCGAGCATCGTCGAGATCCACACTGTCGGTCACGAGGGTGATGCGGTGTACATCGTGATGGAGCTCCTGCAGGGCGAGTCGCTCGCGGCCCGGCTCCGCGCGCGCGGTGCGATGTCGATCGTCGACGCCGTGGGGCTCGCTCGACAATGCGCGAACGCGCTCGATGCCGCACATCGCGTCGGCATCGTCCATCGCGATCTCAAGCCCGACAACGTGTTCCTCGTGCCCGACATCGAGGTCGCCGGTGGCGAGCGCGTCAAGCTGCTCGATTTCGGGATCGCGAAGCTCGTCGGCGCCGATACCTCGAGCAGCGTCGCGCGCACCGTGACCGGCGCGATCCTCGGCACGCCGCACTACATGTCTCCCGAGCAGTGCGAAGGCGCGCGCGAGGTCGATGCCCGCAGCGATCTGTACTCGCTCGGCTGCATGCTGTTCCAGATGGTGACCGGCAGGTTGCCGTTCCACAGCGCCGGCATCGGCGGCTTGATCGGCATGCACCTGCACGTCGCGCCACCGATGTTGCGATCGATCCGTCCCGACGTGCCGCTGCCGCTCGACGACCTCGTCAACAGACTTCTCGCGAAGGCGCCCGAGGATCGGATCGCGAGCGCTGCGGAGGTGTCGGCAGCCCTCCAGTCGATCGCGAGCTCGCCGCGGACGTCGCAGGTGACGCTGCCGGCCCCTCTCGCGGTGGTCGATCCCATGATGGCCACGGTGTCGACGGTCGCCGCGGCGATCACGGATGTTCAGGCACCACCTCGCCGCTCGAAGCGTGCGCTCGCCATCGCGGGTGGTGGGGTCGTGCTCGCGGCCGCGGTGATCGGGTTCGCGTCGACGCGAGGTGAGGACGAACCGAGTCCGCCGCCTCGGGTCCCAGTCGTCGTTCGGGTAGATCCGGTGCCGGTGCGCACCGTCGAACCGGTCGCGCCGTCGAAGCCGCCCGACGTGCCCGCGAACCCGGAGCTCGACCTCGTGCGGAGCATGCTCGTCGACGGCCACCTCGCCACTGCGGAGTACCAGCTGGGGCGGATGCTCGAGAAGTCGCCGAAGGATCCGGCGGTGCTCGCGCTGCAAGCCGATCTCGGCAGGTCCAAGGCCACCCGTGTGATCGCCGCCATGCGCAAGGCCGCGGCCGCGAAGCGCTACGAGGACGTCAAGAAGGGTGTCGATCAGGTACACGCGCAGACGACCGATCGCACGCTCGTCGCGACCGCTGACAAGCTGTGGGCCGAGCTCAAGCCGGACGTGATCAAGGCGGTGAAGACCAGGGTCACCGCGTTCGTGGTCACGCCCGACTGCAAGCGCGCTCGTGAAGCGGCGAAGCTCGGTCAGGACCTCGGCGTGAATTACGATGCGTTACTCGAGGAGTGCGCGCTTCGCACGAAGAAGGTCGCAGACGACGCGTCGATCATCGAAGCGATCCTCAATCGGATCCAGACCGGCTCGTATCCGCAACACATCGCGATGCAGTGCCTCGACCTGATCTCGAAGGACGTGACGCGGGTGCCGTGGGCCACCTGTGTCCAGGCAGCCTGTGCGTTCGATCCATACTCCGCCGACGCGATGATCGCGCGCGCGCCCTACGAGCTGCGGATGGGGCTGGCGTGCAAGAAGTGATCAGGGAAAGCAGTTCTCGACCTCGAACGTGCCGGCGACGCTGAGCTCGGTGCCCCCGTCGTCGGTGTCGTCCGTGGTCGAGAAGTCGAGGCTGCCGGTGATCGAGCCCTCGATCTGATCGATGACGACCTCGGCGAGGCCGCCGTTGAACAGCGTGCCGCTCGAGGTCACGCGGAGCACCGTGACCTGTGCCATCGGCTGCGTGGTGGCCGCGCGATCGATCACGATCATCGCGTAGGTGCCCTTGCGCAGCGGGCTCTGGAGATCGGTCTCGCACGAGATGTCGCGCGTCCCGACCACGATCAACGCGCGATCGGGGTTGGAGTCGCGGATCGCGGCGCCGACCGTGGGCGTCACCACCTCGTCGCCGATGCCGACCACGAGGTCGCCACCGATCGCTAACCCGTCCTGGCTACCGCAGGCGACCAGCGCGAGAAGGAGGAGGCGAGCCATCCCCCGAGCTTACTCGATCAGCGGGGTGCGACGGCGTAGCCGCGCTGCGGGAACGGATTGGCCGTGTCGCGGCGACCAAGCTCGACGGGCGTCCACACCGCGCCGCGCTCCGAGAAGAGGGCGAACCCGACGACGCCAACGTTGCGATCACCCGAGGTCTGGGCAGCGTACGAATCGGCGACGCGGCCGAACCGGAACGCGGCGACGTTGTTGTCCGAGGTGCGGAAGCCGTCGATCACCAACGTGTCGTGCGGGTCGACGATGTAGCCGCGGCGGTTCGGATCAGCGGGCTTGCCGTCGATCACGTCGAGCCCGTCGACCGAGGCGACCACCTCGAAGCGCGCCGTGGTGCCGTTGCGCACCGCGATCCGGTAGCGGCCGCCATCGTTGCCGACGATCAGCGCGCGGCCGTTTGCCATGTAGCCGGCGAGGGTGTTGCCGGATTCGTCGACGAGGGCGATGCCGACCGAGCCATCACCCGCGTAGATCTCGAGCGGTTGGGGCGTCGTGCCGAGGTACGCAGCATGGGCTTGCACGCCCTGAGCGTCGTTGTAGTGCAACGCGATCTCGCTCCAGGGCGCGCCCGACGAGCGTACGAACGGCGAGAACGAGATCGGTGCGTGCACCTGCTCGCCCCACGACGTGCCGAGGCCGGGACGCGACGGCTCGACCGAACCCTGCGTGGCGATCGCATCACCGCCGGGCGCGGCGGGGGATGGCCCGTAGTACACGGCGCCGCTGTTCGGCGACGACGAGGTGGCTGCCTTGTAGCCACCGCCACCGCACGCCGCCATCACGAGACAAGAGGGGAGCATTGCGTGCCGCAGCACGCGAGATACGAGCGTCATCGACGATCCTTTGTGTGAGTGAGAGAGCTCAGCGACCCCAGTGGAGGCCGATCTCGAAGAACATCGTGGTGTCGGTGCGCGACGGTTTGGTCGCCTTGGTGCACGGACCACCGCACATCGCCGGGCCTTCCGCGTCGGGGCCCTGGGCGACCAACGTGCGGAACGCCATGAAGTAACCGACGTGGCGACGACGATTGGTCCGCTCGTCGCGCTTGCCGAAGCCATCGAGCTCGAAGCCGACCGCGAGCTCGCCGCTCGGACGATCGAGCACGCCGCCCTGGCGCCAGGTCACGTGCTCGACACCAAAGCCGAGCTCGCCCCAGAAATCGACACCGATGCCGTTGGCGCGCTTGTGATCGCCGGTGTTTGCGAACGAGTAGCGAACGGCACCACCGGCGCGCGTCCCGCGACCCGTCCGCTGCATCGCTTCCCTGCTGCCGTCGCCGACGCGATAATGGTCGAAGAGTCCGCGTAGCGTGACGTCGCCGATCCGATAGCCGAGCCCGCCGGAGATGCCGATCGAGAAGCCATCCGCATCACCGACATCGGCGCCACCCATCAGCATGCCTACGCGACCCTCGACACGGGTGGGCGCCTTGCTGGCGGGCTCCGCGTACCCTCCATCCGCGGCAACCACGTTCGCCGAAGCAGCAGTCGTCATCAGCAGGAGCGCGAGCGCGGGCTTCGTCATACGCCCACCTAACGACGCCCGGTTTACGCCCCTTACAGCCGATCTGCTCGTGGTGCCCAGATCCTCACCACGGCCACAGCGCCCACGTGAAATAGCCGCCGGCGAGCAAGATCGCGGTGATCGCCCAGGCTCCGAACAGTTGCAGTGCGCGATCGGTCCAGATCCGAGGGAAGACTTTTACGAGCACGGCACCGACGAGCGCACCGCACGCCGCGCCGCCGAGGCCCCACAGGAGGATCCCCCAGTACAGCATCGAGGTCGGCGTGCCCGTGCGGCCAACCGAGACCTCTCCCTCGAGCGGGAAGTAGCGCACGCGTGGCCACTGGCTCCACTCGGAGGCTGCGTACGCGAACGCTCCGCCGATGATGGCGCACGCCGCGATCACGAACGCGCGCTGCGCACGAGGCATCGAGTTGCTCACTTCGGAGCTCCCGGATGACAGCGCGTGCACGACGTGCCGGTGACCTTGAACGCGCCGCTGCCGTCGTGACAGCCGACTGCCGCGCACGCCGCTTTCGGTGGGGCCGCGATCGATAGCGTGATCGGCGACGACACATCGGTGTGGCAGCGAGCGCAGTCGGCCGCGACCTTGGTCGCATGAACCCGATGCTTGAACGTCGCGCGCACCGACCAGCGTGCGGAGAGCCGCGCAGCTTCGCGCGCCGCGATCACACCTCGATGATGACACGCTTCGCAGCTCGCCATCTGCGGCGCCGGTCCGTTCGTCATCGTGTGACATCCAGCGGTCGCA
Organism: Haliangiales bacterium; assembly: GCA_038325805.1. GTDB lineage: Bacteria > Myxococcota_A > Polyangia > Haliangiales > Haliangiaceae > JABFXX01. The sequence continues at coordinate 6,236 of JBBQJJ010000093.1, forward strand.
CATGCGCGATGACCGCGGGTCGGGCGCAGCTCGGTGCGCGGGGTGGTCAGCGTGTGACACGACGTGCAGGTCGCCGCGTGCTTGCGGTGATCGAGGTTGGTGCCGAACTCGGTGGTGTCGGCCGGGAGCTTGTCGGCGATCAGTGGACGCCATGGCTCGGTGCCGTCGTGACATGCGCCGCAGATCGTCGGTTTGCGCAACCCGAACTCGGCCTCGTGCGTGTGACACCCGTCGACGCACGCGAGGTGACCGCCGGTCTCGATCTCGCCAGTCTTCGACAGCCGATGGCATCCACTGCACGGTTGGGTGACCACCGCGTCGTGCGTCGCGTGCGAGAACGCCGTGTCGGGACGCGCGACCTCGAACTCGCCCTTCGGTACGTCGACGTGGCAGTTCATGCACTTGGTCAGCACGCCGAACGCGGCCTTACCGTCGTGACACGTCGTGCAAGCCGCGAGCTTCTTCGGGCTCGGCAACTCCAGCGCATCGGTCGCGGCGATCGCGGCGTGGCACCCGATGCACTGCTTCGCGCGGCCGGCGTGCTTCGCGTGCGAGAAGGTCGAGGTCACCGCGATCTGGGAGCGGACGAGCTGGGGGCGATCGTTGCCCGCCGGATGGCACTTCGCGCAGTCGCTGATCGGGAACGTCTTGTCGGGTTTCTTGCCGTGACAACTCGTGCAGCGCTCGTGCGTCTTGCCGCGGCGTGGCTTGCCCGGATCGTGGCACTTCGCGCAGCCGATCTGCGCGTGCGACTTGTGGCCAAACTGGATCGCGGGACTCGGCGGGGTCTGCGGCGTGGTGTCCGCGAGTGCGATCACCGTGACGGCACCGAGCGCGAGGGCGATCACGAGCGCGCGCATCAATAGATCCCCGTGATCGTGAGACGCAGGCTCTTGTAGCCACTGATCTCGGGCGCCGTCGATAGCTGACTCGACACGTCGTACGACGCGAACAGCCGGATCCGCCGGCTCACCCACGCATCGACCTGGAAGCGCCCGCCGCCGCGCTGATCATCGGCGGGAATCGCGCTCGGCGTCATCGGATCGGCGTAGAGCACCGAGTACGTGGTGTTGCGGCCGTAGACCTCGACGAGCGCGGAGAACTTGCGCGCACCGAGCGTCATCTTGAGCGTCGCGCCGGCCTCGGTGAAGCCCTCCTCGCCGAGCGTGTTGAGCGCCGGATCTGGGATCAGCTGATCTGGCGCACCTGTATCCGCGTTGTCGATGATTCGTTCATCGGCTGGGACCAGCGCGCGATCCGTCTGCCGCGACAGCACCGACAGCGTCAACGCGATCTGCCGGCGCAACCGCACCTCGACGGCACCACCGAGCTCGAAGTAGCGCGCGTTGTACGACGTCTGCGGTGCGTCGTCGGTCAAGATGTCCGAGGCGACCGCGGCGCGTGCGAGGAGATCGATGTTCTCGCGGATCAACGTGCCGGCGCGGGCCGAGGCGATCACCTGGGGGAGCACCGGCCCGAGATCGAGATACCTGCGTGCGTCGAGGGCCTGCACGCTCGACGGCCGCGCGAGCGCCGGATCCCAGCGCCAGTCGGCTTCGAACCGGCGCATGATGTCGAACACGAAGTTGGTGACCTGCTTGTAGCGGGTGCGCAGCTCCAGGCGCTGGTTCGCGAGCTCGCCGTTGACGCCGCGAATCTGCGCGATCACGGCGACATCCTGGCGCGGCCGCCAATCGATCTGCGCGAGCGAGGTCTCGACAGCATCCTGGCCCGTCTCGTCGGACTTCGACAGTGTGAGGTATTCGCCGGAGACGGCGATGGGCACCTTGTCGGTGAGCCCGCGCAGATCGATCCGCAGCGAGGCACCGCCGGCGATGGGACGCGCGTCGGACTGATCGCGCGTGTACTCGGCGTGGCGCGCACCGGAGTACAGCGCCGCCGTCAGCGTCGGGCCCTCGTACGCGACGTGAAGCCCGTCGAGGTGGAGGATCCACGGGCCGTACACGAACATGCTGCCGGCGCGCGCGCGCAGCTTCGACAGCCCCATCCATTTCGGCAAGAAGTCTTTGACCTCGGCCCAGCCGCTGCGCAGCTCGGTGCCCGAGCGCGTGAACCACGTCGGGATCGGTGACGTCACGTCGACCTGATCGAGACCGTCGACCGAAGTCGTCTCGATCGTTCGCACGGCTTGAAAGCGCAAGGCGAAGTAGGTCTCGAGGCTCGCGACACCGACGCCGCGCGTGCTCAGGAAACCCTCGCCGAAACCGTACGAGCGCAACTTCGCGTAGTCGGTACCCACGCCCACCGGATCGCCGTTGAGCGTCGGCTTCTCACTCGGTCGTGCGCCGTCGACCTGGTACCCCATGGTCAGGCTGAACGACACCGGCCGCTTGACGTCTCGCAGGCCTTCGAGGTCCTCGATCGGATCGCTCTTGAGGATCGCGCGCGTGGTCGTCACCGGTGCGGCCGGCATTGGAATCTTGCGCGGGGCCGGCTCGGCCGCAGGCACCTGCGCGACGGGGCGGCGCATCCGCATCGTGCGCGGTGAAGGCTGACGCTCGATCCTGAGGTTTGGTTCCGCATGCGCGGCGGTGGTGAGAACCAGGAGGATCGCGAGCCGCTTCATGGGCGCAGTCCTTCGATCCGATGACAGTCGGCGCAGAACGCCTGGCCGTGACAGGTCAGGCACGGCCGCGGGTTGATCCTGGCGAGACGCGCATGCTCCGTGTTGAACGTCGAGAGGAGTCCATGCGAGCGCGGTCGCTGGGCGTGACACGCGGTGCAGAACTCGACCACGTGACAGGTCGCGCAGCGATTGCGATCGGCGACCGCCTCGGGACCGTGGTCGAGCTCGCGGAACGTGATCCGGTGATCCGAAGGCAGCATCCGCTGGTGGCACTCGTCGCACGCGTCCCTGGGATTGCCGGACATGTGGACGTGGCAGGTGGCGCACCGCGCGGCGGAGCGGTTCGCGGCCTCGGCGTGATCGCGGCGGAACGCGAGCGTGTGGTCGATCGGGCGCTCGGTCGCCGGTAGGTGACTGCGGGGCGCGAGCTTGGTCAGGCTCGCCGTGATCTCGAGGTGACAGGTCTCGCAGATCCGCATCCGCATCTCGTACGGCGTGCGCGCCGAGTCATCGTGACAACCGACGCAGCTCTCGACGCGCGGCGGCGGGTGGTTGTCGTAGTCGGTCGAGGTGGCGGTGCGCTTGTGGCAGTCCTCGCACTTGACCGTCGCGCCCTTCGCGTCGCGGCGATGCTGCTCGTGACGAAACTTGATGTCACCGCGCAACACGCGCGCACGAACGCGCAGGCGGGGCTTGCCGCGATGGCAACCGGAGCAGTTCTCCATCGCCGGTACGTTCGCGAGCTGGACCTCGGCTGCGTGGCAGCGCGAGCACGTCGCGTGATCCGGGTTGACCTTCGCGTCGTTGCGGAGGTGGCAATCGACGCAGGTGACATGGAAGCCCACGCGCTTCTCCATCAGCGCGGAGTCTTGATGCTTCGCGTGCGAGAACACCGGCGGCAACGCCTGCCACGCATCTTCGACCGGGAAATCCTTGAGCGGCGCCGAGAGCTGAGGCCCGGATCCGGAGCCACCCCCAATGATGATGTCGGTGTGGCAGACCGCGCAGACCTTGCCGGGCAGCGCGGAGAAGTCCTTCTTGTGGCACGCGCCGTCGTCGCATGGCTTGTGATCGTCCACCCCCGGGCGCTTGCCGCGGTGACAGCTGATGCAGGCCACCTGCGTGTGCTTCGCGTGATCGAGCCGCGACGGATCCGCGGCCGGTGGTGGTGGTTCGGCGCGACGCGGCGGCGTGCACGCACCGAGCATCAGCAGGGTCAAGATCAGTAGTCGCCTGACCATCCCGGCGGCAACCTATCACGACGCGCGATCGAGGGCGTCGTCGCGGTCCTCGAGGTCGATGTGAGGGCGAGCGGGGGTCAACGTCCGATCGAACTGGCCGAGCAGCTCGGGCGCATCGGGTCGCCACCATAGGATGCAGAGATCGGGGGCGTAGCCGGCGATCAGCCGCTCCCCCGGCAGATCCGGCGGGATGGTGTGGCGGGCGACATGGAGGATCGCCTCGCCGCCCTCGATCAGGTTTCGCCGGATCGCGGGCCACAGCAGCTGGAAGAACCCTGGGTCGGCGCGGCGCCACACCGCGAGGGCGGCGGCGTCGGGCAGCGGTGCGTTGCAGGTGACGAGATCCGCGCGCGCACCGTCGATCGCATCGATCCCGAGGTGCTTGACCTCGAGCCGATCGACCCCGGAGAGCAGGGCACCTTGCCGCGCATACGCGGTCGCGCGCGGGTTGATGTCGTTGGCGATCATGACGTCGGCCAGGTTCGGCAGCGAGAGGTGCGCGAAGGCCGAGCCGCAGCCCATGTCCAGCCACCGCCTGCGGCGCTTGTTCGGAACGAGTGCGCCGACCAGATGATGGCTCGAATCATCGGGCCACGACACGCGCTCGAGCGCATCGGGGACATCCAGTCGATCGCAGACCATCAGCGACGGTCCGAGCGGCAGGATCGCGGCTGGTGCGTAGACATCGTTGCCGTGCGTGGCGAGCAGCTTCGCGTGCAACAGTGCTTCGAGGGGCAGGCTCTTCGCGCGATCCATCGCGAGCGGGACGCCGGCGACGAACAGCGTCAGGGCGACCGCAGCGGGCACCGGCTCGCGCGTGATCTGCGCCGGCAACACCGCGGGCAGGGCGGAGATCCGATCGGTGCCCGCCCACGTCGCGAGGGCGCGTGGAGACAGCCCAGCCGCACGCAGCTGGGCCCCTAGTGCTCGAACGCTCATGGTGTTGAGAGATACTTTCGCGCGAGATCGAACTCGGCGTCGAGCACCGTGCGTGCCCGGATCACGTCTTCGAGGAGCTTCCGCTTGCCCTCGGGGGTGGCGGCGGCGGGATCGAGCCCGAGCACCGCGCCATAAAACGCGAGCTCGGCCTTGCGTGGCCCGGTGGTCGCGACAGCGCGCAGCTGCTCGAACGGCACCTTGCCGACCGCGGCACGGCCGAGCAGCTCGTACCAGAGATCTCCGCGACGCGCGGTGAGGTAGTCGACCGCGAGTTGATCGGGCGGGATGCCCTGGCGCTTGCCCTCGGCTAGCATCCACAGCGACGTGTAGACCTTGAACAGCTCGCCCGTGTCGGGATCGCCGAGCAGTCGATAGTAGACGTCGAGCGCATCGCGAAACCGCTCGGTCTCGATCAAGAACGCCACGGCGCTCGACGACGTGCTCGCGGAGGCATCGAAGTCGACGGCCTTGGTGATCAGGTCGATCGCGCGTGCGCGATCGCCGATCCACCACATCGCGCGGCCGCTCTCGAGCAACCGCTCGGCGGCGATGCCGCGAGGCAGCTCCTTCGTCTCGCCGAGCGACGCCCAGCTGCGCAGTGAATCGAGGTAGCGCGCGCCCGAGTCGCGCGCGTTGCCGGCCTGCCGCAGGGCATCCGCCGCCAACCGCTCGAGCTTGGCGCGGCGATAGCGATCGCCGGCGGTGGCGTCGGTCAACAGCGCGATCCCCGCAGTCGCCCAGCGCTGCGCGTCCTTGAAGCGCGCGGTCTGGACGTCGATCGTGGTCAACGTCTCGTAGGCATCCGTCGACGGGGCGCGCTGGAGCGACGCGGTGAGGGCCCTGCGTCCCGCGTCGACCATGCCCTGGCTCGCGAGCCCCTTGCCAAGTGCCGACTCGGCGATCGCCGCGGCCTGCTGCCAGACCTCGCTCGGGTGCTTCTTCGCAGCGCGCGCGGTGAACTTGATCGCGGCATTCCACGCGGCATCGGCTGCGGCCGGGCGTCCGCTCGTGGCGAGCCGCGAGATCCGGCTGCCGTAGAGCTTGCCGAGCCTGAGTGCGAGCTGGGCATCGAGCTCGTTGGTTGCCCCTGGGACGAGCGCGGCCTCGTAAAACTCGATCGCTTGATCGACGCGCTCGAGGGAGGTTGCATCGCCACCCGCAGCGCCGAGCAGGCCGACATGCTTCGGATCGATCGCGAGCCCGGCGAGACAGAGCGCAAGAGCTGCGCCTGGATCGGGTGCGTGCTCGTCGGCGCGCAGCGTCGAGGCGAGCTCGCCGTACGACTCGGCGGAGGGATGCTCGGCGAGGACCTCGGCCCGTGCTGCGAGCTGGCGCTCGGTGCCGATGCCCTTGAGGTTGACGATGTGGCGATGGATCTCGGCGGCGCGGCCGGCGCGCGACAGCACGTTCGCGATCCGGTGCGCGGTCGCGAGGATGTCGTGGTGGGCGCGGACCAGCTCGAGCGTCACGCCACTCGCACTCGGACAACCCGGATCACCGGGCGTGCAGGGCGGTGGCGACCGCTGATAGCGCTCGAGCACTCCGGCGACGGCGACCTGGCGATCGATGACGAGCTTGACGTACTTGTCGACGAGCCACGGCAGCGGCAACTGGAGCACCGTGGGCTGCAGCAACAAGATCGGCTGACTGCGGATCGCATCCTCGCCGTTCTCGGCGACCGCGAGGTCATCGGCGAACTGCAGGATCTCTTCGAGCTCGGCGAGCACCGCGGTGCGATTCGCGGGCTCGATCTCCGACAACAGGATCAACGTCTGTGCGGCGGGCTCGAGCGCGCCCGACTTCGCGAACATGCTGCGGAGATCTCTGATCAGCGGCGCGTGGCGCGCGAGGCTGACCACGGTTTTCGGGTCGGTGGTGTAGAGCCCGGTCAGCTGGTCGAGGAGCTGCGCCGCGACGAACGGACGGTCCTCGGCCACGGCATCGGTCAGGCGTCTCGCCGTGGCATCCGCGATCTCGGCGCGCATGCGATCGCGCGCTGGGCCGGGCGGGGTCACCCACAGGCGATCGATCGCGGCGTCGCGATCCGTCTCGTCACGCAGCTCGATCGGCGCGTCGGGCCAGCTCGGTTTATTCCGCGGCGCGGAGCCACATGCGCTGCCGATCAACATCGCTAGCAACAGCAAGCGCGCCATCCGAACAACGTAGCATCCCCGCGGCGTTGGCATCGTGTATGGGTGTATGGTGCTCGCCGTGACAGCTGTGCTCACCGGAATCGTGGTCCAAAAGTACGGCGGCTCGTCGGTCGCCGATGCCGAGAAGATCAAGCTGGTCGCCCAGCGGATCGCACGCACCAAGGCCGCCGGCAAGAAGGTGGTGGTCGTGGTGTCCGCGATGGGCAAGACCACGAATCAGCTGATCGAGAAAGCCAAGTCGATCAGCGCGTCGCCATCGCGCCGCGAGCTCGACATGCTGCTGACGTGTGGCGAGCGCGAGGCGATGTCGCTGCTGTCGATGGCGTGCTCGGAAGAAGGCATGGAGGCGATCTCGTTCACCGGATCGCAGGCCGGCATCCTCACCAACGATCGCCACTCGGGTGCGCGCATCGTCGAGGTCCGCCCGTTCCGGATCGAGGACGAGCTCGATCGCGGCAAGGTCGTCATCGTCGCTGGCTTCCAGGGCGTCTCGTACAAGCGCGAGATCACCACGCTCGGTCGCGGCGGTTCGGACACCACCGCGGTCGCGCTCGCTGGTGCGCTGCGCGCGGACTACTGCGAAATCTGCTCGGACGTTGATGGTATCTACACGGCGGATCCGCGTGTCGTCGATGCCGCGCAGCTGCTGCACTCGATCTCGCACGACGAGATGCTCGAGCTCGCCGCACAGGGCGCGAAGGTGCTCCACGACGCGTCGGTCGAGTTCGCTCGCCGGTCGGGCATCGCGTTGTACGCACGCGCCACGAACAAGGACGGCGGTGGCACGCGTGTCGACTTCACGCCGGAGCGCGATCGCCAGGTCGCCGCGGTGACCGGTCAGAACAACCTGATCCGGATGCGGGTCTCCGGCGGCGCCGCCGTCGAGCACTGCCTGCAGATCCTCGAGACGGCCTCGATCCCGCTCACGCACCTCGATCTCGAGGGCAAGGAGCTCCGCGTGTGGTTCACGATCGCGGACGTGCCGGACTGGGCGGAGGTCCGCAAGAAGCTCGATAACGTGCTCGCCGATCAGGTCGAGTTCGGTGAAGAGGGCGCGGTGACGATCGTCGGTCACGGCATCGGGTCGAACCCGGGCGTGATCAACAAGGCGCGCCAGTCCGCGTTCGGTGCCGGGGTGCCGCTCAACGCGGTGAGCGTGTCGCCACTGCGCGTGACGCTGTGGTGCGATCGCCAGCACGTCGACGGCCTCACCAAGGCACTCCATAAGACCTTCGTCGAGTGACCTCTCCACTCGCGCGCTTCATCCCGCACCTCGGTCGCCTCGGTCGGGCGACTCGCTGGCGCCGCGGTCGCGGTCAGCGCCCTCGCGTCTGGGCGCACCGCGGAGCGTCCGCCCACGCACCCGAGAACACGATGCGTGCGTTCGAGCTGGCAGAGACCGCGGGGAGCGATGGCCTCGAGTTCGACGTTCGGCTCGACGGCGAGGGGAACGTCGTCGTGTTCCACGATGCCGACCTCGAGCGGCTGTGCGGTCGCCCCGGCACGCTCGGCGAGCTGTCCGCCGCCGAGCGCAAGGAGCTCCGCGTGCGGGGCGAGCCGGTGCCGCTGTTCGCCGAAGTGCTCGACGGCTTCGACCTCGAGCTCGATATCGAGATCAAGTCCGACAAGCTCGGCCGCAACGACGCGCTGGTCGCGGCGGTCGCGAAGCAACTGGGCGACTCGCGTTCGCGGCTCGATCGGATGATGGTGTCGTCGTTCGATCCATCGGTGTTGCTCCAGCTCCATCACCGGGTCCCCGAGATCGCGCTCGCGTACATCTTCCACGACGAGCAGACGTGGGCCGCGCGCAGCGGCTGGGTAGGGCGCGCGATCGGCGTCAGCCTCGTGCATCCGCAGCACACGCTGTGCACGCCGGCGAAGGTCAAGGCATGGCACACCGCGGGGATGCCGATCAACGCGTGGACCGTCGACGATCCGGCGGAGCTCCGGCGGCTCGCCGAGATCGGGGTCGACGGCGTGTTCTCGAACGATCCAGCCGCAGCCATCGCCGTGCTCGCAGCATGATGCGCTGGACTGCCCGGGGCGGTGCTGCGCGACCCGACAGATCGATGCTCGCCTCGAGCTAGCCAACCCCAGAGTTCGCCTGTGTCGATCCTTCGACTGACGCCCGAGGCCGAGGTGAGCTGTGGGTTAGTCGGGATCCGGGACGAGGATCTGGATCGGCAGCAGCGGTGGAACCGGCGGCTCGGCAGGCTCCTCGTCCTTCGCCTGCACCACGATCCCGACGCGGTTGGTGCCGCGCAGGACTTCGATCCGGACCGTCTCGGCATCGGGCTGCAGCTCGTCGAACGCCTTCGTCAGCGTCCGCTCCGTGGTCACCGGGTGGTCGTCGATCGCGGTGATCAGATCACCGTTCGAGATCCCGATCGCGTCGACGAACGTGCCGGGCCGGATCGCGAACGCCTTCAGGCCGATCGGCGTGGTGCCGTCCATGGTCGGCACGAACCGCACGGTCTTGCCGGCCTTGAGCTCCTCGACGAGCGCCTGGATCGCTTCGGTTGGCGCGGTCACGGTGCCGTTGTTGATCCGGCGGACCTGGCGCAGCACCTCGAGATCGGTCTCGGTCGCGCCGGGGCGAAACGCGTTCGCGATCTCGCGGTTGACCTCGCGGCCCGTGCGCCGCGCCTCGGCAGCGAGCCGCCCTCCGAGCTTCATGCCCTCCCGCTCGAGATTGCGCTCGGCAGCGAGTCGCATCTCCAGTGCGCGGTCGCTGTTCGGATCGGCTGGTCGACCGCCTCGGGTCAGCGCGAGCACGACGACGCTGGTGCTCAGCGCCGCACCGGCCACCGCCGCGGCCCAGACGTAGAGCTTCCTGCGATCTGGTCGCAGCGCGACGATCAGCGCCGCCATGTTCGGCCACCGCTTCGCGGGATCTGGATCGAGCCCGCGCTTGAGCACGCCTCGCAACCGCATCGGGATGTCGGTAGTGCCGAGCTTCTCGGGGCCGGCCGTCACCGCCTTGCGCAGCTCGTCGATCGTCTCGCCGCGATAGGGCCGGTGACCGGCGAGCGCCTCCCACAGCGCGACGCAGAACGCGAACTGATCGGTGGCCGGCGTGATCGTGCCGCCGTTCCATTGCTCGGGTGCCATGTACGCCGGCGTGCCGACCCACGAGCCTGTCGCGGTCAGCGCGGTGTGTGCCTCGAGTGGGATGTCGGCGATCGCGACCTGGGTGTCGAGCCCGGTCGCGAGCCCGAAATCTCCGACGACGATTCGCCCTGACGTACTGCGCAGCACGTTGTGCGGCTTGAAGTCGCGATGAATGATCCCGGCCTCGTGCGCGGCCGCCAGTCCGCGCCCGGCGGCGATGAACGTGTCGAGGATGTCGCGCGTCGGGCGTTGCTCGGAGCGCAGCCACTCCGACAGCGAGCCGCCATCGATCAGCTCCATCGTCACGAAGTCGCGGCCGGCCTCGCTGCCGATCTCGTAGATCGTGATGATGTTCGGATGCGTCAGCCGCGCCATCGCGCGCGCTTCACGCAGCAGCCGCGAGCGCGCCTCGTCGCTGGTCGCGCGGAGGATCAACTTGATCGCGACGCGCCGCTCGAGCTCGGGATCGAACGCTGCGTGGACGATGCCCATGCCGCCGACACCGAGCTCCTTCTCGAGTCGGTAGCGACCGAGCATGCGAGGTCCGGCGAACTTCGCTGCGACCCCGTCGGCCAGGGTCCCGAGCGTCGCGGTGCGATCGGCCGCCGCCGGAGACATCTCTGTCGCAGCGAGGGCCTGGTCGCGGTCGGTCACCCGGGCACCTTAGCTCGAAGGTGCCGATCGATCGACAGGTCCATGGATGCAGAACCGCCGAGGTTCGCTGTCCACCGGATCACGTGCCCGTGCATCCTCCAGCCTGGCAGGACGCTCGATCACTGCGCGTGGTCGACGACGGTGAACGCGAGCGTCAACTTCGCGTCGCCGCGCCACAGCTGCGCGGTCACCTCGTTCGCCGTCCGCAGGGAATCCCACACGGTCTGCAGCTGGTCCGGTCGCGAGATCGGCTTGCCGTTGATCGCTAGCAACACGTCACCGACGACCAGATCGAGATCGATCAGCGGGCTGCCGCGATCGATGACTTGCACGAGCTCCCAGCCGACGAACCGATCGCCCTGTTTCTTCGGCGACACCTCGAGCTGGCGGAGGAACGACCCGGGCCCGGCGTCGAGCACGGCGATCAGCCGCGACCGCGCGATCGTGCCGCTGCGCAAGCCCTTGCCCGGAGGTGCGTCGATCCGTGGGGCAGGAGCCTGGTCGGCGGTGGGCTCCGGCATCTGCTGGTGCTTGTTGAGCTCCACGTCGTCGAACCGCGAGGGCGCCGTCGAGACCTTCGGCGCACACGCCGCCCACGGAAAGAACACCATGGAGAGCAGGAGTGTCCGCATGGCGAAAACCCTGCGGCGGTTCGGAGACGCGGGCAACATTTTCGACCTTAGCCGACGAGCTTGACGATCGCCGCAAACACGTCGTCGGGCGTCATCTCACCATCGATCGTCTCGATCCGTTCGCCCAGCACGGCCAGCTCGGCGTTGGTCGCCTTGTAGCCCTCGGCGACGGCCTCCTGCATCCGCAGGTCCTCGAACAGCTCCTCCACGCGCCCGGCCGCGTGCCGGCGCTGCGCCGCGATGTGCGGTCGCACCTCGAGCATGATCGTCAGGTCGGGCCTTCGCGCGCGCCCGTTGAGCATCGCGATCCAATCGCGCTCGGCGCCGGTGCCCTGGTAGGCGAGCGACGAGTGGTACCAGCGATCCGAGACCACGATCGTCCCCGCGGCAAGCCGCGGCTCGACCTCGCGCTGCAAGTGATCCAAGCGGTCTGCCGCGAACAACAACCCGAACGTGCTCTGGGAGAGTGACTGCTCGGGAATCGCGTGACCGCCGGTCAGCATCTCGCGGATCAGCTTCCCGATCGGACCGTCGCTCGGCTCCCGCGTCGCGTGCGCAGCACGGTCGGTCTGCCGGAGATGGTCGACGAGCCGCTTGACCTGGGTGGTAGTGCCGGCGCCATCTAGGCCTTCGAGGACGATGAGTCTGGACATGGCTGCTCAGGCGCGGCGACGAAGCATCGCGGCGCCGAACAGTAACACCGCGAGAACGCCGGCGCCGATCGCCGCGTACAGCATCCACGCCGCCCGCGCGGGTGACGACAGCTGCTCCGCCGCAGCCTTGGCCGGTGCGTACTCGGGGTCGAGCGTGATCGCGCGCTTGATCTCCGACGCGCCGTCCTTGCCGTTCGCCTCGAGCGACTGCCCGAGCGTGTAGTGATGCGCCGCGAGCGACGGCTTCTTCGGATCGAGGCCGTACGCCTTGGAGTAGGCCGCCGAGGCCTCGCTCCACTTCTTCGCACCCTCGAGTTGCTTGCCGTAGGCGACGTAGACCTTCGCCATCTCGACGCGCTCGGCGCGATCGGGGTTCATCGCGATCAATTGGTCGAGCAGGAGCGCTGCACCGGCCAGGTCGCCGTGGTCGGACTTGCCCTTGGCCGCGTCCCACTGCTTACCTTCACGCTTCTTGCGCTCGCCGTCGTAGAACGCGAACAGCCGCTTGGTGACGTCCTCGAGATCGATCGGCTGCGCCTTGACCGTCCTCGCGTTGTCGTCGATCGACGCCTCGTCGAGGGCGTAGTCCTCGTGCAGCAGCTCGTTCGCTGCCTTGCGCAGCTCGTTGTCCGCGAGCTCGCGATAGGTCAGCCACAGCGGCTTCGGAAACTTGGTCTTCTTGCCGCCCGGCAGCGCGAGGTGCTGGCGAGGAGCGGGCGGGGGAGGAGTGCCGGTGATGTACTCCATCCAGGCTCTGCGCGCGGCCTCGCGAACGAGCTGCGAGCCGGCGTCGACGGTGGCCCACACCGCGTGGACGGCCTCGCGATGATGGGTCTCGCGAAACACGTCGAGGATCGCGACTTGAAGCTGCTCGTCGCCGGTCGCGGCGGCGAGCGCCTTCGCGGCATCCTGGCGATCGAGGCGCTCGAGTTGCCACGTCGCGTAGCGCTTGCGATCCGTATTGCGGCTCCACGATTCGCGAGTCAGCGCGGGGATCGAGTACGGCTCCATCTTGCGCAGGTAGCGACCGCACTCGTCGCGATAGAGCATCGAGCTCTCGGTGAACGCGGCGTTGAAGATGTACTGCGCGGCCTTGATGTCCTTGCTCGCAGCCAGTGCACGGATCGCGGCGACATCGGCGATCACGTCGCCTTCCGCGGCGTCCTGCGATTTCTCGAGCAACGCCTTTAGCCAATCGACATCGTCGTCGGCCTGGAGCTCCTTGTTCGACGGCCGCGACCACGGCACGGTGAACTTGCCGGTCTTGTCGGGAACCTGAGCCTTGATGTCGACGAGGATCTTCTTGCGCTCCGCGACGTCGACCTCGTGCTCGCGCACGAGCCACTCGCCGACGGTGTCGACCGCTTCGGGCGTCAGCTTGGTCAGCTCGGCGATCGCCTTCTCGCGATCCGAACGAGTCGTCCCGGCAACGATCTTCTCGAGCACGGCCGTCGCCTTCGCATCGCTCGGCCCCGGCTTGCGCGGTTCTTTCACCGGCGCCGGCACCGGCTTCGGCTTGTCTTTGTCGTTGTCTTTGTCTTTGTCTTTGTCTTTGTCGCGATCGCGCCTGCGATCTTGATCGCGTCGCGACGTCGTCGGCTTGTCGTCCTTCTTGTCGTCAGCAAACGAGCTGACGGGCAGGAGGAACCCGGCGACGAGAAGGAAGAGCGCGGCGCGCAACATCGGAGACACTATTAGCGCGGCACGCGTCACAGGCATAGAGTTCGAACGCTTACGTCGTCGTGCGGATTCCGTCAGTGCAGTCGCTCCGGGGAGATCAGCTCACCCGCGTCGACGAACTCGAGGAACCGGAGACCGATCGCGCGGGTCGACGTGGCCGACTCACCGAGGGCTCCGAAGTTCAGGTAGTGGTGGTGTTTGACTTCGGCGCGGACGACGATCTCGTCCATCAGGTCCTCGTCCCGGGGGTTCTGGAAGTGGACGGTGACCACGGTGCCGAGCGGCGGCGCGTAGCTCATCTCGACGAGGACTCCGCCGGTGGAGACGTTGCGGGCGATCGCCATCGCATCCCCGTAGAGCTCGCTGCCGATCATCACGAGGAACGCCTTATCGAACCGCGTATGGACGCGCTTCTCGAAGGGAACGGAGGTGGGCATCGGGGCGCGAAGAGGGGTAGGGCGGCTGTCTTCGAGGACACCCGAGAGGTCGAGGCGGCGCTTCACTGAATAATGATCGCGAGCGTTCGACCATGAAGGCAAGAATCTCACCTTGTCCTACATCGAACTACCTCATTCGATGAAGCTTCTGGCTCCAGTAGCGCGGCTTCGCTAGGCTCACGGTTCGTGCGCGCCCTCTTCACGGTCCTGTTCGCTGTCCCCGTGGCGCTTGCCGCAGATCCGGTCTCCGCCGACGAGCCGAGCAACCCGGCGTTCCTCGGTGTCGGCATGTCGGACATGGGACCGAACGGTCCGTGCGTGATCGGCGAGGTCACACCGGACAGCGGCGCGGAGATGGCAGGCATGTTGCGGGAGGACACCGTCCTCGGGCTCGATGACAACGCGATCACGAACTGCGACAGCCTCGTCAAGGGCATCCAGGCCCGCGAGGCCGGCCAGCCGGTGAAGATCAAGGTGCAGCGCAACGGTGCGGTGCGCATCCTCGAGTCCAACCTGCCATCGCGCGGCGACGTGCTGCGCAAGCGGTTCGTCGGCAAGCAGCTCCCACTCGCGACGCTGACGCGCGTCGACGGCGGCGCGGAGGTGTCGCCGCGTGGCAAGACCACGATCATAGGCTGGTTCGATCAGGGCGCGTGCATGTCGTGCGGGACGGCGTTCTCGAACATCACCGACTGGGCGAAGGCCAAGGGCAAGAACGCCATCTCGGTGATCGGCGTGACGTCCGCGCGGCAGGCGCTGCCGGAGGCGATGAAGGAGCTCAAGGAAGCGCAGCGCAGGCTCGACGTCCCGTTGATGTATGCCGATCCGGAGACGTTCAAGGAGATGTCGATCAACGATGCCAAGCGCATCCACTTCATGGTGATCGACTGCCGCGGCATCGTCGAGTACGCGACCCCGCTCAAGCCCGACGCCGACGATCGCACTGCCGTGCTCGAAGAGTTGTTCGCCGCGACCGAGCAGGCCGCGCGCCGCATGAAATGATCCGAGCGGTCCGCGGTCACCGTCCCATCCTCGGGACCGGCGTGTTCCTCGCCGAGACGTGTGCGGTGATCGGCGACGTCGAGATCGGCGCCGAGTCCTCGATCTGGTATGGCGCGGTGATCCGCGGTGACGTGATGCCGATCCGGATCGGCGCACGTACGAACATCCAGGACAACGCCGTCGTGCACGTGACGTTCGACAGGTACGGAACCGTGATCGGGAACGACTGCACGATCGGCCACGCGGCGATCATCCACGCATGCACCATCGAGGATTCCTGCCTCGTAGGCATGGGAGCGGTCCTGCTCGATGGTTGTGTGATTGGATACGGCAGCTTCGTCGGTGCAGGTGCGCTCGTGACACCAGCAACCCTTATCCCACCGGGTAGCTTGGTGCTGGGCTCACCGGCGAAGGTCAAGCGAGCGATCACGGACGCTGAGCGGGAGCAGATCCGGTACGGTGCCACTCACTACGTCGAGCTAGCCCGGGACTACCTTGCGAGTGATGACCGATCCTCGGTACGGTAGAGGTCTCGGTGATTGAAGTGGCGCGATAGCAGCGCCGTCATACCGAAGCGCATGGGTCGCGAACCACGAGCACGCATCGGTCATGTACGCAGTCATGCGGCGCGCGTGCTCGCGATCACCATCACCATGCTGTGCGCGGGGAACGCGCACGCCGACAAGATCGACGATCTCAACAACGACCTCGATAACGACTCCGATCGCGTTCGGCTGACGGCCGTCCTCGCACTGACGAACCAGCAGTCGCCGCGTTCGATCCCCGGGCTGGTCAAGCGCATGCTCGACAGCGGGGAGAAGAAGAACATCCGCGGGCTCGCGGCGAACGCACTCGGTGAGATCGTGTCGAAGGGCAGCCCGAGCGCCGCGCAAAAGAGAGCCGCGATCGACGCGCTCACCAAGGCGAAGAACGACCCCGAGCCGTTCGTGTCCGCGAAAGCAGATGCGGCGCTGGCCAACGCCGGGACGAGCGGAGGTGGGGCCACGCCGACGGCGCCGGGTAGTTATCAGGGTGTTTACATAAACGTCGGACCGTTCTCCGCGAAGGACCCGGCGCACAAAGCGGCGATGAAGAGAACGGCGGAGTCCAAGCTCTCGCAATTGCAGTCGAGCTGGGTCCAGACCTGGGCGGGTGGGGCGCAGCCGACCGCCTCGCAGCTCGCTCAGAAGAAGTTCGCCGGCTTCTATATCGACGGGACGCTCGACAGCGTCACGGTCAACAAATCCGGCAGCAGCGCAACGGTCACGTGTAAAGTGAATGCGTATCTGGCTGAATTCCCCAGCAAGAACATCATCGCCCCAGGAAATGGCTCGGCGAACGTGCAAGGCGGGAGCTCGGCCCGCGATATCGAGTTGGGAACGCAGGACTGCGTACAGGCAGTCATCGAAAGCTTGATCACGAAGCGAATTGTTCCGACGATCAAATCGAAGATCTGAAGATGGCGAACGACCGCGGCTATAAACGGAGCTGGAAGAACCTCTTGATCAACAAGAGGTATCAGCTGCGCTTCACGCTGTTCATGGTCGGCCTGTCGACGCTGCTGATGGCCGGCTTGGGGCTCTGGATCATGGTCGTCGCGAACGAGACCACGAAGGTCTCGATCACGAGCGAGCGCGGCAAGCGGTGCGCCAAGATCCCGGCGATCCAGCCGCCGTACGAAGAGCAACCCCCGCCGCCGCCCACGCCGATGAAGCTCGACGACGGGGTTGGCCGCGCCACGCCCGCGCAGACCGAGGACGGTCGTCGCCGGGCCAAGATCGACGTCACGCTCGACGAGATGGAGATGCCCAAGGTCGTCACTATCGTGCCGCCGGTGCCGGGCGGTGGCGATATCTACCTGCTCAACGAGAAAGGCAAGGAGCTCAACAAGAGGAGCTTCGGCTGGCTCGTCGTCGAGCACTGGCGCTGCGAGCTCGAGATCGCAGCCAAGGTGAAGCGCCTCGAACGAGGCCGCATGCGGATCCTCTTCACGCTGATCGGCGCGGGCATCCTGCTGGTCGTCGGGCTCGCGATCTATGGCATCAAGATGACCCACAAGGTCGCCGGGCCGCTGTTCAAGGTCCAGCTCTACCTCGCGAAGATGCGCGATGGCCGGTTCGACAAGGTCTACAACCTCCGCAAGGGCGATCAGCTCGTCGAGTTCTACGATCA
>JBBQJJ010000094.1:0-23336 GCA_038325805.1 Haliangiales bacterium
GAGACCTCGTCCTCTCGGCCCGCATCGAGCGAGTTCAGCACCGCCTCTCGTCGCGTCGTTGGCTCGTCGCCTGTCGCCAACGCAGTTTCGCGATCTCTCGCGCCTGGCGGCCGCGGCCGTGTCAGCCTAGAGCCGTGCGACTCGCTCTCCTCGTCCTAATCATCGGACTGTTCTCGTTCCTCGCGACAAACCTCCTGGAGGCCTCGACGCAGACGATCGCGTCGAGCACGCCGCCCGTGACCGGCCTCGAGTGCGGATCACCGCGCAAGTCGCTCGTCAGCAACACGAGCCTGCACCTCGTGTTTTCCAACCAGACGAAGGGCACGGTCTCCATCTACTGGCTCGACTTCAACGGTGAGAGCGTTCTCTACAACACACTCGCCCCAAGCGAGTCGTACACGCAGCAGACCTACGTCACGCATCCGTGGGTGATCGAGGATGCGAAGGGTCGCTGCATCGTTCAGCTCGTTCCGAATGAAGCTGGGACGTACGACATCCCGATCCGCCGCTGACGTATTCGGACTCCGGAAAGCGAAAACCCTCAGGGAGCAGTTCCTGAGGGTGTTCTAGTCTTTCGACTTCGTAGCGGGGGCAGGATTTGAACCTGCGACCTTCGGGTTATGAGCCCGACGAGCTACCAGGCTGCTCCACCCCGCATCAAGTTGTCAGCCGACCTGCGTCAGCGAGGGCTTTGTGCCACGGACCCTTCGGTCCGTCAACAATGATGTGCGGGCGTTTTCACGCGGGAAGCCCAGCGGTTAGCACCGCGCCGATCTACTCGCAGCCCGCGGGTGGCTGTTCGGACGGGAGCAGCTTCGCGAGCGAGCCCTCGATCTGCTTGATCGCGGCAAGGCTGGTCTGGTCGAGGCGCTCGTTGCCGCAGAGGCGCGCGGTGTACTCGCGGCGACCGTTCACGAAGTACTCGGTGAAGTTCGCCGAGTACGCCTTGCAGGTCAGGCCCGCGAGCTCGGTGGTCCACGGCGACTCCGTGATCGAGGAGCGGAGCGACGCGAGCGTGCTGCGCGGGAGGCAGCCGATGGTGACCGCACCGAGACGACCGCTCGCGTCGATCGGCTGGAGCGTCCACGCACCCGTCGAGTAGAGCTTGAGCTTCGACGTCGGCGTCGCGATGTCGGAGCGCTTGTGGATCTCGAACATCGGCGTGCCGATTGGGCGACACGAGATGACAGGCAACGGCGGCGGCGGTGGCGGTGGCGGCAGTTCTTCGGCGAGCTCCTTCTTCACCAGATCGATCGCGAGCGAGGTCGTGTGATCGGCGGCCGTGCCACTGCAGAACTGTTCGCGGAAGCGCAGCCGCCCTGTGACGCGGTATTCGGTGAAGTTGGGATCGTGGGCGAAGCACGCCACCGGGCTCGCGACCGTTTTCCACGAAGCGCGCCGGATCGCGAGGCGGACCGAACGGATCTCGGCGCGGTCGAAGCAGCCGGTCTGGGTGGTGGCGCCGGCACCGGTGATGGTGAACGCACCGGAGCGGTAGATCCGCGTGGTCGTGCTGGCGGCGTCGCGCTCGGACGCGTGACGCATCTCGAGCAGTGGAACGCCCTGCACCGCGCAGGTGGGTTGAGGAGCAGCGAACAGGAGCGGGAACAACACGGTGATGCTCATGTGACTACCGACGCGGCCGAACCTGCGTCGGTCTCGGCTGAAACGTTCTGCAAGAAATCAGAGGACTTCGTGCCCGGTCGGCTTGAATATTCTCGGCGGTGGCAGATCTCGTCATTCGTGAAGCGCGGCAGTTCGACGGCGATGTCGCGATCGCCGGATGGGTCGAGGTGCACGGCAGGTTGGTCGTCGATGGCGACCTGACGTGTTTCGGGGTCAGCATCGAACCGGGCGGCTCGGTGACGTGTCGCGCGCTGATCACCAACGTGATCGAGATCGATGGGCTGGGGATCAAGGCGACGCTCGAAGCCACCAGCGTTCGTGCACGCTTCGCGGCACTCGTGCAGACGAGCAGCGACGCGATCGATCGGGGCACGATCGACTATGTCCATCACTTTGCGGGCGATCTGAATCCGAGCTTCGACTACGAGCGCGGCGAACGGAACGTGGAGGTCGAGGGCGAAGGCGACGAGCCTCCGCTCCAGTTCGATCTAGCTGCGCTTCGCACGGCGCTGTGCAGCGGCAACAATCCGTTCCTGCGCGTGCAGCCGATCGTCACCAGCTCGATCGCGAAGCCAGTGGTTGCCGCCACCGATCCGCTCGCCGACGAGCTCACTGCGTGGGTCGCGAAGCATCCTGGCCCCCAGCGCTTGCTACTCGATGATCTGCGCGGCTGGACGCATCGACTTCGCGGCGGCGGACCCGCGATCGAGCGCGCGATCAAGAAGGCCGTGGGCTCACCGAAGCTCGCGGAGCGTCGCGATGGATGGATCGCGGAGCTCGGCCTCGCGAAGACAGCGAACGCTGCTGCACCGAGCGTCGGTCGCGATGCGCTCATCGTGCGAACGGATCCACCCTAGCCGCTGTGGCTCGAGACTTCCCGGTCGAACGCATCACCGAGATCCGGGAGAACATCGCGAGGTACACACGTGCTACTCGCGTCCAGTTTGCCTGCGCGCTGTGCCGGTACCGATCGAGCATCTCGATCTCGTCACTTCAAGCGCTGGCGATCTCCGAGCTGGAGACCCTGACGTTGCACTACATGCGAATCGCCGGCGCGGACCTGCACCTTCTTCAGCGGTTAGCTGGCTCGCGGCTCGGCGTAGCCGCCGAGTGTACGACCTGTCGCTCGGGTAACGGACCCGGTCACTACCCCGCGCCTGCCCGGACCTTTTGGGATTCGGCCGGTCTACTAGTTCGTGCGGGTCGAAACGCTTCGGTATGTCTGGGGAGCTTGGTCGGGACCGTTCCCGGCCATGGACAGCCCGCAAACCCTCGTGCTCGTGTTTGGCGCTGCCGAGCTCGGCGAGCGCGAGGAGCTGTTCCACCGACTCGCGGTCGAATATCCCGAGAGCCACCTGATCGGGTGCAGCACCGCGGGCGAGATCGACCAGGAGCGGATCTGGGACGAGTCGCTGACCGTGGCGATCGTCCAGTTCGAGCGGACGCGCGTCCAGCGTGCCCACGCGATGATCGAGCGCGCCAAGGATTCCTACACCGCGGGTCGCGAGCTCGCCGCGCAACTGCGCGCCGACGATCTGCGCGCGGTGTTCGTGCTGAGCTGTGGCACCGACGTCAACGGCAGCGAGCTCGTGCGCGGCATCAACGCGCGCTTGCCCTCGCATGTCTCGGTGACGGGTGGCCTGGCGGGCGACGGCAACCGGTTCGGCGAGACGTGGGTGCTGTCGAACGGACGCACGTCGCCCGGCGCTGCCGTCGCGATCGGGTTGTATGGCGATGCCGTGCGCATCAGCTGCGGCAGCCAAGGTGGTTGGGACTCGGCCGGCTTCGAGAGCGTGGTGACCAGCGCACGCGGCAACCTGGTGTACGAGCTCGACGGCAAGCCGGCGCTCGAGCGCTACAAGGAAGCCCTCGGTGCACGCGCGGTCGATCTGCCGGGATCCGCCCTCGAGTTTCCGCTCGAGATGAAGGGCGACGACGGCAATCCTGTCCTGCGCACCGTGCTCGGCATCGACGAGTCGACGCAAACCCTCGTGCTCGGCGGCGAGATGATGACCGGCACGCGCATCTCGGTGATGCAAGCGAGCAGCGATCGCCTGATCTTCGGCGCGCATGTCGCCGGCGGGGCCGCGTTCGGAGAGCACCAGGGTCCGACCCTCGCGCTGACGGTGAGCGATGTCGGCCGAAGGCTCGTGCTCGGCGAGCGCGCACATGAAGAAGTTCGCGCGACGCTCCAGCGCCTCCCTCGTGGCACGCAGCAGATCGGCTTCTACTCCTACGGCGAGGTCGCATCCGCGGAGGAGTGCCGGCACTCGAATCTCCACAACTCGACGATGACGCTCACGGTGCTCAGCGAGGTCTGAGATCGAGCTCGTCACGGCCGACGGTGGCTGAAATCGCTCCCACACCTAGACCTCGCGCACGCGCACCGGCACCATCGGGCGATGCGGCGGCTGTACCTCGTGCGCCACGGCGAGACCGAGTGGAATGCGCTCGGTCGCCTGCAGGGCGCGACGGACATCCCGCTCAACGACCGCGGTCGCGAGCATGGCCGGACGATCGCGCACCGGCTCCTCGGTCAGGATGCGACCGAGGTGATCACGAGTGACCTCGCACGCGCCCGCGAGACCGGCGAGATCGTCGCCCGCGAGCTCCGCCTCCCTCCGCCGCGGATCATCCCGGCGTTGCGCGAGCGCGCGTTCGGCGTGTTCGAGGGGCTGACTCGTGACGAGTGCATGGTGCGCCATCCCGAGGCGTGGAAGCGCTGGCAGGATCAGACCGGCGTCCCCGAGGGAGCCGAGGCGCTGGCGGCCGCGACCGAGCGCATGCACGCGATCCTGCACGAGCTCGCGGACGCCCCGGGCGGTCCCGCGATCGTGATCTCGCACGGCGGCGTGATGCGCCTGTGGCTCGTCGATCTGAACGGCAACCCGGTCGCTCCGCTGATCAACGGCGCGACGTACACGTGCGATCGCATCAACACCGGCTGGACCACGTCTCGCTTCGATTGACGTGCTATGCCGCGCGGATGCGGAGTGCGTTCCTCGTCTTCGTGATCGCGTGTGGTGGTGCCGGCAAACCGACGGAGCCGCCGAAGGCCAAGGTCGGCGACCTCGGCATCGACATCCCGAACCTGTCGGCGCAGCTGCCGCCGTTCATCGATAGCATCGGCGCCGGCGATCCGCTGCGTACGTTCTCCGGCTACGTCCTGGTCGCGCAGCACGATCAGATCATCTGGCGCGGCGCGTACGGGATGGCCGATCGCACCAAGCAGCGCGTACCGACTGCCGAGACGTCGTTTCGCATCGGCTCGGTGACCAAGCAGTTCACCGCGACCGCGATCCTGCGGCTCGCGCAGGACGGCAAGTTGAAGGTCACCGACAAGCTCGCCCAGCATCTCCCGACGTACCAAGGTCCCGCAAAGGACGTCACGATCCATCAGCTGCTGACGCACACCGCCGGCATCCCGAACTACACCGCGGATCCCGCGAGCCTCGCGCGCAAGGCCGAGAAGCTGACGCCCGCGCAGCTGATCGCGATGTTCGAGGACAAGCCGCTCGAGTTTCCGCCCGGCACCAAGTTCAGCTACTCGAACAGCGGCTACGTCGTGCTCGGCGCGATCATCGAGAAGCTCACCGGGATGACGTACGCGGCGTATCTCGACAAGGCGCTGTTCAAGCCCGCCGGGCTCGCGCACACCGTCGTCGGCGATGATCCGGGCGCACCCGACCGCGCCGAGGGCTACCAGATCGACGATGGCCAGATCCTCCCCGCCGATCCGATCGACATGTCGATGCCGTACGCCGCCGGCGCGATCCGATCCACCGCGATGGATCTGATGAGGTGGCACCGCGTGCTCGCCGGCGACACCATCCTCGACGGCGCGCACCGCGCGATGCTCTACAAGCCCGCGCTCGATCACTACGCGTACGCGTGGGTCGAGCAACCGATCCGCGATCGCACGGCGGTGTGGCACAACGGCGGCATCGATGGCTTCGGCACGATCTACTGGCGCGTCCCCGAGGCGGACCTCGTGGTCGTCGGCTGGACCAACGTGCTCGGCGTCGATGTCGATCAGGTCGGTAAGGCCGCCGTCGAAGCCGCGCTGGGCGGCAAGCTCGAGCCGGTCAAGCAGCTCGAGAAGGGCGCGCTCGATCCCGCGATCGTCGCGCGGATCAGCGGTGTGTTCGAGCTGTCGGCGGAGGTGAAGACCACGCTGCTCGCGTCGAAGTTGCCGCAGGAGCTCGTCGATTCGATCGTCACGCTCACGGTCACACCGACCAACGCGGGCGTGATGATCAAGCCGAACGGCCAGAGCGAGGTCGAGCTCTCGCCGCTCGCCGACGGCTCGTTCTACAACGCGGATCACCAGATCAAGCTGGTGTTCGAGACCGCCACGCCAGGGCCGATCGGCTCGCTCCGACTCGAGCAAGGGCCCCTCAAGATCACCTATCAGCGCAAGCCGTAGGCCCGAGACAGCCACAGCCACTTCTACGCCTCCCGATCCGAGTGTTAGGGTCGCCTGCGATGACGGTGTTAGTCCTCGACTTCGACGGCACGATGACCGATGCCGAGGCCGAAGGCCGGCCGTTTCGCGATGGCTACCTCGAAGATCTGTGCACGCTGGTCGGTCGCAGCGCCGGCGATCCAGAGATCGAAGCGATCGCGACGCGCGTCGAGAACGAGCTCGCGGCCGCGCCCGAGAGCCACCCGTTCTTGTGGAACGAGCGCGCCGTCGCACCGGCCACCGTCGATCCATATCTGCGGATGGTGCCGATCGCGCATGCGATCCTCGATCGGTTCGGCGCGCTGACCAACGCGGTCGATCGCGGCCGCCTGCTCGGCTCGATCCTCTACAAGTACAACTACGCCAAGACGCTGGGTCACCCGGTGTTTCGCGACGGTGCCGGCGCGTTCCTCGCGGGGCTTGCCGAGCGCGACGCGTGGATCGTGACGAACTCGGATACCCATGCCGTCTCCGGCAAGGTCGCGGCGCTCGATCGCGATTCGCCAGGCGTCGCATGGCTGACCGAGCGCGTCCGCGGCAACGCGCGCAAGTTCGACGTCGACGACAACTGGAGCGGTGCGGATCGCGAGCTCGCCCTGCCCGGCCTCGATCGCCCCGTGCTGCTGCGCCGCCGCATGTACTTCTCGATCTTGAACACGATCCTGGAAGCCGCCGGGGCGACGTTCGACGATCTCGTCGTGGTCGGCGACATCTTCGAGCTCGATCTCGCGATGCCGCTCGCGCTCGGGGCGCGGGTCGGGCTCGTCGCGTCGTCCCGCACGCCGAGCTACGAGCGCGCGTTCGTCTCGAGCCATCCGCGCGGCCGTGTGATCGAGCACCTCTCCGAGGTCCCGGCGTTCGCGTTTGGTTAGCGGCGCTCGAGATCCGCCCACACCGGCGCGTGATCCGAGCGACCTGCCCGCACCACCGCGGCGTCGACCGCCCGGAAGTGCTTGTCGTAGAGCACGTGATCGAGCCGGAACCGCAGCGTGCTCCCGGCCACCGGCCACTGCCACGTCGTCGCGTTTGGCTCGAACTGCGGCAAGGCGCTCGAGAAGCCGCGCGCCTTGAACACCGCGATCCCCATGCCTTCGTCTTCCTCGTTGAAGTCACCGACGACGAGCGCGGGCAGCGAGGGATCGAGCTTCGCGACATGCGCGAGGGCTTCGCGCTGACGGATGCCGCGCGTCGAGAAGTAGCCGACGACCCAGCTGCCGGAGTCGCTCATCGGCGGACGCAGGTGAAGATCGAGCACCTGCAGGCGGCCTCCCGGGGCATCGATCACCACGCGCCACGCGAAGAACGGTTCGCCGCCTTCCGCGAGCGTGTCGATCTTGACGATCGGATACCTCGACAGCACGCCTAGCCCACCGGCGAGCAGCTCGGTGTGCGTGTGCTCGAAGTGGTGATGCGGATACGAGAGGGCGAGTCTGCCGACGAGGGCCTGCTCCCACGCCGGCGTGGTCTCCTGGAGGAACACCAGGTCCGGCTTGGCCGAGGCGATGGCATCGATGCCTTGCGCGTCACCCTCGATCCCGAAGTTCATGTTGTAGGTCATCACGCGCAGCCGTGTGGCCGACGGATCCGGCGTCACCGCGATCGGCTGGGGTGCACTCGCGAACACGCTGGGGCTGGGTCCCGAGGAGGATCCCGACGAACAGCTGACCAGGCAAACGGCGAGCAACGCGCGCATGCCCGAGGCTAAACTGGCCGCGTCGAACTGCCAGCGATCGTCGTCGATTGTCACGCTGTCACGACACCGCGACCGCTTGAACGGTTGCCCGGCAGGTGGCACAACCGATCAGATGAAGCGCGTCGTTGTGGCACTCGCCCTCGCTGGCTGCACGATTGGCTGCACGATGAAGGGCGGCGACAGCAGTAAGTCCGAGCCTACTAGCGGCCGTGGAAACTCGTTCGGCTCGGGCGACGGCACGCCCGCCCCCGGCGGCGTCACGGCACCGATCGGGGGCGGCTTCTCGCTCGATCTCGACGGCGACCTCCAGGCGGTCGGCTCCGTCGACAAGGACACGGTACGCAAGGTGGTCAAGGAGAACGTCACCAAGCTGCAGGCCTGCTACGAGCAGACGTTGATGGCGAATCCGAACATCGCCGGCACGGTGACTGCCACGTTTACCGTCGACAACGGCAGCATCTCCAATATCAAGGCCGCGGGCGTGCACCCGGATGTCGAGGTCTGCGTGATCAAGACGGTCCAGCTGTTTCGGTTTCCGCCGGGCGGACGGGTCGAGGTCACCTACCCGTTCACGTTCAAGCCGGCGTCATGACCACGCTGCAAACCAAGCTCGCGATCGTCGTGCTGCTTGCCGCGTGCGGTGGCGGGAGCAAGTCCACGCCGACGACGGAGACCAAGACACGCGAGCACCTGACCGATCCCGAGGCACCCGGCGGTGGTGGCGGCGATGGGCTCGTCCTCGGAAGCAAGGGCGGCGAGTGCAAAGGCGATCCGAACGATCCGCTCGGTGGCACGTGCGGGCGAGGCGGCAGGAGCGTGATCGAAGAAGGCGAGATCGAGTCGGTCGGCGCGATCGACAAGCTGGCGGTCCGCAAGGTCGTACGCGAGAACTTCGAGGCGCTGCGGTTCTGCTACGAGTCGACGCTGCTCGCGAACCCCAACATCGCTGGCACCGTGGTCGCGAAGTTCACGATCCAGCTCGACGGCACGGTGCACGACGTCACGGCGAACGGGGTCCATCCCGACGTCGAGGCCTGCGTCGTGGCGAAGGTCCGCGGCTTCAAGTTCCCGAAGCCCGATGCGCCCAAGGTCGAGGTCGCGTACCCGTTCACGTTCAAGCCCTCCTGAGCTGGCTTGTTGCTTGACTCGGCGCGGCAGGTTGGCAAGGCTGCGCCTCGATGTCCAAGGTGATCATCTCCTGCGCCCTCACCGGTGCGGTCACGACCAAGAAGCACTGCCCGGCGATTCCGTACACGCCGGTCGAGATCGCAGACGAGGCCAAGCGCGCCTACGACGCGGGGGCGGCGATCGTGCACATCCACGCGCGCAACGACGATGGCTCGCCGACGTGGTCGAACGCGACGTTCGCCGCGATCATGGCCGAGACCAAGGCACGCTGCCCGGTGCTGATCAACTGGTCGACCGGCGGCGCCGGCCCGATGACGGAGCGGATCAGCCACCTCGCGCAACGCCCGGCGGTCGCCGCGCTCAACATGGGCTCGATGAACTACGCGAAGTGGAGCACCGAGAAGAAGCAGTTCGCGTTCCAGTTCGTGTTCACCAACTCGTTCGACGACATCATCGCGTTCGCGAAGGCGATGAAGGAGCACGGGGTCAAGCCCGAGATGGAGTGCTTCGACGTCGGTCACACCAACAGCCACAAGGTGCTCGCCGACCTCGGCTTGATCGAGGCGCCGTTTCACTTCTCGTTCATCATGGGCGTCGTCGGTGGGATCCCGGCCTCGGCGCGCCACCTCGCGTTCCAGGCCGAGCAAGTGCCGGCGGGATCGCGCTGGAAAGTCATCGGCATTTCCCGCGAACAGTGGCCGCTCGCGATGGCGGCGCTATCGCTCGGCGGTGACGTGCGCGTCGGTCTCGAGGACAACTTCTACCTGCCGACCGGCACGATGGCCACGTCCAACGGCGAGCTGGTCGCGGCGGCGGCCGACCTGGTGAAGCTGTCGGGGCGCAGTGTTGCGTCCGTCGACGAAGCCAAGGCGCTGCTGTGGCCGACGGGGGGGAACAACTGATGGCGCTCGAGTCCGAGCTGAAGATCGCGCTCGAGCTCGCGCTCGGGGCCGGCGCCGAGGCCTGGCGGATCCAGAAGGGCGGCGAGCTGGGCGTCGAGCTCAAACCGGGCGACGAACCGGTCACGATCGCGGATCGGCTCGCGTCGGAGATGATCGTCGAGGGGCTGCGCAAGGCGTTCCCGAGCGATCCGCTGATCTCCGAGGAGCTCGCGCCCGAGGATGGGGCGCTGGGCAGCCAGCGGCTGTGGTTGATCGATCCGATCGACGGCACCAAGGACTTCATCACTGGCTCGGATGGCTACGCCGTGATGATTGGGTTGTGCATCGACGGCCGCCCGAAGCTGGGGGTCGTCCACATGCCGGCGCAGGATCGAACGTACTGGGCCACGGACGACGGCGCGTTCGTCCGCGTCGGCACCACGGTTCATCCGCTTCGAGTCTCCGACGTGGCGACGGCGCACGATGCGAAGCTGGTCGCGTCCAAGTCGCATCGCAGCGACAACCTCGACAAGGTGAAGACCGAGCTCGGCATCACCGACGAGCTCAACATCGCCTCGGTCGGCGCGAAGCTCGGGTTGATCTCGACGGGTGTGCGCGACCTCTACGTCAACCCGGCGACCAAGACCAAGGCCTGGGATACCTGCGGCCCCGAGGCGATCCTGGTGCGCGCCGGCGGGCGGATCACGGATCTGCTTGGTAGGCCCATCGACTACACCACCGAGCTCAAGCATCAGCGCGGGCTCGTGGCGTCGAACAGCCGGATCCACGACGAGGTCGTCGGCAAGCTAGCGCCGTTGTTCCAGCACCTGATCTGATACGCTTGCTCGCATGATGGGGCTCTCGCGCGTCGTCGCGATCGTTGCGTTCACGGCCTCCGTCGCCGCGGCACAGCCGACACCGTCGCCGATGCCACCGACGGCGGCGCAGAAGTCGGAGATCGAGCGGCTCGCGAAGCAGGCGATCGCGAAGTCGCAAAAAGGCGATCACGAGGGCGCGATCAAGGACTACCTCGACGCCTACGCGATCGCGCCCGGGCCGTCGACCACGGTGCTGCTGTCGAACGTCGGCCACGAGTACAAGACGATCAAGAAGCCGTACGAGGCATTGAAGTACTTCTGCATGTACTTGGAGAAGGAGCCGACCGGCGCCGCGGCCAGCTACGTGCTCTCCGAGGCGAGCGGGATCTGGAAAGAGCTCGGCAACAAGGAGGGCGAGGTCTGCGTCAAGAAGCCCGAGCCGCCCGTCGAGAAACAGCCTGACCCACCGCTCCCTGGCATCGGTCCCACGGAGATCAAGCAGCCGCCACCTCCACCTCCGAAATCGAGTGGGGGCAGCGGCATGCGGATCGCGGGCCTCGGCATCGCTGGTGCGGGTGTGGTCGCGCTCGGCGCTGGCTTCCTGTTCGGTAGTCAGGCCGCGAGCAAGAGCGACGCGATCTCGAAGGGCCCGCCGCTCGACGCAGCTGGCAACCAGGTCGATTGGGGTCCGCACCCGGAGCTCGATTGGGATGGCATCTCGAAGCTCCAGGCCGATGGCGAGAAGGCCGAGAAGCTCCAGATCACGCTGTCGGTCGCCGGAGGACTGATGGTGATCGGCGGCACCGCGCTGTACTTCCTCGGGCGATCGAAGAGCGCGGAAGCGAACGTCACCGCGGCGGTCACGAAGGACGGCGGCGGCGTGGTCTACAGCGGCCGCTTCTAACCCCAGAGTAGGAGTTCGCGCTATCGCGCTCACCCGGTCGATTGGATTCCCCAGCTCGAGGACGAGCCACCTCCGTTCCCCATCATTCGCCTGGTCGAAGGATCGACACAGGCGAGCTCTGGGGTTAGTTACTGCACGATCGTCGACAGCTCGATCACGACGTTGTCCGCCGGGACCTGGACGCGCACCATGCCGAGGATGTCGCCGGGCTCCTGCGTGATCCCGTCCTCGTCCTGATCGTAGCGAGCGATCACGAGGACGTCTCCGGTGGCCCCGCCGAGCTCGAACGGCTGACCGTCGGACTTCCAGTTGATCCGATCGACGGCCATCGCAGTGCCGGTGGGCTTGCCCGCGGCATCGGGCTGCTTCGCCATCAGATAGATGATGCCGTCGGGCTTCACGCGCGCGGCGACGGCCTTCGCGACCTTGAGCGTGCCGCGCACGCGATGTGCGGGATCGATCGGCTGATCGGAGGCGATGTCGATCCCTTCCTCGATCACGGGCTCCTCCTGCGGCGCGACCTCGTCGTCGACATCCGGTGCGCCGGCTCGTGGCACCGCCGAGCCGAGCGTCGACTCGGTGTTCCAGTCAGTCGCCGGTGGGAGGCCCTCGCTCGAACCGTTGTTGCCGCAGCCCGCGAGCAGCAGCGTGAGGGCGAAGATGAACCGTATCATCTGGCGTCTTATAGCTCGTGGCCCGATCAAAGCCACCGGGTCGTGGTGGTCACCGTCGCGAGCGTCTGCGCGCCTGGATGAATCTCGTGGAGCCAGCCCTGGTAGCGCGCCGCGGCCGTGACCGACGGATCCGGCAACGCCGTGATCTCGAACCGTGTCGGCGGCGCCGCGGTCAACACGACGGTTACCTCGAGCAAGCGATGCCGGCGAAACACCGCGAGGGTCAGCGCGTCGCCCGGCTTGCGAGTGGCTGTCAGGTTGCGCAGCTCGTTGTCCGAGGTCGCACGGAACCCGTCGACGGCGATCACTTCATCGCCGGGTGACAGACCTGCTGCGGCTGCGGGCCCGCCGTCGAACACGCCGGTGATCTTGGTCCCCGACGCAGTCGCGCCGAGCCATACCGCCGAGGCGCCGTCGGCGAGTTGAGCGGGATCCTGGATCCTGCGGAGCTCGAGGCCGAGCGCGGCAAGCTCGCCGGCGAGATCCGGATCGTCGGTCCCGCGGATCTGGCGATCGAAGACGTCGCCGAGCGCCAGCCCCGTGGCCTCCTCGAAGATCGGTTGGAGGTTGTCGGGATGCGGTTCGAAGGCGGCGCCAAAGCGCGTCCACAACAAGCGCAGCACGTCATCGAGTGACTTCATTCCCTCGGTGCGGCGACGGATCTGGAGATCGAGCACCGCCATCACGAGCCCGCCCTTCAGGTAGTAACTGACCGTGGTGTTGAGGTTCGATTCGTCGGGCTTGTAGAGCTTGATCCACGCATCGAAGGACGCTTGCTCGAGGCTCTGCCGGCTGCGGCCCGGCGTGGCGAGCAGGCGAGCCCAGTCGTCGAGTAGCTTGTCGAGGAAGCTGCGCGCGGTGATCCGATTCGAGGTCCGCAGCGCGTAGCGATCGTAGTGGCTGGTCAAGCCCTCCATCACCCAGAGACACGGCGTGTACGCCTCGCGGCTGTAGTCGAAGTCGAACAGCACCTTCGGGGCGATCCGCTTGCCGTTCCACGCGTGGAAGTGCTCGTGCGAGAGCAGCTCGAGCAGGCTCTCGTACGCCTTGCGCGAGGCCGCGAAGTGCGGATGGAACAGATTGACACTCGACGAGCGATGCTCGAGGCCGCCGTAGGCGTCGTGCGCGAGCATCACGAGGAACGTGTAGTTCGAGAACGGCACGGCGCCGACGCGCGCGATGTGATCGTCGACGATCGCACCGAGATCCGCGGTCAGGCGCTGCTCGTCGAACGCGCCGCCGCCTGCGCGGTCGCCCCAGATCGCGAGCTTGACCGGGACCTTCGACGGCACCGCATACGTGCGCGTCTGGCCGACGTGGATCGGGTGATCGTAGAGCTCGTCGACATCGCCAGCGCGCAGCGTCTGCGGATAGCTCGCAGTCGCCTCCCAGGCCATCGGCGAGGTCAGCGTCCAGCCCTCGGGGGCAAACAGCTCGATCTCGACGGGGCTCGTCCTCGCATGCGTCGGATAGAGGAACGTCGCAGGCCCATGCAGGAAGGCGTGGTCGCCGTCGATGTGGTTCGTGCGAACGGTGAGATCGTGGCCGTACACGGCGTAGGTCACGGTGATCTCGGTGGCGCCGCCGGTCTCGATCTCCCAGGTGGTCTTGTCGATCTTGTGGACCGCGAGCGGCGCACCGCCTGCCCGCGCCTCGAGATCGCGCACGAACCGCGCGTAATCACGGATCAGGTAGCTGCCCGGGCACCAGGCCGGTAGCGCGAGGGTCGTTCGTGGACCTGCGGCCGCAAACCGCAGCGTGACCTCGACAAGATGGCGGTGAGGTGCGGCGATGCGGACCTCGAAACGCAACATGCGACGTGGGTAGCACAGCTGCTATGCTCTCGGGATGTTGCGGTTCATCGGCATGGTCGTCGTCGGGATAGCCCTCCCGGGCCACGCCGTCGCCGACACGCCGGCCGGCAAGGTGATCCGCGTCGAGCGCGAGCGGACGCTGCCGCTGGTCACCCCGATCCTCTGCGTCCAGATCCAGCCGGATGGCACGGGCCTGTGCATTGGACCCCAGCCCAGGACCAGCGAGTCCGTGATCCTGGTCGACGAGACCCAGGTGATCGCCGAGATCAAGGTCGATAGCGTCACCAAGGCGCAGCCGAACTGCGACTCGGTGTGGAACATTACCGGCAGCGTGGTGCGTGGCGACATCAGTCAAGGAAATCGCAAGGCGATCGGGCTGATCGACTCGAACACCTCGAACACGGCCGCGCGGGTGGTCCCCAAGAAGAAGCTGCCCAAGCTCGCGCACACCGACCGCGTCGAGCTCGGGATCGATCGCGATGGCGACGGAACCCCTGACGTCATCGCAGCCGGTTCGAGCTGCCCGGGCGGCGGCGAGTGCATCGAGTTCTGGGCGCGGCGTGCGAAGGGTCTCGAAAAAGTGTGGTCGACGAATCTGCAAAGCTGTCGATGACTGCCCCGCTCACTCGCAGAGACCTGCTCGATGCCGAACGCGGCACGCTGTTCAAGGAAGCCGAGACCCGCGTCGCGATGGTCTATCCGTCGCCGTATCGCGCGGCGATGTCCTCGCTCGGCTACCAGCAGATCTATCGCACGCTGCACGACATGCCCGGCGTCGCCGCCGATCGCGCGATGCTGGATGTCCCGCGCACGCTCGAGGAGGATCGCCCCCTCGGCTCCTACCCGATCCTCGCGTACTCGGTCGCGTACGAGCTCGAGATCGCCGGTGTCGCCGAGACGCTGGACGCCGCGAACATCCCGGTGCTGGCATCCGATCGCACCGATGCCCATCCGCTGATCTTCGGCGGTGGTCCCCTCACCTTCTCCAACCCGGCGCCGATGCTGCTGCTGTTCGACGTCATCATCCTCGGTGAAGGCGAGGAGCTGATCGTCGAGCTCCTCCAGCTCGCGCGCGAGGTCGGCTACGTACGCAGTCGGTTGTGGGACCTCCTGGCCGGTCGCCCCGGCTACTACCTGCCCTCGCACGGCGAGCACGTCCCGCCTGTCGCGTCCGTCCACGATTCGCTGCTCCCCGCGCGCTCGGTGATCTTCACGCCCCACACCGAGCTGTCCGACATGTTCATGACCGAGGCCGCGCGCGGGTGCTCGCGTGGCTGCACCTACTGCGTGATGCGCCGCTCGACGAACGGCGGCATGCGGATCGTCGACCGCGAGACGATCATCGCGGGCATTCCCGAGATCGCCACTCGCGTCGGGCTCGTCGGCGCCGCGGTCACGGATCACCCGCAGATCGCGGACATCGTGCGCGATGTCGTCGACGGTGGCCGCGCCGTCGGCATCTCCTCGCTGCGCGCCGACAAGCTCACCGACGAGCTGGTCGGGCTGCTCGCGCGAGGCGGCTACCGCACGCTCACCGTGGCCGCAGACGGCGCCTCCGAGCGGATGCGTCGCGTCGTCGAGCGATCGACCAAGGCCCACCACCTGATCCAGTCGGCGAAGTACGCCGCCGCGCACCGCCTCAAGACGCTCAAGGTCTACATGATGCTCGGCGTTCCCGAGGAGACCGATGCCGACGTCGACGAGCTGATCCAGCTCTCGAAGGAGCTCGCCGCGATCCACCCGCGCGTCGCCTACGGGCTCGCGCCGTTCGTCGCCAAGCGCAATACGCCGCTCGACGGCACGCCGTTCGCCGGCATCGCGGTCGTCGAGGACCGCCTCGATCGCCTGCGCCGCGGTCTCCGCGCGGCCGGGCTCGCCGGCAAGGTCGAGGTGCGTCCCACGTCGGCGAAGTGGGCGTGGGTCGAGTACATGCTCGCGCAGGGCGAGACCCGCGCCGGCCTCGCGGTGATCGATGCGTACCGCGCGGGCGGCAACTTCGCGGCCTACAAGAAGGCGTTCCTCAAGCACGGCATCGAGCCGACGGGGCCGCGTGCGCGCGTGCCGTCCAGCCTGGAGCTGATCGCGCTCAAGAAGCGCGCACTCGCCGTGGTCGCGAGCTGATACTTCAGGGATGAACCGAGACGAGTACGCGAGGTGCCCGATCGATCAGTCGGCGCTCGATCCGGAGCCCGACGATCGCAAGCTGACGTGCCGCACCTGCGAAGGCGCCTTTGTCAGCGAGGCCGAGGTGTCGCGGATGATCGGAGAGATCACGCACAGCGAGCCGAAGCCGCTGGTGTTCGAAACGCAGCGCGAGGGCGAGCTCGTTCGCACGTGTCCGCGGTGTCTGAACCAGATGGAGAAGCTCGCGCTTCACGGCATCCAGCTCGACCGCTGCGAGCCGCACGGCCTCTGGTTCGATCCCGAGGAGATGCAGCGGATCTTGAACGAGGTCGGGCTCGGCAGCGTTCCGAAGATGCAACTGCACGAGAAGATCATGACGGGTGCGTTCGGCGCCGGCTTCATCGCCATCAACCTCCTCCGATTCATCTTCTTCATGCAGAAGTGACCCCGAACGGCGAGCACCGCACGGCTATTCCCTCGTCATCGCCGGGCTATGCTCTCGCGGATGCGTAAGGCCTTCGTGTTGGTTGTCGTTCTGATGGCGTGCGGCAGCAAGGCTCCTCCACCTCCGAAGAAGCTATGCGACTCGCCCGAGCAAGGTCAGGCGATGACGCAGGCGATGTGCGAGTGCAACGAGGGCCGCATCGTGCTGTCGACGGGCGGCTCGGTCGAGCTGCACTGCGAAGCCGACGAGAGCGAGCTCGGTACGGCGAAGCTGAACGACCGCGAGGGGTGGTGCTGCAAATGAAGCGGGCCCTTCGTCGTCGGCACGAGCACGGCTCAGCGTCTTGATCGGCGGTCTGGTGGGATAGCTCGTCGCCGACCGAACCAGATCGCCGCGAGTGTGACGGCGAGGGCGAGCAGTCCACCATCGCCCCCGACGCTGCATCCACGCGGCGGGAGATCGCCGAGGACCGTGATGCGATACGACGGGGTGTCACGGTCGCTGCTGGTCACTTCGATCTCGCAGGTCACCGGCTGACCCGCGTTTCCGGTCACCGTGAACACGACAGGGATCGCCGGGCTCACCTCGGCGGTCGGAGGATCCAGCACCCTCGGGAGCGCGGTCGAGTCGAGACGACAGTTGCCCGAGAGCGCGACGGCGATGTTGCTGAGCCGTACGGTCCCGACGTTATCGAGGGTCAGCACGTACGAGCGATCGGTCAGGCGGCCCAGGTCGACCGACGCGTCCGGCTCGACCCGGTCGCCGAGGAGCGACAGCAAGAGGTGCGCGCCGGGCCGCTGATCCGTGAAGCCAACGATCACGCCCGCGCGCGCCGGATCGTTGGACGTGATCAAGACGTCGCAGCGATAGGTCGGCGCGCCAGAGGGCGTGATCGCCACCACCAGCGAGGCCGGAGCACCCGGCGCGAGCGACAGAGAGGGCGTCACGCTGCAGTCCGCGTGGGACACGGTGAGGGTGCTGGCGGTGATCTGCAGCTCCCCTCCTCCGACATTCACGATCGTCAGGGTCTGCTCCGCTCGAACGTCTGGAACGAGCTCCGTGATGATGTCGTCAAGATCCTCGACCGCCTCGCCTTCAGACAGCACCGAAAGCGCGGGGGGCTGACTCCCGCCATCTGTGCCCCCGATGGTGAATGTGAACGGAGACGCAGGATCGGAGCTGAAGAGCCGCACGTTGCAGGTGAACGGCCCAGCGATGGAGCCGATCGAGATCGTGAACGTCGTGGTACCGCCGACGAAGATAAGGCTGGCCGCCGGTTGCGCCGAGATGTTGCACACCGCGTTCGCCGAGCTCGGGACGTCGACGTTGTTGGTCAGCACGAGGTTGGCGTCACCGACGTTGGTGAGCGTGTAGACCACCGTGGTCGCCGGGTCGGCCGGCAACCCGCCGAGGTTGTCCGTCGAGTCCTTGGGGATCACCGTCAATTCGCGGGAGACCTGGAGCGTGGGCGCGGCGAACGCGGGGGCGAGCCCAGCGACGGCTGCGAACGACGCGATCAGCGAGAGGACGAGCGTCTTCATGGCACCGCCTTGACTTCGAGGTGAAGCGCGAGCAGGTCGCAGTCGGGCCCGGCGGGATCGCCGGTGCCGTTGGACGTCCACAGCGAGAGGTAGATCGGGGTGGCGTTCGAGTTTCCGGCGGCGGGCGCGTAGACGTACTCGAGATTGGCCGAGTGGTCCTGATTGCCGTCGACGCAGCCGGTGCCCGCGCCGGCCTGTTGCACATCGCTACCATCGACGAACGCGCCACCGCCGCAGACCTGCTTGCCCGTCGGGGTGTGCACGCGACTGACGAGCGCCACCCGCTGGTTCTCACCGGTGAACGCGAGGGGCCCGAAGTACGCCTTGACGCCACACGGCAGCGTCAGGTCGAACGCCGAGCCGGCGGGCAGCGGTCGAGCCGTCGCGATCGACGTGTTCGAAAGCGCAGCCACGGCCGGTCCAGGTGTGGTGGCGCCGGTGGTGCCGGTGGTGGTGGTGGAGCAACCGAGGAGTGAGAGCCA
Source organism: Haliangiales bacterium (assembly GCA_038325805.1). Classification (GTDB taxonomy): domain Bacteria; phylum Myxococcota_A; class Polyangia; order Haliangiales; family Haliangiaceae; genus JABFXX01. Next base: position 18,596 of record JBBQJJ010000094.1, read on the forward strand.
GAGGAAGCGAGTCATGCGACAAGGACCGAGCTCGCGCGAAACGTTGCGCGAAAACCTCGTACAACGCGAAGTCAGCGCGCGGACTCGTGAAAGTCACGCCGAGGTCTGCAGCAGGCCGAGCAAGCTGACGTCGAGATCACGCGGCATCACGGCGAGCAGGCTCTCGATGTCGCCCGCCGGCATCGCGAGCCGTTCACGCAACCGGGCGGCCGCCGCGACCAGGATCTCCGCACGACACGTCGCGAGTCGGCGGCTGATGGTGCTCTTGTTGACGCCATACATCCGTCCGATCGCGTCGAGCGACAGCGCGTCGACGTAGGCGAGGCGCAGCAGCGTGCGATCCGTGGCGGGTAGCGCACGCAGCGATGCACGAAACGCCTCCATCATCGCGTCGCGGTGCTCGCGTAGCGCGAGCAATTCGGGCGACAGCTCGGCGCTGCGGGCGAGCCGCTCGGCGGCCTCGATGCCCGTGCTAGGGCGTCCGTCCTCGCGGCGCAGCCGAGCATGCTCGCGCAACGCGATCACGCGAACCCACGCCCACAGCGGACCGCGTCCCGTGTACTGCGCGATCCGCGGTGCCTCGCCCTCGCGACCGACGAGGATCCGTGCGGCGACGCGCTGCCGCACCTCGTCGACGATCTCGTTCTCCGCCGTCGACAGCTTGAGCCAGCTGGCGATCCGGTCGAGGTGATCGCGCTCGAACCGCCGGACTGCCGCGGCATCGCCCGCCGCGCACGCCACCGCGAGGAACAGGTCGCGGCCCTCGGTGCAGCCAAGGGCCACGGCCGCCCGGAACGCCGCTTCGTCCACCGTGATCTCGGGGAACGCCTCCCGACCCTCGGTCAACCAGGTGTCCGCGAGATCAGAACCCACGTGGGAAGTATCGTATGGTTTTCGACCCACGCGGGCGCAACGATCGTGGCGACCGCGGTCCTAGCTCGCCATGGCCGCCTCCAGCCCCTGCCCCTCCGACGACGCCCTGGTGGCGTTCGATCGCGGCACGCTCGACGACGACCTCCGGCGCGACGTGCTCGAGCACCTCGACGGGTGCGAGATCTGTCACGAGGTCGTGGTCGCTGCCGCCCGGGACGACTCGCCTCGGGACCCGGTGCTCGCGATCGGCCGCTACACGATCGAGCGGCCGCTCGGCGCCGGCGCGATGGGCATCGTGTTCGCGGCGAGGGATCCAGATCTCGATCGCCGGGTCGCGCTCAAACTGCTCCGCAAACAGCTCGCCGTCGATGAGGATCGGCGCCTCGAGCAGCGCCTACTCGGCGAGGCGCGGGCCCTCGCGAAACTCGCGCATCCCAACGTGGTCGCGGCATTCGAGGTCGCGCGACACGATGGCGAGCTCTACCTGGTGATGGAGCTGATCGATGGCCCGACCTTGACGGGCTGGCTCGCCGGCGGTCGCGCGTGGTCGGACAAGCTCGCGATGCTCGTGCAAGCCGGACGCGGACTCGCGGCCGCCCACGCCGCCGGGATCATCCACCGCGACTTCAAGCTCGACAACGTGCTCGTCGGTCCCGACGGTCGCGCACGTGTCACCGACTTCGGGCTCGCCTCGGGCTCGCTGACCGGCCCGACCCCGGATCTCGAGGGCAACGAGCTCGCGCTGACCATGACGGGCGCCCTCGCTGGGACGCCGCTCTACATGGCGCCCGAGGTGCTTTGTGGCGAGGCGGCCACCCCGGCGAGCGATCAATTCTCGTTCGCGGTCTCGTTGTGGACGGCGCTCCACCACGTGCGGCCGTTTCGCGGCGATTCGATCCGCGCGTTGATCTGCGAGATCGAACGTGGCGACCCACGAGGGTCCGCGCGGATTCCAGCTGCGCTGCGTGCGATCGTCCTGCGTGGGCTGGCCGCGGATCCCGCCAAGCGGTGGCCCTCGGTCGAGGCCTTGCTCGATGCGTGCGTGCTCCGACCTCGGCGGCGCTGGCCCCTCGTGGTCGGTGTCGTGGGTGCGGTGGCAGTCGGCGGCGCCGCGATGCTGAGCAGGGGCACCGGGCCGAGTTGCGAGCTGTCGGCCGGAGATGGCTTGTGGGAGCCCGCGCGTGTGCGAGCCCGCCTCGCTGCGATCGCCCCTGCACGTGCCGCAGCGATCGAGCAAGGCGTCGACGTGGCGATCACGGGCTGGCTCGACCGCTGGCGAGCTGCGCGAAGCTCGGCGTGTCGCGTCGCTGATGCGGCCCGACACGCGTGTCTGGAGCTCCAGCTCCACCAGGTCGGGGCCGTGATCAGTCAGCTCGCCGACGCCGATGCCACGCTCGCGGAGAATGCGATCGATGTCGCGCGCAGGCTGCCCGACCCACGCAGCTGCCTCCACGCCCTCGCGCAATCGCCCGAGGATCTTGATGACACCGCCCTCGCGCTCGGGCGACGGCTCGCCGAGGCGCGTGCGCTGAACCTGACCGGCAAGTACCCGGAGGCGCGTACGGCAAATGCCACGCTCGAGGTCGAGGCCCGTACCAAGCCGGGCCTGCGGATGCGGGCGCTGATCCAGCTCGCCGACGCCGAGCTCGATGTCGACCACGCGGCGACGGTCCGGCACCTCCAGGAAGCGATCGCGATCGCCTCGGAGCGACGCGACGACCACGCGATCGCCGAGGCGCTGATCGTCCTCGCGAACACCTACGGCACCCGCGGCGAGCTCGTCACCCAGCAGACGATCGCACCGCTCGCCGATGCCGCCCTCGCACGCGCCGGCGGAGACGCGGAGCTCGCGGCACGGCTCGCGCACGGTCGCTGCCGCGTCGGCTGGCGGCGCGATCCGTCCGAGTACGCGCGAGCCGTGGCTGATTGTGAAGCGTCGCGACGCGCGTGGCGCGCGCTCCGCGGAGACGACGCCCCGGAGCTCGCCGGAGTCGACAACCAGCTCGGCATGATCGCGTTCCAGGCAGCGCGCTACGAAGACGCCGCGCGCCACTTCCGCTCCTTCGAAGCACGCACCTTGCGAACGCACGGCCCCGCCTACAGCGATCTCGATGTCGCGCGCGTCAACCTCGCGAGTGTCCTGGTCAAGCTGGGCAAGCTCGACGAAGCGGAGCCGATGTTCCGCGATCTGATCGCGCGCCGCGGCTGGGGCTCCGCGCTCGAGGGGCTCGCCGACGTGCTGCGCGGGCGAGGTCAGCTCGACGACGCCCTCGTCGAGTACCGCGCGGCGGCGGCGTGGAATGCCGCGAACAATTACCACGCGGACCGCTGCAACAACCTGGTCACGATCGCCGAGATCCAGGCAGCGCAGCAACGCCCGGTCGACCTCGGCGATGCTGCGGCGGCCTGCAGTCGATTTCCGCATCCTGGTGCCGATGCGCGGCTCGTCGCGCTGCGCAAACATTGAAGCCGGCAAGCTTCATCGCGTAGCCTCGTGCGTGATGAAACAGAGCTCGCAGCGCGTGATCGCGGATCTCGAGGAGCTCGCGACCCTGACGTCCGACGAGCGCGGTGCGCAGCGTGTCGCGTGGGGGCCGATCTGGCGCAAGACCCGCGCGTGGTTCACGAGCAAGCTCGAGACCGAGCTCGGCATCACACCGGAGCGCGATGGCGCCGCGAACCTGTGGGCCACCCTGCCCGGCGCGTCGCCGAAGAGCCTGGTGATCGGCAGTCACCTCGACTCGGTGCCCGGCGGCGGCTGGCTCGACGGCTGCCTCGGCGTGCTCGCCGGCCTCGAGGTGCTTCGGCGCGAGAAGGCGAAGGGCACCCCGCCGCTGACGATCCGGGTCGTCGACTGGGCCGACGAAGAAGGCGCGCGGTTCGGGCGCAGCCTCACCGGGTCCGCGGCCTCCGCGGGTGCCCTCGACGCGCACGGCGAGCTCGCACATCTCACCGATCGCGCGGGCGTCAAGCTCCCCGACGCGCTCGCCGAGAACGGCATCTCGCTCGACAGCATGGGCACCGCCCGCGGGTACTTCGACAAGCTCGACGCCCTCGCCTATCTCGAGCTCCACATCGAGCAAGGCCCGGTGCTCGAGGAGCTCAAGCGCCCGGTCGGCGTGGTGCTCGGGACCATGGGCGTCGAGCGCTACAACATCACGTTCGTCGGCCAAGCCGCGCACTCGGGCGCCGCACCGATCCACCTGCGCAAGGATGCGTTCCTCGCCGCCGCCGAGTTCGCGCTCGCCTGCCGTGCGGTCACGATCAAGTACAGCGGCAAGACGCCGAAGACGCGCGTCGTCGCCACCTGCGGCGTGGTCAAGGTCGAGCCCGGCTTCGTCACCGCGGTGCCCGGCAGGGCGGAGATCTCGCTCGACCTGCGCGCGCTCGACGCGAAGATCCTCAAGCAGATGCTCGCCGACTCGAAGGCAGCCGCGGCGAAGGCGGCGAAGAAGCACATGGTCAAGGTGAGCTGGAGCCCGCTGCTCCACATCACGCCACGGCTGTTCGATCCGACGCTGATGGGCTTCATCCGCGAGGCCGTCCAGCAGGTCACCGGTCACGCACCCGAGTTGCCGTCGGGGCCGCTCCACGATGCCGCCGAGATGGTGCCGCTCGTGCCCACGGCGATGGTGTTCGCGATGAGCAGCCCGGGGGTCTCGCATACCAAGATCGAGGACACGCCGAAGCCGGCGCTCGACAAGTCGATCCGCGCGTTCCTGATCGCCGTCGAGCGCACGCTCGCGCACGACTTCACCAAGCGGCGCAAGCGCTGATGTATCAGCCGGCTCACTTCGTCGAGGACGACCGGATGGTCCTCGCAGACTTGATCCGCGCCGCCCCCCTCGCGACGCTGATCCGCGGCGGT
>JBBQJJ010000095.1:0-23281 GCA_038325805.1 Haliangiales bacterium
GGGATTGTTCGGGTTCGTGAAGTCGTTGCCGTCATCGTCGAACGCGATCCGATAGTGACCGGGGTGATCGACCGTCTCGTCCCACTCGACCATGAGCGTCTCACCGGGCGCGAACTCGGTGACATTCGTGCCGCGTGTCGAGCCACTCTTACCGCACGGCCCCGCCTTCTGATCGACGCCGCGCGGTGCGGGCTTCGTCATCGCGATATGCGCATGCGCGGCTCCGGAGATGAACAGCGAGGCAAGACCCAGGGCGACGATTCGCATCGCTCGATGATGCACGAACCCGTGCTCCGCGCGGGTCAGCTGCGGTCGGATCTGTGACAGACCCGACGATAGGTGGCCGTCGCATCGCACAGAGGATCACAGGCATCAGCGGGTCAGCTGGCGCACACGCAACCAGGTGGCGATCGCGATCCCGAGCGCAGCGATCGCGGCGATCACGAACATCAGCCGCGCATTGGTAAACAGCCCGGAGAGCACGCCGCCGAGCTCGCGCGCCATCACGACGTAGCCCACCGGTGGCCTGGTCGGTAGTGGCGACGGACCTGCTCGCTTTTCGGACTTCCACCGCACGCGTGCGATCGAGTCCTCGAGAGACGTCAGCGGTTGGCGGAGAACCTGGTAGGGCCGCCCCTCGTGCTCGATCTCGACGACAGCGTCATCGCGCGCAGCATCGATCACCGCATCGGGGATCTCCTGCCCGACGTGGACGCCATCGTTGGTGACGATCGAGATCAACATCTTGTCGTCGAGGCGGATCTCGTCGATCAACTCGGCGGCATCGATGGTCTGGACCAGCGCACCAACGACCTCCTTGGTCTCGCCGGAGCCGACGAACGCACGTGTGAAGCACAGGGCGAGCGGGAAGTTTGGTTGTGCACCGAACAGCTCGGGCGTGGGGAGCTTCTTCGGGGTCGTCGATTGCAGCACCAGCGTCTTCTCGGTGCCGTCGAACGCCGCCTTGACCCACGGCAGCGTCATCAGCACGGGCGGATTCTTCGACGAGAACGGGTTCACCGGATCGTCCTGTACGAGCTGGCTGAACAGCAGCCGGCCCTTGTAGTCGACGATCGCGAGCTGCAGCGAGCGGTTGATCTTCCACGAGCTCCAGTCGGTGGCACCGAGCTGTCCGTGGATCTCACCGAGCCGCTTGCGATCGCTGGCCTCGTCGCCGAGTCCGAACTCCGATTCGTCGCGATAGCTGCGCACGTCGTTGATCGCGGCCTGGTAGTACATCTGGTTGGTGTTCGCGTCGAGCCGATCGACGAGCAGGCCGAACGCGCGATCGATCTGCACGCCGGTGGCATCGAACGACTGCGAGTTCGAAGCCGACACTCGATCGCGCACCACGAAGTCGGCGAACAGACCGAGCCCGAGTACGGCGGCGAGTGCGGCGGCGACGAACCCGGTGATGCGCCACGCGCGCGATCGATCGCGCCCGAGATCGTCGAGCAGGTGATCCATCGTCGGATAGCGATCGCCCGGCACCTTCGACAGACCGCGCAGCAGGATCTTGCGCATCGCGCCGGAGACCCGCGCACCCGCCGGCGCCGGCGACACGCGGCCTTCGCAGACGTTGTCGCCGAGCTCGTCGAACGACTTACCCTTGAACGGGCGCACGCCATACAGCGCCTCGTAGAGCGCGACGCAGTAGTTGAACTGATCGGTCCGTGGATCGACGTTGCCGCCGGTGAACTGCTCCGGCGCCATGTACGCCGGCGTGCCGAGCACGACTCCGGAGTTGGTCAACTCGAGCTCTTCGGGCGTCTCGTCGCTGCCTTCGTTCGGGCGCGCCGAGGCAAGACCGAAATCGGTGACGCGGACGCGACCATCGGTGCCGACCAGGCAGTTATCCGGCTTGAAGTCGCGGTGGATGATGCCGGCGGCGTGCGCCGCGGCGAGCCCGCGACCCGCGGCGATGTACGCCTCGACGACCTCCGCGATCGGGCGTTTCTCCTGCTGCCAGTTGCGCAGGCTGCCGCCCTTGATCAGCTCCATCGCGATGAACGTCGAGCCATCCGAGATCCCGGCGTCGTAGACCTGCACGACGTTCGGGTGGTTGACCTGCGCCATCGACTTGGCTTCTTGCACCAGTCGCTTCGCGAGCGCGTCGTCGGGCTTGTGCAGCAGCTTGAGCGCGACTTTTCTTCCGAGAGCGGGATCCTCCGCGCGATACACGACGCCCATCGCGCCTGCGCCGATCCGATCGACGAGCGTGTACTTGCCGAACGTCTTGCCGATCTGCCGCATCCCGCTCTGCTTGATCAGCGAGACGTCGGCGGTGTCACCGAGTGGGTCCGGCGTGGGCCGGTGCGGCAGCTGACCTGACTCGGCTCGGCTCGGCCTGTCGGTGTGCTGGGTGTGCGCGAGCGCGAGCTTCCTGAGGTCTGCCTTCGGCGGAGCCTCGCCGATCGTTCGCACCGCCGCGTCCCAGGTCGCTTCCTTCGCGAGCATGCTGAGCAGGCCGCGGCAATCGTCGCAATCGTCGAGATGCTTCACGACGGAGGTTCGGGACGTGTCGTCCAGCGCCCCTGACATCAGGTCTTGCACCGCGTTCGCGTCGAGGCACTCCATCGAGACAGCGCATTGTGCCACGATACGGGCCGTGGACCCCATTGCCGACCTGGCCCGGGCGAGTGGGTTGCTTGCCGGAGCCGGCGCGGAATCGGCATGGTCGTCGCTGACCAGCGAGGCGCGCGCCACCTGGCCGGCGGTACGCTTCGACGACGCTACCCTCGTCGAGTTCGTCGGTTCACGGCTCGCCGGCGAGGACCTCGCGTCCGCGTTGACCACCCTGCCGGCCGGCGACGTCGCCCTCGCGGCCGCGTGCGCGGCGCAGGAACCGACGGCGCATGCCGCATTCGATTCGATCCTGACCGAGGTCGATGCGGCCGGCGCGACCACCCGTGCGCCGAAGGACATGGTCGACGAGGTCAAGCAGCTGTTGCGCGTCCAGCTGCTGGTCGCACGCGAGGACAAGCCCCCGGGGATCGCCGGCTACAAGGGCAAGGGCCCGCTGCGCGGCTGGGTGCGGATCACCGCGACGCGCGAGCTGATCCGCCACCTCAAGAAGGCCGCGCGCGAGGTCTCGCCGAGCACGGATCGCCAGCTCGAGGAGATGCTCGGTGCGAACGGCGACGATCCAGTGCTCGAGCGACTCAAGGGCGAGTACCGCACGCAGTTCGCGACCTCGCTGCGCGAAGCGATCGCCGAGCTCGATGCCGAGGACCGCACGCTGTTGCGGCAGCAGATCGTCGACAAGCTGTCGATCGACGAGCTCGGCGCCGCGTATGGTGTGCATCGCGCGACGGCGGCTCGCTGGCTGACGCGTGCGCGTGGTGCGCTGGTCTCGGCGACACGGCGGCGGCTGGCTGCGAAGCTCGCGATGCCCGTCGACGAGATCGACAGCGTGATCCGTCTCGTGCAGAGCCGGCTGGATGCCAGCGTGGTGCGCTACCTCAAAGAAGAGTAGCGACTACGGGTACGACTTTCCGTCCTTGTACTTCTCGCCGTACTTGTTGAGGTGCTTGGTCTCCGCACCTCGCGCGATCTTGAAATCGACCGTCGCGTCACCTGCCGTGGTGTCGAGCACCTTCATCGTCGGCTTCTCCATCCGACGGGTGTACGCGTAGAGCTTGAACTTGCCAGGAGGCACGTTCGCGATCGTGAACTTCTTCGTCTTCTTGTCGAGCGACGCGTGATACGGGTTCGGTAGCACGAGCACCGTGGCTGCCATCTCGGGGTGGATGTTGCAGTAGATCTCGGCGGTGCCTTTGTAGTTCTTGAAGGCGTCCTTCGTATCCTTCTTCTCGCCCTTCTCGAACGAGCCGAGATCGAACTTCGGCTTCTGTGAGAACACGTTGTGTAGCAGCTTGCCACCGTTCGGGAACTCGACCTTTTCACCGGTCGTGATCGCTACGAGATCGGGCACGAACTTGCGATCGCTGGTCTGCGTGATCGTGGCCGCGACGACTTCCTTGCCGGGCTCGTCGGGCGTGCCGACGACGTAGACGATCACCTCGACGCCAGTCACGTCGGTCTTGCCGTCGGCTTCGGTGACGGTCACCGTGCCACTGACCGTGTGGCCCTTGGCTTTGGGTTGTGCATACGCGACCGACGACACCAACAGCAGCGCTAGCAAGGCACGCATCAGAACAAGACTCCCCAGATGAAGCGTGGCGCGGTGTTGATCTGATGGACGCCTACCAGGAAGGAGGCGGACAGCCAGAACCGGCCAGAGGTCCACGACATGTTGGGTCCGACGCCCGCCCAGTCCCGTTTGTTCAACTCCCGATCGAGATTCACCACGGCGATGCCTTCGACGCCGAACCGCAGGTTGTTCTTGACCTCGATCGAGACGCCGACCGCGGGATGGAGCTCGACCTCGGGATCGGCGTTGATCTTGGCGATGGTTCCGAGATCGATCTGGCCGTGGAAGCGGCCTGACTGGTAGGCGAGCACGAAGTCGGCCTCGGCGATGGTGGTGTCGCGCTGGTTGACGTCGCGCTTCGCCGCGATCCGGACCAGCGGGCCAAACCCATCGGGCTTCTCGGGATCGAGCTTGGTGAAGCGGTAGCGAAGCTCGGCGCCGTACTTCTCGACGGTAAAATCGGTCGTGCTGGGATCGCCACCGACGCGGCGCCACAGCAGCTCGACAGGGATCACCAGCTCGAGCTGATCGGAGATCCCGACGAGCACACCCCACCACAGCGCGGTGTCCTTGGTGGTGTCGTCGACCAGGCCGTTGCGCTCGTAGACCCACTGCTGGACCTCGACGCTTTTTTCCGGCAGCACCTCGGCGCCGTACAGCCAGGCGTATTGCGAACGGCCAGCCTCGGCGCTCGTGGTCAGCAGAGCGCAGATCAACAGGACGAACGCCAGTCGCACGTTAGCGAGCTTACTCCGTTTCCGCGGGCTGGTAATGTTTCCGCCATGATCGATCACATCGGGATTCGTTGTTCCGACCTCGCCCGCAGCAAGGCGTTCTACGCGAACGCGCTGGCGCCGATTGGCTACGCCCAGCTGATGGAGTTCCCGGGCGGCGTGGGGTACGGCGTCGCCCCGAAACCGGACTTCTGGATCGATGGCCGCCCGAGCGACAAGCCGATCGACCACGTGCACGTGGCGTTTCGGGTGAATCGCCGCTCCGAGGTCAAGGCGTTCTACGACGCGGCACTCGCGGCCGGCGGCAAGGACAACGGTGCACCCGGTGTGCGCGCGCACTATCACCAGGACTACTACGGCGCGTTCGTGCTCGATCCCGACGGCCACAACGTCGAGGTCGTCTGTCACGAGCCGTATCTGGGCTAACTCACTCGCCGTCGTGCTCGGCGTACACGAACCAGACGGCGAGCACCGTGCGGTCTTTGGCGAGCGCGAGCCGGATCGTCAGGTCCTGCCCGGCGTAGCTCCGCGATGCGCGCACCCAGGTGGTGCCCTTCGGCGCGGTCTTGTTCCACCGCAGCTGATCGCCGTCGAGATCTTTCAGCTTGATGTCCTCGATGGTCAGCGTCGCTTCCTTTGCGACATACGACCAGGTCGCGACGAAGCAGGCCTTGAGCAAGGCGAGCTCCGGCGCCGAGCTGGCCTTGCCGCGCGCGAGCTTCGCGCACTCGGATCGATCGCTCTGCACGCTGAACGCGAGTGGCTTGTTGAGCGCCGGTGCGGTGGTGCCACCGGTCATCGCGGCGAGCCACGCTTCGGCGGACTTCGACGGCTTGTCGGCGAAGGCCACGCTCGACAGCACGAGGAGGATCGCGAGCACCCTCACGACACCAGCTCGATGCCCGGTTCGTCGACGAGCTCGCCGATCCGAGCGGCGGGTAGGTCGGCCGCGCGGAGCTCGTCGACACATGCCTGCGCGCGATCGGCGGGCACGCAGAGGAGCAAGCCACCCGACGTCTGCGCATCGCACGCGAGCGACGCGAGCAGCTCCGGCTCGACCTCGCTGAGCGGTTCGGCGGCCAGCGGCACGCCCGATGCCCACCGCGTCAGCTCGGCGACGAACGCGCGGTTCGCCTTGCTGCCCGCGGGACACACCTGGTTCTTGAGGTGAAGCATCGCGTCGGGGAGGAGGGGCAACATCGAGATCTCGATCCTCGCGCCGACGTTACTGCCACGCACGATGTTTCGGAGGTGACCGAGCAGGCCGAAGCCGGTGACGTCGGTCGCGGAGGTCACGCCGTGGGTGTGCCCGATCCGAGCGGCGCTCGCGTTGAGCGTGGTCATCGACCTGATCGCGGCAGCCATCGCCTCGGGACTCGCGAGGCCCTTCTTGATCGCTTGTCCGATCACCCCGGTGCCGAGCGCCTTGGTGAGCACGAGCGACTGCCCCGGCCTCGCAGTGCGGTTGCTCCACAGCTCACCCGGCCCGACATCGCCGGTCACCGAGAGGCCGAACTTGACCTCGGGATCGCGCACCGTGTGGCCGCCGACGACGGCGACGCCGGCCTCGGAACAGATCCGAGCACCGCCGCGCAGGATCGCGTGCAGCACCTCGAGTGGCAGCACGTCATCGGGGAAGAACACCAGGTTGAGGGCGAATCGCGGCACGCCACCCATCGCGTAGACGTCGGAGATCGAGTTCGCGGCGGCGATCGCACCGAAACTCTCCGGATCGTCGACCAGGGGGGCGATGACATCGGCGGTGAGCACGAGATCGCGTCCGTTCGGTCCGCGCACGATCGCCGCATCATCGGAGTACGCGTGATCGACGACGATATCCGCGCGGCGCAGCTCTCCGGAGCTGCCGGCCGGCAGTTGCTCGAGCACGTGCGTCAGCTCACCGAGCCGAACTTTGGCGGCTCAACCACCGCCGCGCGCGTATTGCGTGAGGCGAATGGCGGAGCCTTCGGGCGTGTTGTGAACGGTCACGCTCAGAGCCTACCCCCGGAGCTCGCGCGATCGCGCTCACCCGGTCGATTGTCTTCGGGGCCCCGGCTCGAGGACGAGCCACCCCGTTCCCATGATTCGCCTGGTCGAAGGGATCGACACAGGCGGGTTAGCTCACAAGTTCTGGAGCTGCTCGGCGACGACGGCCATGTCGTCCGGCGTGACGCCGGCGTTGACCACGCACTTCAGGATCCGCTCGCCCGCCGAGGTCGCCCGCTCCTGGTCGACGCCAGTCTCGTCCTGGTCTTTCCACTTGCGAGCCCACCCGAGCACGGCGTCGAGCACGCGCTTGCCACACGCCGCATCACTGCACGAGCACGCCTTGACGGCGAGGGCCTCGATCTCCGTGACCGGGTCCGCCTTCGGCTGCGTTGCGGCCATGATCCGCTTCGAGCACGCCGCGATCTCCGTGCTGAGCTTCGTCAACGCGGTCGTGGTGGCGCTGTTCAGCTGTCCGAGTTTCGGACCGATTCCGGCGGCCCACTTGCCATAGGCTTCCGACGGACCGATCGCACACTGCATCGTCTTGCAGGTGCAGATCGCGGTCTTGAATGCGGTCACGGTCGCGATCGCCCGCGCGTTGATGTCGCCGCCGGTGGGCTCGGGGTCGTCGATTTCCCACGGATCATCGACGTTCGGGTCGGGCGCGTCGGGCGGCGTCTCTGGCTTGTCGGGTGTCTCGGGCTTGTCGGGCGGGGTCTCGGGCTTGTCGGGCGTCTCGGGCGTCTCGCCGGCATCCGCGGTGGCGACGACCGGCTGATCCTTCTTGCGGGTGGCGGCGAAGATGCCGATGCCGCCGCCGATCAGTACGATCGCACCGATCGCGACGATCAGCAGCTTGCCCTTGCCCCCACGGGGCGGAGGAGCACCGGGTGGTTCGGGAGACGGACTGTAGACCGGTGAGGGCTGCACGTGCGGGGTGCCGTAGTTGGCCGGAACCAGCGGCGGCGCCGTCAGCGGCTGCGGTGCGTAGACTGGTTGCGCGGGGGGTGGAAAGGCGGCCGGCGCAGCGAACGCCGGCCCCGGTCCGGTCGCCATCGTCGGGCCGACGACACCGTGCACCGCCGACATCGGTGTCGAGACCTGCGCCGTGCCCTGGCCCGTCTCCGCCGGAAGTTGCGCGAGGAGCGCACTGATCTGTTCGCCGAACAGCTCCATCGTCGGCGGCCGCGCGTTCGGATCTTTCGCGACCGCGGACATCACGAGGTGATCGACCTGCGGCGGGATCTGGAGATCCGTGCGGCGCTGCGACGGTGCGACCGGCGTCTCGGTCAGGTGCTTCGACAGGATCGCGAGCACCGTGGCGCCCTCGAAGGGCATCCGACCGGTGAGCATCTCGTAGAGCATGCAGCCGAGCGCGTAGACGTCGGTGCGGCCGTCGATCTGCTCCGCGCGGATCTGCTCGGGCGCCATGTACTGCGGGGTGCCGAGCATGTCGCCGGCCTGGGTCATCGCGGCTTGCGTGGCACGGCCCTCGTCGCGCAGCTTCGCGATCCCGAAATCGAGGACGCGAACGATGTCCTTCTGCCGGCCGCGCGTCGACAACATCACGTTATCCGGCTTGAGATCGCGATGGATGATGTTGTGCGAGTGCGCGTCGGAGAGCGAGGCGGCGACCTGCGATGCGATCGACAACGCGCGGCGGCTCGGCAACGGCGACTCGGTGTGGATCACCTCGCGTAGCGAGCGACCCTCGACGTACTCCATCGCGATGAAGAACGTGCCGTCGGTATCCTGACCGAAGTCGTAGATGTTGACGGTGTTGGGATGCGAGAGCGCCGCGACGGCCTTGGCCTCGGCATCGAACCGCCGCAGCATCAACTCGGTGCTCGCGACGTCGCCCTTCAGCAGCTTCACCGCGCACGCGCGCTTGAGCGAGATCTGCTCGGCCTTGTAGACCGCGCCCATCCCTCCCTCACCGAGCTTCGCGAGCAGGCGATAGCGACCGGCGATCTCCTTGCCGACCAGCTCCAGTGGAGCCTTGAGGTGAGGATGCGAGACCGGCTCGGTGACCGACGTCGCCTTGCCACACGCCGCACAGAAGCGTGCTTCGTCGGGGTTGGCCACGTTGCAGTGCGGGCAATTCACGGGTCCGGCGAGAATAGCGCGAGGTTCGATCAGGGGCTGCGCTGGAGCGCGAAGATCGCGTAGAGGGGCTCGGGGCCGGCGCGCAGCACGCGAACGTCGAGGCGGTCGTCATCGTAGAGGCCGATCAACACCACGGCATCACCCGTGGGCATCGCGGCGAACGCGAGGAACACCCGCAGCGGATTGCCGGGAAATGACAGGTTCGCGAGCGCATCGGCTTCAGCGCCCTCGAGCGACGTGATCTCCGTCTCGTTCAGAAGACCGGGGATCGCGATCCGCGCTCGAATACCGTGGTTGTCGATCCCGTCGATCTCGAGTGTGACCAGTTCACCCGGGCCGACCCGCAGTGCCGGCGACGTGCCGACGCGTTCGCCTGCCCAGCGCCCGGTGAAGTCACGGATGTCGTTGCAGCCGAGCAGCAACCCGATCACCAGCAGCACGACCAACCGCACGGCTCGACGGTAGCACCCGCGGTGATGGGCGCGCTACGTTATCTACCGATGCGACTTTGCTGGGCGCTGCTCGCGCTTGTCCTCTCGGCGTCCGTCGCGCACGCCGACGATCCCGAGCCGCTGACGCCGGGCGGAGAAGCGCCGCCCGAACAACCGCCCGACGAGCAGCCGCCCGACGAGCCGCCGCCCGACGAGCAGCCGCCCGACGAGCAGCCAGAGGACCCAGCCGACGAAGAGCTCGGGCCGGTGCTGTTCATCGAGCGCGTCGATGTCGAGGGCAACACGGTGACCCAGGACGACGTGGTCCGCCGCGCGCTGCCGATCCAGCCCGGTGATGCGCTACGGGCGTCCGACAAGCGACTGCAGAAGGCGCGCTTCAAGTTGCTCGCACTCGGCTTCTTCCGCGACGTCAAGGTCAAGCTCGCGAAGGGCAGTGCGCGCGGTCAGGTGGTCCTCGTGATCACCGTGATCGAGCGCGGCACGATCGTGCTCAATCGCTTGTGGTTCGGCTCCAACGGGCTGTCGCCGTACTGGGCCGGCGCGGATCTGTCCGAGCGAAATCTCCTGGGGTTGGGTGTCTCGCTCGGCGGCGGCTTCATCTATGCCGCCGGCAGCGACGAGGTGCCCGGCATGCGCGCGCAGTGGGCCGGCGAGCTGCGCTTCGCGGTGCCATCGATCCGGGGCTCGCGACTCGGGGCCTCGTCGTCGCTGACGCTGGTGCGTGGAGCGGAAGCGTTTCGCACGGTCGGCTCGAAGGGCACGCCGGATCTCGACGAGCTCGAGGCCTTGCCGTATCGGCGCTTCGGGTGGCGCGCCGGGCTGACGTACGACGTCACGGGCCTGACGCGGGTGTCGGGCGGGTTGAGATGGGAAGAGATCAGCGCGGATTTGCCGGGTGCGCCGACGCAGACGCTCGAGGATGGCCGGGTCGTCGGGATCGATCTGCACCTCGAGCCGGGCACCAGCACGGCGACGGCGTTGAACCTGACGTTCGATCGCGATACGCGGCCGGATCCGATCCTGTCGCATTCTGGATCGCACGTCGCCGTCGGCGCCGAGCTCGGCGCGCCGTTCTCGGACTACCAGTTCGGCACGCTGTTTGGACGGTTCGAGAAGTTCTGGCCCCGCCACAACGAGAAGCACGCGATCGGGCTCAAGATCGCCGGCGGTGTGGTGATCGGGAACGCGCCGCGCTTCGATCGCATCCACATCGCCGATGTCGATCGCATGCTGACACCGCGCGCCCTTGGGCTCGTGTTGTCGACGGCGTCGCCGCTCAACATCTTGCACACGCGCTCGGACAAACCGACGTACGGCGACCTCGGCGGTCACGTCACGCTCGAGTACGCGATCCAGCTGTGGCGCGGCCCGGGCAAGAAGCGCGTCTACGGGAGCGACCTGTTCTTTGGCGCCGGGTTGTGGGGACTCGGCGAGCTCAAGGATCTCAAGACCCGCGATCGCTCGATCTACAACTCGCTGCCGATCGACATCTACGCGGACGCCGGCATCCGGCTCGACACCGACGTCGGCATCTTCGAGCTGACGATCGCGAACGCCCTGGGGCGCGTGAGGTGATCCGCGTCGTCGTCATAGCGCTCGTTCTCGGTCTGGCAGGGACCGCGCGCGCCGACGACACCAAGCCCGAGCTGGCGAAGATGCGCTTCGTCGAGCGCAACGACGTGCTCACCGTCTCCGGGACGGCGCTGACCAAGCTGTTCGACAACGCCGCCTATGACGCGATCGACGATGGCCCGGCCTCGACGGTGATCATCCGGATCGTGATCTTTCCGCAGGGCTCGAACCAGCCGGTCGCCGGCACTGCGCTGCAGCGGCAGGTCAGCTACGAGCCGTGGGACGAGATCTTCTATCTCAACATCGACGGCAGGAAGTTCAAGGAGAAGCGCAAGGCCGACGCGCTCAAGCGGCTCACCGCGTTCGACGATATCGTCGTCGCGCGACTGTCGGCACTGCCGTACGATCAGGTGTTCGTCCTCGCGATGCAGGTCGAGCTCAACCCGGTCTCGAAGGAGACGCTCGCCGAGGTCAATCGCTGGTTGTCGCAAGGCACCGGCGGGCTCGATCGCGGCGGTGCGTTCTTCGGGTCGTTCGTCTCGGTGTTCGTCAACCCCAAATTCCCCGAGGCGGACCGGGTGCTGCGCTGGCAATCACAGCCGTTCTTCCGGCCGAAACCCTGATGCAGATCCGGTTTTCCCTCCGCGCGCGCTTCCTGGCGCTGGTGATCGTCATCGTGATGATGCCGCTCGGTGTCGCCTGGTACTTCATCGGCGATATCGGTCGCGTCGCCACCAACCTCGCCTCCGTCGAGGCCGGCATGTCGCGCATCAACGTGCTCGAGAAGTCGATGCGCACGTACCACCAGTGGATCGACACCACGAAGCGCTGGCACGCCGAGGTCGGTGGTCGGCTCGCGCGGCGTCCCGACATGACAGTGCTCGATCCGGCGAGCGCAGGTGCCACCGTGATCGACGCCTTCAAGCTCGACGTCTCGGGCGAGCTCGAGCGCGTGCTCGGCGAGCCCACGCAATCGGGCCTGGTCGGGCTCGCGATCCTGCGCGCCGACGGGTCGCTGTTCGCGGAGGCGACGCGGCCGCTCGCGGGCCCGCAGTGGCGCCAGAAGGTCGTCGACGAGCCGTTCGGCGACAGCGGTGCGAGCCTGCGGCTGACGTTCCAGGTCTCGGCGACGGTCAACGAGGATCTCGAGCAGATCAAGCGCGCGATCGAGACCACGCGCATGATCATGTCGGTCAACGAATCGGACCTGCCTGGTGGCTACACCACGGCGTTCCTCGTCGTGATGGCGTTCGCGACGATCCTCGCCGGTGCGCTCGGCCTGTGGTACTCGACGCGGATCACCAACCGGATCGAGGCGCTGGTGAAGACGGCGCGACGGGTCTCCGAGGGTCATCATGATGCGCGCGTCGAGCTGCGAGGGCGCGACGAGATGGCGGAGCTCGGCGGCGCGTTCGACACGATGCTCGACGATCTCGACGAGACGCGGATGCAGGTCGAGTACCTGCAGCGCATGGGCGTCTGGCAGGACGTCGCGCGCAAGCTCGCGCACGAGATCAAGAATCCGCTGACGCCGATCCAGCTCGCGGTGCAGCAGTGCGTCGCGGCGTACAAGGGCGACGATCCGAAGCTCAAGAAGCAGCTGGTCGACACGCAGGAGATCGTCGAGGAGGAGATCGAGGGGCTGCGGCGGTTGGTCGACACCTTCCGCACCCTGGGTGCGTTGCCAAAGGTCGAACCTGCCCCGCTCGCACTCGCGGAGCTGATCGAGGATCTCAAGCTCGACCCGATGGTGGCGCCGCGGCTCAAGCTCGAGCCGCCGGCAACCCCGGTCACCGTCCGCGCCGACAAGCTGCTGCTCAAGCGCGTACTCGCGAACCTGATCGAGAACGGCATCCATGCGGGGCAGGAGAACGGGACGGCGGGTGACGTCGTGATCGGCTGGGGGATCAAGAACGACGGCGTGACGATCACCGTCGACGATCACGGCAAGGGTGTCGAGGAGGCGAAGCGCGAGAAGATCTTCGAGCCCTACGTGACGACCAAGGCCACGGGCACGGGCCTGGGCCTCGCGATCGCGCGCAAGATCGCGATCGAGCATGGTGGCGAGCTACGCATCGCGCCCGAGAAGCCCCCCACCGGTGGCGCGCGTTTCGTGGTGTCATTGCCGCTACGTGGTGCGGAATCTTCGCTTTAGCTTGTTGCTCGCGTGCTGCGGCACGCCAGAGCCCGCAGCCCCGAAGCCAGTGGTCGATCCGCTGACCTTCACGTGGCTGGTGTCGAGTCACGAGATGGGCACCAAGTCGTCGCTGTCCGAGGACGATGCGCTGGGGACGTATGGTCGCGAGGTCGTGATCGGTGAGGGCTACACCACGCCGTGGCATGGCACGTGTGAACAGGCCAAGCGCGAGACCACGCCTGCCTCGCTCGTCGAGGTCACGGCGGATGTCGACATCTCGCCGGCCGGCCGTGCGCGGGTGAAGCAGTTCGGGCTGCAGGAGACGCTCGTCGAGTACCGACTCACTTGCCAGTACAAGGCGACCACGCTGCCGCTGACGATCTGGACCACCGAGAATCGCGCGATGACGTGCTTCAGCGGCGTCTGCTACTTGCTGTCGCACTGATCGGGGAGGACCGACCCTGGCTCGCGATGCTATGGAAGCGCGTGAAGCACGGTGTCGTGTGCGCGCGGCGGCCGCGGTGACGGCGCCGGCCCTCAGTCATGACGTGGAATCGCCGTCGGCTCAGCCCGGCGGCGGCAGCAGACGGAACAGCAGCGCGTCTTGGTTCTGCGCGGCGACGGCCACACACTGCTTCAAGTCGGCGAGCGCACGGATGGCGGTCTCGGCGAGCATCCGACCATCATCACGACGGCGCGGCGCCTCGGGGATGGTGTTCACGTACTTGACGAACTCGTCGTACTTGTCGAGCATCTTCTGCGGCTCGAAGGTGCCGAGCATCGGGAGGAAGTGCTCGGGGTTGACGACGACCCAGTCGCCCTTGCCGATCTCGAGGACGTTGCGGTCCGCGTAGGGCGTGGTGAGCTGCTCGTGGGGGATCGTGCCGAGGAACCCTTCGTCGTCCGCCTGGTACTGGTGGGGGATAACCTCGACGAAGAAGGCGAACATCTCGATGCCCTTGCGCAGGTTACCGAGGTCGTCTTCGTCGAGCGGCGGGAACTTCTCGGGCATGCCGACGTGGAGCGCCGGCATCACGACGCGCTCGAGGATGTCGATCGCGACCGGGGCCGTGGCACGGCGGAGTGCGACGATCTGGGCGATCGCCTCGAACAGGCCGCGATCGCCGGTCTGCTTCGCGATCGGCTGCTCCTGGTTCGCGCGGCTGATCGCTGCGACGACCTGCTCGACCACCTGCGAGTTGCCGGGGCCGAGGCGCGGACCGGCCTCTTTGACGGCCTCGACGAGCTTCGCGACCGGCTCCTCGTTCCACAGCTTCGCGAGCCGCGCGAAGTCCATCGACATCCACTGCCCCAGCGGCACCGTGTGGAGGCGGATGTAGTGCTGCGCGACAAACCGATCGAGCAGCGGCGGCCGCTCCTTCTGATCGAGGACGACGAACTCGACGCGGCGGTTCTTCGCCTTGTTCTCGTCGGTATCGTTCGCTGCGAGCTCGTGCTCCGAGCCGTAGCCCTTGGCTTGTAGGCGCTTGGAGCTGACCTTGCGGGTGACGAGGTACTTGATGACCTCTTCGGCACGTGCGAGTGACAGGCGCTTGTTGGCCTCGGGCTCGCCATCGGCGTCCGCGAAGCCATCGACCTGGACGAGCTCGATGAAGTCGTTCTGCTCGAGGAATGCGGCGAGCTGATCGAGGGCCTCGTGCGCACCCTCGGGCACGGTCTCCTTGTGGGCCTCGAACGGGATCGAGAGCTTGATCTCGACCTCTTGATCGACGTCGTGGAGGGTCCGCAGCCGCTCGATCTCGGTGACCATCTTGCGCGTCGCGCCCGAGCCCATGCGAAGTAGCTGCTCCGCGAACACGAACGGCGCGATCTCGAGGAAGATCTTCGAGAAGCCGACGCGCCACGTGTGCGGGTCGTCGCCCATCATCAACCAGTGGCCACCGTGCCGGCGACGGATCGTCTCGCCGATCCATGCACCAAAGGAGAACCACATCTCCCAGTGCTCTTCGGACTTGAGGTCGAGCTCGTCCTTGTCGCCGATCTGGCCGAACAGCCACGTATCGAAGGTGATGAGCTCGAGGGACTGCGCCAGAGCGAGGGCACCGGTCTCGCCTTCGACCTCCGCGAGCGAAGCGACGGTCTCGCCCTCGGGATCGATCAGCTCCTCGATGATCAGCTCGGACTGACTGCGGGCACGCGACGCGAACCGGTAGGCCCCCTCGCGCAGCTCCGTCATCGCCTTCTCGAACCGGACTTTGGCCTGCTCCTCCGCTTCCGCGAGTTGCTTGGCACTTTCAGACTGCTTGCCGGATTCCGACACGGCTGGACTATAGGCGCACGCCACGTGAATCACACCGTGATCCGCGACCGAAATCCGAGGTCATCGTTGGTACGTACACCCCGACGGACGCCACGATGTCGCTCCAGGGGCGGCCGGAAGCGTCAGGTAGTCCGCGACTCCCACAGCGGTTCGTCCTTGCCGTCCTTCAGCACGCACCACCGCCCCCACACGAACAACGCGTCGGACAGTCGGTTGAGGTACTGGACAGCAAGCTCGCCGACATCTTCGGTCTCGGCGACACGAACGACGAGTCGCTCGGCGCGCCGGCACACGGTGCGCGCGAGGTGGCAGTACGCCGACGGCCAGCCGCCGCCGGGGAGCACGAACGACTTCAAGACCGGTAGGTCGTCGTTGACGGCATCGATGTCGCGCTCGAGCCCGTCGATGTGGCGCTGCTCGATGCGTGGCAACTTGCTGCGAAGCTCGGCATCCTGCGCCGCGAGCTCTGCGCCAAGATTGAACAGCTCGTTCTGGACGCGCCGCAAGATTGGCGACAGGTGCGGACCCGCAGCCGAGCTGACCAACGCTTCGACGACGAGCCCGACCGTCGCGTTGAGCTCGTCGATCGTGCCGTAGCACTCGATGCGAGGGGCGGCCTTCGAGACCCGGTTGCCACCGATCAGGGACGTCTCTCCCCGATCTCCACCGCGTGTATAGACTCGATCGATGCGCATGCAGCGGGGTAGCAGATGCCGCCGCTCGTTTCCATCTACTCCAACCCCAGAGCCACCCCGTTCCCCATCATTCGCCTGGTCGAAGGATCGACACAGGCGAACTCTAGGGTTAGTCAGCGATCTGGGCGTGCTGCACGAGCACCTCGACCGCGCGGCGGGCGAGCTCGGAGGTATCGGAGCTCTGATACAGCGCGTAGACGCTCGAGCTCGACGGCAGCCGCGCGAGGATCCGCAAGCGACCCGAGGCGATGACGTCCTTTGCCACCGAGCGCGGCACGAAGGCCACGTGACCGCCGCGCGCCGCACCCTCGACGAGGAATTGCGAGTCATCGACCTCCGCTGCGATCTGCGGGCGAAGACTGTTCTCGTCGAGGAACGCCTCGACCTCCCAGCGGTACGAGGACGTCGCTCGGTACTGCAGCAAGCTGACGTTCTGCCAATCGGGCTCGGGCTCGACGCCCGGTGGTGCGACGGCCACCATCTGGCAGTCATCGATCCGCACGCTCTCGAGGCCACTGCGACTCGCCTCGGGCGGCTCGCACTCACCGATCACGAGATCCATCTCGTTCGACCGCAGCATGCGCAGCAGCGGTGCGACGTCGCCGATCTCGATCGTGGGGATGCAGTTCGGGAGCGCCAGCAGCGGCATCAAGAAGCTCGTGGTGGTGGACCGGGCGACTGCGGAAGACAGCCCCACGCGCAGGGTGGCAGGCAGATTTCGCTCGGCGTGTCCCAGTGCCTCGACCAGGCGGTCTCCCGCGCGGAACATCACGGACGTGTGCTCGAATGCGAGCCGACCCACATCCGTCAGCTTGAGCCCCGTGGCCTTGCGCTCGAACAGTGCAACACCGAGGGTCTTCTCGAGCACGCGGATCTGCTCGCTGACGGTGGGTTGGGTGACGCCCAGACGTTCGGCTGCGGAGGCGACGGAACCCTCGACGGCCGCGATGTGGAAATAGTGCAGGTGGTTGTAGTTCAGCACGGCATTCCTGACTTACTACAAAGCACGAGCCAGCCTTGCCTCGGGCAAGGAACGCACACCGTGCGGCTACGCACGTGCATCTCGAATGAGTCGGTGTTCGTCAGAGAGTGGATCGTCGCGGCCTCCTGTTGAGTGAGGTAGAAGCAACTAGACCCGATGGCCGAGTGGACGCTAGGAGATGCGCGCCAGGAGAGTTTGGCTGTCGTCGACAGCGTCGCGGACTACGCGATCTTCTTGCTCGATCGCGACGGTCGTGTGCGCACGTGGAACGAAGGCGCGCGGCTGATCAAGCAGTACGAGCCCGCCGAGATCATCGGCTCCCAGATCTCGCGGTTCTATCCCGAGGAGGATCGCCAGGCCGGGCGCCCCGAACGCTTGCTCGCGATTGCCGCGGCCGAGGGTCGCATCGAGGATGAGGGCTGGCGCGTCCGCAAGGACGGCACGCGGTTCTGGGCCGATGTGGTGATCACCGCGATCCGCGAGCCCGGCGGCACCGTGATGGGCTTCCTCAAGGTGACGCGGGATCTCACCGAGCGCCGCGAAGCCGAGACGCTGGTCAAGCACAGCGAGCAGCAACTGCGGATGCTGATCGAGAGCGTCGAGGACTACGCGATCTTCATGCTCGATCGCACCGGTCAGATCCTGACGTGGAACACGGGCGCCGAGCGGCTCAAGGGCTACACACCCGCCGAGGCGATCGGACACAGCTTCGAGATGTTCTATCCAGCCGCGGATCGCGACGCCGGCAAGCCGCGCCGGTTGCTCCAGATCGCCACCGAGTACGGCCGCGTCGAGGACGAAGGCTGGCGAGTGCGCAAGACCGGAGAGCAGTTCTGGGCGGACGTCGTGATCAACCGCGTGCTCGATGACAAGGGCGTCCTCGTCGGCTTCGTCAAGGTCACGCGCGACCTCACCCTCCGCCGCGCGGCCGAGCAGGCGTTGCGGCGGAGCGAACAGAGTCTCGCGTCCACGCTGTACAGCATCGGCGACGGCGTGATCGCCACCGACGAAGCCGGCCGGATCACGCGCGTCAATCGCGTCGCCGAGGAGCTGACGGGGTGGACCGAAGCGGCCGCGATCGGACAACCGTTGGAGCAGGTCTTCAAGATCGTCAACGAGACGACGCGCGAAGTCGTACCGAGCCCCGCGTGGCGCGTGCTCATCGACGAAGGAGTGGTCGCCGGTCTCGCCAACCCCACGGCCCTGATCGCGCGGGACGGCACCGAGCGACCGATCGCGGATAGCGGCGCCCCGATCCGCGATGCGGCCGGCAACACGCTCGGCGTGGTCGTCGTGTTCCGCGATCTCACCGCCGATCGGCAGACCGAGTACGAACGGATGCGCGCCGTGCGTGCCGAGGAAGCCGTACGCGAGCGCGATATCTTCCTGTCCGTCGCTGCCCACGAGCTCCGCACGCCCTTGACCGCCCTGCGCCTCAAGCTCGACGGCATCGGTGCCCTCGTCGACCGCCATGTCGGCGGCGATGTCCGCGCCAAGTTGGTCTCGCGGTTCGACGATACGAAGCGTCAGACCTCGCGGCTCGTCGAGCTCGTCGAGCGCCTGCTGGATCTGTCGCGCGTCGCCACGGTGCGCCTCGCCCTCGAGCGGGAGGACCTGGATCTCGCCGCGGTGCTCGAGCGCGTTGCCAAGGATGTTCGAGAGACGGCGAAGACCGCCGGGAGCGAGCTGCGGGTGACGATTGGCCCGGACCTGCGCGGCTACTGGGATCGCCGTCGACTCGAGCAGGTGGTGCTCAACCTGACGACGAACGCGATCAAGTACGGCGCCGGTCGGCCGGTCGATCTCGTCGCGATGGCGGAGCCCGACGCGATCACGCTCCAGGTCATCGATCGCGGCATCGGCATCGCTCCCCACGATCTCGAGCGGATCTTCGCGCCGTTCGAGCGCGCGACGCCGGTCGAGCACTTCACGGGACTGGGCCTGGGCCTCTACATTTCCAAGGGGATCATCGAATCACATGGAGGGACGATCGCCGTGAAGAGTGAGGTCGGCCAGGGTTCGACGTTCGAGATTCGCCTACCGAGGAGGTTAGCGTGATGTGCCACGGCGTGATGATCATCGAAGACGACGACGATATTCGCGAGTCCATCGAGCAAGTGCTCGAGGATCACGACGTGCCCACGATGTCTGCCGCGAACGGCGAGATCGCGCTGCAGCGGCTGCGTGCAGCCGAGGAGCAGCCGTGCGTGATCCTGCTCGACATGATGATGCCGGTGATGGACGGCCGCGAGTTCCGCTCGCGGCAGCAAGCCGATCCGACGCTCGCGCGGATCCCGGTCGTGGTGCTCAGCGCCCATGTCACCGGCGATCGCGCCGCGGCGGAGATGCAGGCCGACGGCTACCTCAAGAAGCCGTGCGACCTCGCGACGCTCCTCGCGGAGATCAACCGCTTCCTGCATCCCTAGCGAGCGCGTCCCACGCCCGGCGGCGATGAGACATCGACGCTTTCTCCGCCGCGGTCATCTCGCCGAACGTCCGATCGTGACCGTCGGGGATGAAGATCGCGTCCCAGCCGAAGCCATGCTCGCCACGAGGTTCGCGTGAGATCGTGCCCGCGATGCGGCCCTCGACGACCCGTGCGCCAGAGCCGTCGCAGAGGCCGAGCACGCAGACGGCCACCGCCCCACGATCGACGAGGCCGTCGGCGGTCTTGCAGATCGAGGCGAGCCCACCGAGCTGCTCCCAGTACTTGATGAACGGACCGGGAAACCCACCGAGTCCCACGAGCTCGAAGCCTGCATCCTCCACGATCACCGGACGCGACAGCATCGCGAACGCGGCCGTCGCCTTGGCGAGCGCGACATCCTGCGTGGTCGCTGCTTGGAGCTCGGGGAGATCGATGGCGATCCGTTCGAGCGGCCGACCGAGGATGGCTTCGGCCTCGCGATGCTTGTTCGCATTACCGGTGACGAACACCCACGTCATGGCTCGAGCCACCCGTTGTCGACATCGCGGTTCGAGTCGAAGCAGATGTACTCGGCGATCGTCTTCTTGACGACGAGGTCTCGCGTGGCGATCGCGGCCGACAACTGCGCGACAGGCTGCATCGCCTCGGCGACTCCACAGCCACGCGCACGCAGGTTCAAGAATCGCTGCGACGGCTTGAGCGCGTTGTAACTGAGCGGCACCGGCCGGGAGAACCGCTCGGCGAACTCCATCGACAGTCCGCGCAACGCGAGCATGTCGTCCTCGGACAGCTGCCCGTGCTTGCCGTCGATCAGCAGATGAAACTCGAAGTAGCGATCCGCCGGCGAGCGCGCCGCGTCGTCGAGATCGCGCGGCACGCCTGGATTGCTCGCCAGCGCTTCGACCTTCTCGCGAATCACCGTGAAGCCCGCTGCGCGCAACACCTCGGCGTCGATCCCGGCAGCTTCGCGCGCCGCTTCGACGTCACCCTGGATGTAGCGTGACGACTGCAGGACCCCGACGAAGCCCTTGCCGACGTAGTCGAGCTCGAGCAGCAGCGCCTTCATCGATCCCGACGCACATGCGGCGCGAAACGCCTCGACGCGGTCTGGAGGTGGATCCAGCGGCTCGACGAACACGTGGATCTCGAACACGCCGGTCACTGACTCCATGACGAGCCACTTTACTTCGAACGCTTGACGATCGGTCGCGCCTTCTTCCACAGCCTGGGTCTGGGCTTCGAGGCCGGCGCAGGCATCACGATGGGAGCCGGCTCGAGGAGCGTTGGCGCCGTCGGCAGCGGAGGCAACGGGCGATCGACGACGGGAAGCTCGATCCGTGGTGGCGTGCGCAACCCTTCAGGCACGCGCTCGTCCTCGGGGGCGCGCGACAGCCACAGCGCCGTGGCGAAGGCGGCCACGCTGGCGATCGCCGCTGCGATGCCCAGGCTCGTTCGCCAGCGCGTACGTGGCACCGGGACGATCGTCGTCGTGCGTTCGGAGATCTCGCGCTCCGGGACCGCTTCGACGGGTCGCTCGATCCGAGGCACCCCTGGATACGAACCGCGCGCCGTGATCTTCGCGGTGATCCCCGCCGACGCCATGCTGTCGATCGGTGCGCTGACCACGCCGCTGCGCGAGCCGTCGAAGTCGACATCGCGATCCTCGGGGATCGCATCGACGAGCCACGGCTCGAGCCGTTCGCCGAACGTGCGCTTCATGAAGTCGGCGAGCGAGCTCGGCAGGATCGAGAGCCCGAGCTTGTTCGCCGCCTTCTCGAGCGCGAACCGCAGCTCCTCGGCGGTCTGGTAGCGCTCCTCGGGCTTGGCCGCGAGCGCCTTCAGGATCACCGCCTCGAGCTCCGGCGGCAGGTCCGGTCGATAGTCCGACGGCGGCGGGACGTAGCCGAGGACGATCGACGTCATCGTCATGAAGTCGCTGTCGCCCTTGAACAACCGGCGCACGGTGCATAGCTCGTAGAGCACGATGCCGAGCGAGAACACGTCGCTGCGGCGATCCATCGCCTCGCCGACGCATTGCTCGGGAGACATGTACGCGACCTTGCCCTTGAGCGTGCCCGTCTGGGTCTCGGCGCGACGGCGGGGATCATGTCCGAGCTTCGCGATCCCGAAATCCGCGAGCTGTACCGAGCCGTCGTAGCCGATCAGGATGTTCGCCGGCGACACGTCCCGATGGATCAGCCCGAGTGGCGCGCGATCCGGCCCCCTCTTCTCGTGCGCGTGGTGCAGCCCGGCGGCTGCCGCGCACGCGATCGAGATCACGTGCTCGAGAGGGACGAGCTCGTCACGACGACTGATCGCGGCGAGCAACGCCCGCGCGTCCTCGCCGTGCACGTACTCCATCGTGAAGAAGTACTCGCCGTTGTCGCGACCGATGTCGGTGACCGGCACGATGTTGTGGTGGTGGAGCGATGCGGCGATCCTCGCCTCGTCGAGAAACATCGTGACGTAGCGCTGATCGCGCGCGGCTTCGGCGCGGATCCGCTTGAGCACCACGTGGCGCTCGAACCCTTCGATGCCGACCGTCCTCGCGAGCAGCACCTCCGCCATCCCGCCGTGCGCGAGGTGTTTCACGATCTCGTAACGACCGAGCTTGTGAGCCACGCTTGCCACCGTGCGCTCTTCGCCTCCGAGAGGTCAAGCACTCGGAAACACGGTCGAATGTAGTGCCGAGTCGGCAGATGTTTCGGTGTACGACGGCTCACGTAATTCCAGGATCGAGAAAGTCACCGACGAGCCAGCACGTAAGCAACGCGACGCTAGTATTCACGGCCGTGCCGCAGCGCTTCGATGTCGTCGTGATCGGCGCGGGTCCCGCCGGGCTCTCGGCGGCGGCAGCGCTGGCTCGCGAGTGTCGTTGCCTGCTGCTCGATCGCGGGCCGCTCGCCTCGACTCGCGATCGCGACGACGCCCATGACATCCTGAGCGGCGTCGGCGGTGCGGGCTTGTTCTCCGACGGCAAGCACTCGTTCTTTCCCTCCGCCACCGCGCTCTGGCAGCTGCCGGATCGCGACGCGCTGCAAGCCGCGTTCGATGCCACCGCGCAGTTGCTCGCTCGCCACGGTGTCGAAGCCACGCGTGGAGAGGCCGTCGCACCGAGCACCGGTCGATGGAGCGAGAAGCGCTATCCCTCGGTCTATGTTCCCTTCGCGGAACGCCTCGCCTGCATCGACGAGCTATGGGGCGCGTGCCCGGAGCGATTTCCCGACGCGCGGGTGGTCGACGCCGAGCTCGCCGGTGATGTGATCCTTCACGTCGATCGGCTCGGCGAGATCCACACACGGCACCTCGTGATCGCGACCGGCCGGTGGTCGCCGCGGCCACTGCGTCCGATCCTCGAGAAGCTCGGCGTGCGCTATGCGTTCCAGCGCGACGAGATCGGAGTTCGCATCGAAGCGCCCGCGGATCATCCGCTGTTCGCGACGCTGCCCGGCGTCGACGGCAAGCTCGTGCTGCGCGACGGTGATCTCGAGATCCGGACGTTCTGCACGTGCCGAAACGGCGAGGTCGTGCTCGGCGATGCCGACGAGCTTCGCGCGTTCTCCGGTCGCGCCGATGGCCCGCCGACAGGTCGCAGCAACGTCGGCCTCGTCGTGCGTGGTCGTTTCCCCGAGGCGCACGCACGCGCAGCCGCGGCCGGTCCGGTCCGATTAAACCTCGCGAGCTGGGATCGAGAGCTCCTCGTTACCAAAAATGGAGCCGCCGGCGCCGCGGCGCACGACCACGCCCTTATC
>JBBQJJ010000096.1:0-23197 GCA_038325805.1 Haliangiales bacterium
CCGACGCCCGACGAGGCGTTCCCTTGCGGGTCGAAATCGACGAGCAGGACGCGATGGCCGCGCGAGGCGACCGAAGCGGCGAGGTTGATCGCCGTGGTCGTCTTTCCGACGCCACCCTTCTGATTAGCGACCGCCACGATCCGGGTCATGCCACGCAGATAACACCCGACCCTGACGATGGCGAAGTAACCGCCTACGGGAGTGGATATCGAAGCGCATCACTCCGGAACTTTTGTAGAAAAAAAGTGGGGCTGGTTTTCATCCTCACGTACAAAGTGAGCAGATGTAGGACATGTGGGATGTCCTCGAATGGAGACGCTATGTCAGGTGGAATTCCGCGCGTTTATACGTCGTTTGCCGAGTTCGAGCGTGAGGAGCTTCGCCGCCTCGATTCACTCCACACCTCGGTCGACGACCTGGTGGAGGAGCGATTCGCCGAGGAGCTCGATTTTGGTAGCAGCGATGCGCCGCGCAAGCGTGGCCGTCCCCGCAAGAACCCGTAGTCAGCTCGCCGGCGCGATCCGCGCCGTCACGTCACCGCTCGTTCGGGTGATGTGAACCTCGTCGCCGACGATCTCGATCTCGCATTCACAGTCGACGACGACGCCCTCCGGATAGACCCGTGCCGGTGCGATCAAGATCGTCGGCGCGGTGGGCGGATCCAACGATGTCCACGACACCTCGAGGACGCGACTCTCGGGGTCGAAGCTCCACTTGACTAGCTTACCGGCGACGCGGCTCGGTGCAGGTCTGACGATCGCATCGACCAGCGCCGGAACTTCTGTGCCGTCGGCGGTGAGAAGCGAGTACCCGCCGCCTTTGTCGTAGGCCCACGCCATCGAGCCGGCGCCGACCGCGGCGATCGCCTGATAGTCCGTGTGCAGGTACGCGCCGATCTCCGGATCGAGCGCCTGGCCACCGTACTCGCCGATCCACAGTCCGGTGCCGAGGACGTCTGCTTCGGTGGCGAGGTCGGCGGCGTCCTCCATCAAGCCGCTCGCCTTCGTCGGATCGAAGCCGCCGGTCTGTTCGGCCGCGACGTCATAGAGGTGCGGCGCGTAGACGACGTCCCTCGCCACGAACGGCTGCAGCGAGGTCGAGAACCCGAGGTTGCGCGAGTTCGATGGCTCGACGAAGGCGACCCAGTGCGGCGCGACGGTGCGGACCGCGGCGATCGTGTCCTCGTAAAACGGCTGCAGCACATCACGCTCGAAGCTGCCGACCGCATGCGAGCCCCACGACGGCTCGTTGAGGATGTCGAAGCCGATCACCGCCGGTTGATCGGCGAGCCGCGCGGCGACATGACTCCACGCTGCGGTCAGCGCGCCGCGCGTGCTCGGATCCGTCCACAGATGATCGAAGCACGCCATCACCTCGTGCGCGCCGTAGTTGAGCCCCCACGGTTCCTTGGGCGTGAACGAGGCGTAGTTGGCTGCGTCGCACGTCCATGCGGGTGCGCCGTCGAAGCCGAAGCCTTCGCCGTAGACATCCTGGTGCATGTCGAGCACGACGGTGAGCCCGGCCGCGTGCGCCATCTGCATGCGCTCGCGGACCCAGTCGAGGTACCCGTCGTCGTAGCGGCCTTGCTCGGGCTCGATCGCCGACCACGTGATCAGGAACCGGATCGCCGTCATCCCCCACTCGGCCCGGAGCCGCGTGTACTCGGCCTGCGTGTAGTCGCTCGTGTAAGGCGCGGTCTTGTGCGCCCCGGCGAGGTTGACACCGCGAAGCACCATCGCGCGCCCTTCGTCGTCGCGGAGGGCACCGTCGCAGACGCGATCGAGACAGCGCCCCGGCGTGTTGTCGCCGCACGCTGCCAACACGCAGACCAAGCCCGCAAGCCTCATCACGCGCGAACTCTAGGCGGTGACCTTTGGGGACGACCAGCGGAATCTGCGCGATCGCGGTCACCTTGCACATCAAGCGCACCTTGAAACCCACATCGTCCCCGGGCGACGGTGTGGAGATGCACTTCCTCCGAACGATGCTCCTCGGGTTGGGGATGGTAGCCGCAGGTTGCGGTGACGAAGGCTTCAACGGGTTGCCCGACGCCCCGGATGGAGATGCCGATAGCGACGGCATTGCCGACAGCGTCGACAACTGTCCCGACCTCTCGAACTCGGATCAGTTCGACACCGACGGTGACGGGCAGGGTGATGCCTGCGACGATGATGATGACAACGATGGTGTCCTCGACGCCGTCGATAACTGCCCACTAATCACAAACCCGGACCAGGCAAACGGTGACGGCGACGGCGACGGCGATGCCTGCGATGGGGATGAGGATGGAGACCTGGTGGCCGACGGCAGCGACAACTGTCCGAGCGTCGCGAATGCCGACCAGATCGACACGGACGGCGACGGCGCTGGCGATGCATGCGATGACGACGATGACGGCGACACGATCCTCGACACCGGCGACAACTGCCCACTTGCCGCGAACGGCGATCAGACCGATCTCGACGCGGATACCCTCGGTGACGCGTGTGACGACGACGATGACAACGACACGATCCTCGATCTCAACGACAACTGCCCGACCATCGCGAATCCCTTGCAGGAAGACGCCGACCAGAACGGCCACGGCGACGCCTGCGATGGCGTGATCATCCCGGCGATCAGCGGCATCATCAAGGGCGGCAACATCACGTCGGTCGGTGCAGGCTTCGCCGGGCGCTTCGACAGCACGGTGGAGACGAGCGTCGATCTCGCGATCGCGAACTTGCCGGCAAACGCTCAGATCTTGAGCGCGCGCCTGTACTGGACGGTGATCGGCGTGGCGTTCCCGACGCTGACGTTCCAGAACGTCGTTGTCACGGGGGTCGAGATCGGCCAGTCGCCGGACACGTGTTGGGGCATCGGCAACAACTTCATGTACCGCGCCGACGTCACGTCGCTGGTGACCGGCAACGACACGTTCACGGTGACCGACCTGCTGTCGACGACCGACCTCTCGCCCGACGGGCAGGGTGTCAGCCTCGTGATCGTCTACAAAGATCCGGCCGACGACCGCAACAACTTCATCGGCATCAATGAAGGCGCGAACGTCTCCGGCGTGGAGAGCGTGATCACCGGTTTCACCGTCGGCGTGGGGTTCGATGCCGCCATCGCGACCACGATCGTCGCGGACGGTCAGCCGGCGGGTGACGACGTGACGTTTCAGGACGTCAGCTTCGGTGGTGGCGATGCCTATCAGGGACTCGACGGCGCGATGTGGGACAACCGGATCGACGACGTCACGAGCATTCTGGTAGCTGGTGACACCCAGTTCCGAACCCGGGTGATTCCAAGCGAGGACTGCCTCGCCTGGTCGATGAACGCTCTCGTGATCGAGGACGTCGACGACGCGACGCCGCCGGCGATCGCTGCCCCTCCGTCGATCACCCCGAAGGCGCAGATCAAGGCGCCGCAGGTCGTGGGTGCACCGGGCACGCCGAGCTTCCGTACGCAATAAGTGGGGCTACTTCGGGACCGCGACGCCTTGCTCGATCTTCCACGGTAGCTGGTTCGCGAGCGCATCGATCGCCGTCGGATCCCGCGTCTCGCGATGGACATCGAGCATCACCACCACGCTCGCCGTCGTGATCATCAGACGCGAGCCATCCGCGTTGAACGCGACACGCCGGATGCTGTCGGTCACCACGTCGATCGCGTCGAGCTGGCGAGCGGTCGCACGGCTGACGATGCGGACCCGACTGCGATCCGCGATGGCGATCATCCCGTCGGCCGACACCGCATAGAACCCGACCTGATGATCGATCTGTGCGAGCCGTTTCCCGCTCGGGAGGTCCCACGCCCACGTGCCCGAGTCGGTGCTTGCGAGGATCAGCTGGTCGTCGGCCGCGATCATCAGCTCGTTGACGTCGCTCGGGCTGTCGAGGACCGCGAGCTCGCGACCGGTGGTCGGCTCGATGACGATCATCCGCTTGAGATTCGAGGCGATGAGAGACTTTCCGGACGCCGAGACATCGAGCCGATACGCATCTGTCGGCGGCAGCTGCGTGTTCGCGAGCTTTCTGCCGGTCGTGATCTCGACGATCGAGATGCGGCGGCCCGAGGTGACCACGAGGTTGTCACCGACGATCGCGGCACCCGAGTTGCGCTGCTTGATGGTGCGCACCAGCTCGCCCTTCGCGAGATCCCAGACGCGTAGGCCATCCTCGGGCGGCTCGCTGTCGTCGTCGTCGGCGAGTGCATAGCGGCCGTCGCGTGATGGCACCAGCGCGGTGGTCTCGGGGAGTGCGCGAACGGTGCGAGCGCGATCGATGAGGTACTGACCTTGCGTGCCGCTCGCGATCAAGTGGTCCCCAGCCGCAGCGACCGTCGCGCGCTCGCCGAGCCCTAGTTCGATGCGGCCATCGGCGGTGCCGTCGGCGCGATAGAACACGAGGCCCGTCGGAGACGCGACGGCGAGGCGATCGCCGAACCACGTACCGTCGGTGCCCGGCGTGTGAAGCAGCGTCGAGCCGGGAGGCATCGACCACTCGTGGACGCGTTGGTCGCTGTCACCGGCGGACGCGATCTTGGTGCGCTTCGCATCGAGCGCGAGGATGGCGACCGTGCTGTTGTGGGCGGCGAAGATCGCGCGAGGAACGAGCGTCTCGCGTTCGAAGATGAACACCCGGCTATCGAGGGCGGCGCCGACGATCGCCGTCGGTGTAAACACCACCTGGTCGAAGCGCGAGCGTGCGGCACGCGACTCGGCGACTAGATCGCCGTCGCGATCCCAGAGACGCAGGAGCTCGTCGTCGCTGGTGACAAGCGCGTTGCCGTCGGCCGCGAGTGTCACGTTCGGGCCGCGATGTGCGGTTAGGAGCTTGACCAGGCGCGGCGTGCGCGCGAGCTCCCAGATCGAGACCGTTCGCACCGGCGCGATGCTGCTATCGATCGCGATTCGATCGTTGCCGACGAACACGAGCATCTGCGGTTCGGGATCCGCGGTCCACGACGCGATCTCGGCGAACGGCGAGATCGTCCACACCTTGACCGCGCCGTTCGGATCGCAGGCGGCGATCCGCGAACCGTCGGGCGAGAACGCGGCGGCGGTGATCTCGCGCTTGCCGACGACGAGTTGCTGGATGACGCCACCGGTCGCGGCATCGCGCAAGGCGATCGCGCGCTGCGCATCGTTGTCGGAGGTCGCGATGACATGCCTGCCTGTCGAGTCGAATGCGATGCTCGTGGCGAGACCCTCGAGCGTGGGGTCGACGACCGACCACAGCTGCTTGCCGGTCGCGAGATCCCACATCGAGAGCATCGTCGGCTCGAGGAGGACCGCGGCGCGCTTCACCGCCGGATCGATCGCTGCGGCGTTGACGTGCTTGGGAAGTCGAGAGCTTCGCATCAGCGTGCCGTCCCGCCAGGTCGAGATCCGGCCGGTGACCTCGACCATCACGAGGTTGCCGTCGCGATCGTAGGCGAGCGCCTCGACGTCGTTGCCGGCACATCCGTACTCGCCGGCGCCACATGACGTGGTGAGCGCGGGTGGCCCGATCTCGGAGAGGTGGCGCACGGCATCGCGGGATGCGACGGCGAGCAGATACCGCAGCGACGTCGAATCGCGTCCCTGCGCATAGGCTGCGGCCGCATAGGTCAGGCCCCGCGCACGCTCGCCACCGAGGATCTCGACGCGCGCCTGATCCTCGAGCGCCACCGCCGCCGACACGCGCGCCGCGTCGAGGTTCGATTCGGCGTCGCGACGTGCCGCGACCTCGGCATCGCGCGACGACCGCACGTTGATCACGGCGACCACCGCGACCACCGCGAGCACCGCTGCCGCGATCGCGGTGATCACCACGGAGGTCCGGTGCCTCGCGAGCCAACGCGTCACCAACTCGCGCAGCGTGTACGCGCGCGCGATCAGCTGACCGGCCTCGAAGCGGCGCAGTTCGTCAGCCATCTCGCCTGCGTCGCGATAGCGATCCGCGGGGGCACGCGCCATCGCGCGCTCGACGATCGTGCACAGGTCTTCCGGTGCACCGGGTGCGAGCTCGCGGATCGGCGTCGGCGGATGGAGCAACGAGTATTCGAGGATCACCTCCGAGCTCTTGAAGCGATCCCAGTACGGCGGTTCGCCGACGAGCACGTTGTAGAGCAGAGCGCCGAGCGCGTAGACATCGGTGCGCTGGTCGATCGCCTCTCCGCGCGCCTGCTCGGGCGGCATGAAGCACGGTGTCCCGAGGATCACTCCGTGGTGTGTGAGCCCATCGGCGGTCGATCGCGTTGGCAGTGTCGAGTCGTCGTCCACTCGACCGAGCTCCTTCGCGATGCCCCAATCGATCACGACGGTTTCGCCGTACGGACCGACGAGCACGTTTGCCGGCTTGAGGTCGCGATGGATGACCTTGCGCGCGTGCGCGTATGCGAGCGCCTCCGTCACCTTGATCACGTGTGGCAACAGCGCGATGCGCTCGGGCAGCGTTTTCGTGCGGCCGAGCGCCACGGCGAGGTCGTCGCCCTCGACAAGCCGCATCGTGAAGAACAGCGAGCCGTCCGGCCAGCTACCTGCTTCGTAGATAGGCACGATCGACGGATGCTGGAGGCGCGCTGTGATCGCGGCCTCGCGTTCGAACCGCGGGCGCAGCGTGCCTTCGAGCGACTCCTTGAGCGCGACTTCGCGACCGAGCCGGCGATCGGTGACGCGGGTGATCCGACCCATGCCGCCGGAGGCGAGCACCTTGCCGGCCTGGAACACGATCGGATCGACGACCGGGAACACCAGCAGGTCGGGATCGTCGAACGCGTCCTGCGGCATCCGCGCTACCCAGCGCCAGTGCTCCGCCGCCTCGTTGTCGAGGGTGCGGCAATCGGTGCACTCGGCGAGGTGCTCGTGGAGGTGGGTCGCCTCGACACCCGTCAACGTGCGCCCTCCACGCGAGGAGATCAGCAGCATGGCGTCGTCGCAATCGAGGTTCACGGCACCTCAGTCGAGCGTTGCGCAGGCCACGCGACGATCCCGCGCAGGATATCCGAACTCTTCATCGGAGTTGGGGCAGGTCTTCGGTCACGACTCGATGTCGTAGTCCTTGAGTTTCTTGTAGAGCGTCGAGCGATCGATCTCGAGGATCGCGGCGGCCTGCGCCTTGTTGCCGTTCGTTGCGGCGAGCGCGGCGAGGATGCCTTCCTTCTCGAGCTCGCGCAGCGACTTCGCGGGCGCGGGCTGGCGTACGACCGAGGGCGGGGGTGTCGGATCGATCGTGGCCGCGCGCATCGGTGTGGGGGGCAGCGACGGTGACGCCGCCGACAACGCCTGCGAGCCGAGCGGCGGGGTGGGCGACGACGTGCGCGGCTTGGTCGCGAGCGTGAGCGCGAGCACCTGCGGCGGCAGATCCTGCGGCATGATCTGCTCGCGATCGCCGAGCACGATCGCGCGCTCGACGGCGTTGCGCAGCTCGCGCACGTTGCCGGGCCAGCTGTAGCGCGTCATCGCGGCGAGCGCATCGTGAGAGAACCCGGTGATCCGGCGCGCAGCCTGATGCCGGAAGCGCGCGAGGAAGTGCTCGGCGAGCAGGGGCACGTCGTCGAGGCGCTCGCGCAGCGGGGGCACGTCGATCGTGATCACGCTGAGCCGGTAGTAGAGATCCTCGCGGAACGTGCCGCGCTTCACCATCTCGGCGAGGTCGCGGTTGGTCGCGGCGACCACGCGGACGTCGACGTCGATCGCCTTCTGACCGCCGACGCGCTCGAAGCGGCGCTCCTCGAGCACGCGCAGGAACTTGGTCTGGAGCCCGAGCGGTAGCTCGCCGACCTCGTCGAGGAACAGCGTGCCGCGATCGGCCATCTCGAAGCGGCCGGCCTTCTTCTCGGTGGCTCCGGTGAACGCGCCCTTCTCGTGCCCGAACAGCTCGGACTCGATCAGGGTCTCGGTGAGCGCGGCGCAGTTGACGGCGACGCACGGCCCCTTGGATCGCCGCGACGCGCGGTGGATCTCGCGAGCGACCATCTCCTTACCCGCGCCCGATTCACCACCGAGCAAGATCGTGGCATCGGCGGGACCGACGCGGTGCACGAAGGCCATCACCTGCTGCGCGGCTTGCGAGCGACCGATCAGATCGCCGCTGCCGGTGGGGCCGGAGAGTTGTTCCTCGAGCGCGTCGGCGCGACGAACGGCTTGATCGCGCGCGTCGCTGCTGACCCACGCCGCACCGGCGAGGAACGCGATGCAGTTGGCCGCGAGCGAATCGATCTGGTCCCAGGGAAGGCCCTTGCGGTCGATCCAGAGGATGCCCATCACCTCGTTGTCGGCGCCCTGGATCGGCGCGGCGAGCACCGCGCGACCGCCGCTCTCGGCGGTGACCACCTGGCGCTCGCGCACCTTGTCGACGAGATCCTGCGGGACCTGGAGCTGCGTCGATTCGTTGCTGCCGACCGCTGCGGCGAGGGGCGCGACTCGGCGTGCCGTCGACAGCACGAACGCGCGCTGGGCGCCGAGTGCGGACAGCGCGGCATCGCAGGTGGCGCGGGCGACGGCATCGCGCCCGGCCTCGACACGCAACCGATCACCGAGCCCGGCGATCGCGGCGAGGTGCCGGCGGGGCCGATCGTCGTGCGCGACCAGGGCGAGCAGCTGGCGGCTGCCGACCTCCATCGTGACGTTGCTCGACACTCGGGTCACCGCCACGCCACCCTCGACGGCGAGGTACGCGAGCTTGGTGGCGCCGATCACGATCTCGTCGCCGGCCTCGAGCCGGTGGACATCGACGGGCGCTCGATTGATCAGCACGGCCTTGCCGGCCTCGGCGACGAACGCCATCGCGCCGTCGCGCAGCTCGATCAACCCGTGCTGGCGCGACACCATGGGGTCGGTGAGCTTGATCAGGCAGCTGTCGCCACGCCCGACACCACCGCCCCGCAACGGGACCTCGAACTCGCGACCTGCATCGGGGCCCTCGATCACGACGAGGCGGGCCAGTGACATGTGCGCATCTTACTCGCTGTAGTAGCCTTCGAGGGATGATGAGCCGGACGATCGCGATCGCAGTGCTGGTGGTCGTTTGCGGCTGCCCGAGCAAGAACAAGGATGCCAAGACCATCGCGACCGGCTCGGGGACCGGCCTGACCCACCTGGTGAAGAAGACCGTGGTGTCGTGGGGCTTCTCGCCGGGTGGCGGCAACACCGAGGTGTTCCTCGCCACCACCGACGAGACCGGCGCGCAGGTCAGTCACCCGGTCGGCAGCTTCCCCGGGACCTGCAGCACGTTCACCGCCGCGAAGGAGATGAACGCGATCATCGCCGCGAAGTGCGCCACCGAGGGTATGGCCGGGGTGGAGATCCACGCGGTCAAGCAGAACAACGAGATCATCGTGCTCAAGATGTCGGCCGCGACGGCGGATTCGATGGCGCGCGAGGAAGTCAAGCGGGTCGCGATCACGCTCGGTGCGTCGATCGAAGCGGCTCCCTAACCAAGCAACCAATCGCCGATCCTCTTCGCATCGGCGTTGGTCCGGACCAGGAAGCGGTCCCAGGTGATCTCGAGCTTGTCGGCGCAGTAGCGCAGCCAGATCGCCAGATCGATCGCGGTGCAGTGGCCGACCGCGAGCTCGTCGATGCCGCCGGAGAGATCGAAGCGGGTGGCGCGATCCTTCGAGCGATCGACGCCGGGGTGGACTTGCTCGAGCTGGACGGTGAACCAGCGCTCTTCGCGGCTATCGACGCGGACGAAGCCCTGGAAGCCCGGGACGCCTGACTGGTTGCGCGCACTCGAGAACAGCTGAAACGAGAACCACAGCTCCGCGAGGCGGCCGAGCCCGATCTGCTCGCCGAATGCGAGGGCAGGAGAGGTGCTGCGACGCGTGCCGAGCGCGCCGTCGAGCTCGGCGAACAACACATCGAGCGCCGGCGTGCGGTTCGCGAACGGCCGGATCTTCGCGAGCCGCTCGAGCCGC
This sequence comes from Haliangiales bacterium, assembly GCA_038325805.1. GTDB lineage: Bacteria > Myxococcota_A > Polyangia > Haliangiales > Haliangiaceae > JABFXX01. Next base: position 9,886 of record JBBQJJ010000096.1, read on the forward strand.
GCATCGCGGGCGCCGAGCGCGAGATCGAGGTGCGGGATCAGCGCGTCGAGCGAGGCATCGCCGCCGTCGAGCGCGAGGACGACGAGCATCTCGAGGGGGACCTCGGGCGTGTTCGCGGCGACGCCCTGGATCGCGGCGAGCAGCGGCGACTTCGCGATCGCGGCGAGTTGATCGCGACGCGCGGGTGACTCGAGGGGATGCAGCGTGTCGGCGAGCTCGCGCAGTGCTTCGACTGCCGCGAGCCAGGACTGCTTGAGCGTCGTGGCGTTGCCGTCGATCACCGCGAGCTGCAAGAACACGTGGCCCGGCGTCGTGGCAGGGGCGGCAAGAACGCCACGGATCAGGCGAACGGGCAGGATCCCTGCGGCGGCGAGCCAGTGCGGCTGCGCGAGCAAGCGCAGCACGACGGCGATGGCACGCTCGAGGTTTGCGGTGCGCGGTAGCGTGCGGAGCGTCAGGTCGATCGCGACCGGCTTGCCAGCGAGGTAGTCCTCGAGCTGGGCATCGTGGTCGCTCACAGCGTCTTGAGATATTCGACGACCGCCGCTGCATCCTTGCCGAGATCGGCGAGGAAGGGATGGCCGAACACCGAGAAGCCGGGTTTGCTGCCGTCGTGGACGAAGCCGCTGACCTGCGGCGACGCACTCCACGGCACGCCGACCGCGACGAGGTCGTAGGTCTCGTCGGGCAGGGCGACGAACTTGATCGGCCGATCCTGCGGCGCCATGGCGAGCACCGCGATCGACGGCCACTGGCCCGCGTGACCGTATGGTGCACGCGCCCACACGTTGGTCAGGATCGGTGGGACGTAGCCGTTCGAGCGTCGAAACCGCGTGTACCCGCGCGTCAACGCTGGATCGTTGGCGACGCGCTCGAATGCCTCGGTCGCCGCCAGCATGCGCGCGGGATCGACGCCGAGATCCTGGATCGGGATGATGCGCTCGTCGTAGTCGACGACGCGGCCCTCCGCGTTGTAGCTGCCGTGGCAATCCGCGCACGCCTTGTGGAACACCACGCGACCGCGCTCGGCGCGCACGCGATCGATCGAGCCCGGAAACGCGGGACGGCTCGCGGGCTGGCGGAGATACGCGCCGAGGCTCGCGCCCTGAAACGGATGCCTCTCGAGCCACTCGATGCGCACGCCGGCCGCGATGTCGGCCTCGACGGCGAGCAGATCGATCAGCCCTTCACCGCTGCCATCCCACGACAGCGTGGTGCGCTGCGCGTAGCCGATCACGTCGGGGATCTTCGCCCAGCCGACATCGGGCGCGTAGCCGACATACCTGCCGGTGAGCGTGCCGAGCACCAGTGCGAACGATTCGATCGTCGCGACGCGGCCAGGTGGATCGAGCACGGTCTTGGCGTGGAGCTCGCCACGTGCGGTGGCGCGGAGGTTCAGCTCGCGCATCGCGGCAGCGACGAACGCCGCGCGATACTCGTCGGGCCACGTGATCTGGTGCTTCGCCGCCGCCTCGTTCGCGAGCCGCGTCAGCTTCTCGGCGGTGAAGCCGGGGCGCTTGGTGACCTCGGCGTACGCGCGATCGTACGCGTGGATCTTGACGCGCTTGTTGCCAAGCCCGTAGACCAGCGCTTCGCCACGATCTGGCCCTGCTTGCCAGCGCAGCTTCTCGGCGTGGCACAGCGCACAGCTGTTGACCACGAACGGCACGTTGGTGATCGGATCCGTCGTGAGGTGCATGCCGACGGGCAGGCCGGCACGCAGATCCGGATCGTCGCTCTTCGGATCGGCGGCGCGCGCGATCAACCCGAACTTGCCGGCGAGACCCTCGAAGTCACCGCCAAACTGCTCGGGGAAGTTGGTGACCAGCGCGAGGAAGATCGGGTACGGGACCCCGGTCCGATACGGATCGCCGATGCCGGTGCGCTCGAAGATCGCCTTGCCGACGTCGCGCGAGATCCGCTCGATCTGGTACTCGAGCGGGTCCGAGAGCGGCAGGAGCTCGGCCTTCGGCGCGCTCGCCGGCATGGGGGGCGTCGACGGTGGGGCGCCGCCGCACGCGACGAGCACCAGGACGACGATCGAGGACCGCATGGTGCCGAGGGTAGCCGACACCAAGCGCGAGCGCGACGAGCTCGGGCAAGGAGCCCACCAGCGACTTAGCGGCGCGCGTAGTCGGTCAAGCCGCGACGGAGCCGCTCGAGGATGAAGAAGTTCGAGTTCACGCGCAGCGGGCCGAGCGCGTAGTATGCCTTGCCGAGGAACAGATCCGGGTTCTCCGGGTCGACCTGGACCAGGTAGTCGCGCAACCCGTTCGTCGGATCGAAGCGGTGGTTGCCGCCCTTGCTGTAGTCGAGCAGCACCGAGTGCAGATAGTAGTTGTCGCGCGCGGTGGGATCGGTCGCGGCCACTTCGTAGAAGCCGAACCGCTTCGGCGCCGTGTCGCTCGGCTTGGTGTGCCAACGACCGTCGAGGACGTTCTGGACGACCGGACAGTTGTAGCCCATCACCTTGCCTTCGCTGCGGTAGAAGCCCTTGACGAACTTCTTGATGCCGAAGGTGCTGGCCCAGAACGGCTGGTTGAGGCCGCGGAACTCCCAGCCCACCAGCTGCTCGAGATCCGGCATCTCGCCGCGCAGGAAGACGGTGTCGAGCTCGGCGTGGGTCGACGCCTCGAGTCGCAGCGCGGCCTCCGATGGAAACGGCGGGATCAAGCGCGCGATGCGGGGCAGTGCTTCAGCGATGGCGGCCATAACTCTCTCCTAGCTCAGGAACTTCTTGGCGTTGTCGATCACGTGGCCCGCCGCGCGCGTCGCGAGAGCCATGATGGTTTCCATCGGGTTGACGCGGATCGGCGTCGGGAACAGCGAGGCATCCGAGATCAGCAGGCGATCTGCATCGTGCAGGAAGCCGAAGTTGTCAGTCACCGCACGCGTCCGATCGCGACCCATCTGCGCGGTGCCCATCATGTGGACAGTCACCACCTCCCAGTTCTTCGCCGGGATGGGCTTCGAGAACAGCGTGCGCGCCTCGTCGGGAGACGCGATCTCCGTGGCGTGATGGAACGGCAGGATCACCTGTCGCGCACCGGCGGCGAACAGCAGCTCCGACAGCAGCTGGAGCCCGCGCTGCATCGTCGCGGCGTCGCGTTGCGCGAGCTGGTAGAACGCCTGTGGTCTGCCGCGGATCGTGCGGACCTGACCGGTCGCGGTGTCCTCGCAGAGCAGGCCGGCAAGCACCATGTGGTTGTAGCGATCCATCAGCTTACCGAGCTGTGCTCCGCGATGCGGGACGCTCATCGCGATCACCGCCGGCGGAAGGTTGACCGCCGCGAACGTGCCGATGTTCTCGTGCGCGAACTCTCTGACCTGGAACGCCTGGTGGGCGCCCTTCCAGCCGGACACATCCTCGTCGAACAACGCGACGACCTTGACGTTCGGATGTAGCGACAAGTTCGCGCCGAGCTGACCCGACCGCGACCCCAGGCCGCTGCGCGACAGCAGCGCCGGCGTCTGGATGGCTCCCGCGGAGGCGACGACGAGCCGCGCGCGTACGGTGACGTTCGCCCCGGTGGCATCGACGCGACCCTGCACGCCGATGGCGCGCTTGCCGTGCATCATGATCTTGTCGACACGAACGTCGGCGTAGACGCGCGCACCGTAGTGGAGCGCGCGGGGGATGTAGCTGACCAGGGTGGATTGCTTCGCGCCCGTCGGGCAACCGAACGCGCAGCGATTGGAGCCGACGCAGTGCGCCTGGTTGCGCAGGTTGCCGATGATCTTCCAGCCCTTCGCGTCGGCGCCCTTCTTGAGCAGCCAGTTGTCGCGACCGATCGCGTCCTCGTCCATCGGCGCGACGTGGATGCGCTTCTCGACGCGCTCGAAGTACGGCTCGAGGGCTTTCGGGGTGGTGTCGAGCCCGTGGTGGCTGACCCAGCGGTCGAGGATCTCGTCAGGCGTGCGCCAGCTCATGCCGCCGTTGATCACCGTCGAGCCACCGACGGCCTTGCCCTCCTGGAACATGATCGGCGGGTTGCCGATCGCCATCGAGGCGCCGCCATCGCGATACAGCTGGCGGACCATCGCCGACGTATCGGCGGTGAAGTCGCGGGTCTGGTAGTAGCTGCCCTCCTCGAGCACGACGACGTCGAAGCCCGCTTCCGCGAGCTCCGCCGCGACCGGCGCGCCGCCCGAGCCCGAGCCGATCACGACGACGTCGCAATCGAGCACGGTGTCACCGAGCAGATCACGGCGCGTGTAAACGTTGCCGGGGCGGACGCCCTCGTGCAGTGCCGCGACCGCCATTAGCCACCCACAACTTTCGGGCGGCGCGCTTCCGCGCCGACGAAGATGCCGGGTCGCAGGGGATCGGGCGCGAGGATCTGCGCCTCCTGTTTACGCACGTCGTCTTTGAACACCGTCAGCCGTTTCTTGGTGACCTCTTCGATCCACGGCCCGACGCGATAGCCGATCCGCTCGGCCATCTCGGGTTGCTCGTAGCAGGACAGCGACATCAGTTGATTGAGCGCCGCGGCGAGCTGCCGGTGGATCGGCGTGACGCCGTGGGCCCACGAGTCGAAGTAACGCTCCGCGGCGTCGCCGGTCAGCGAGCGCGCACGCTTGCGATAGCGCGGGAGCGCCTGCAGGTCGTACGTCAGCATGCCGGCGCCGAAACCCTTGCGCAGGAGCGCGGGCGCGGCCCCGAGGGTGAGCGCCATGTGGTCGACGATGCCCGTGGCATACGGTGTGGCCTCCGGAGGACAGATCACCGGTACCAGCGAGAGCAGCACGGCGCGCGTGGTGTCGCTGTGGCGATACGCGGGTTCGGGCGCGAGCTTCTCGCGCGTCATCGCCTCCCAGGTGGTCACGAGGCCCTCGCAGTCGCGAGCGGCGTCAACGCGTCGACGATCTTGCTGTCGTGGCGCTCGAGGTAGCTCGACATCAGCGCGACCGCCGCATCGGCTTCGCCCTTCTCGAGCAGGTCGAAGAACCTGGTGTGGGTCTGCACGTAGTCCTCGGGCGCGAGGATCATGAACCGCAACGAGCTCGCGGCGTCGAGCCAGATCTCGGCGACGCGATTGAGCAGCCACAGGCCGGGCGTGAACTGCGCCGCCTCGACGATGTGGCGCATCACCTCGAAGTCTTCGCGCGCATACGAAGGCTGATCGCGCAGCGACCACGCGCGCGCCATCGCGATCCGCGCACCCTGCGTCCCGCCCTTCGGGATCCGTCCCGCGGTCAGCCGCACCACTTCGAGCACCAGCGCGCGACGCATCGCGAACATGTCGACCATGATCCGAGCGATCGACGGCTGCATCACCGTGGGCTTGCCGTAGCGCATGTATGCGGCGATCACCTCGATCGACCAATCGCGATACGGCCGCACGACGATGCCGGAGCCGCGGCGCGGTTCGACGAGGTTCCACTCGTCGAGCCTGCGCAGCGCTTCGCGGAGCGTCGGTCGCGAGGTCGACAGCTGGCGCGACAGCTCGCGCTCGGGCGGCAATCGGATCCCGGCGGCGTACGCACCGCTGACGATGCCCTCGAGCAGCTTCTCGAACACGGTGTCGATGGCCGTGGCGTCGGGGACTTGCTGGGGCATGCTGGCGGTCACCATGGTTGGTAAGGCCAATTGGTAAGACCAACGGTACTTTGGGTCAATAACAAACTTAGCGGTCGAAAACCGTCAATCATCCCATCGGTCACCAGCCCCAGTAGCGCGACACGTTGACCGTGGCGTCGGGGGGGAACCTCGCTTCCCGGAGGTCCTTCGCGACGTTGTCGGCGCGGCCATTGCTGACCAGCGCTTCGAGCGCCGTCGACAGCACGGCGACCGACATCGGCTTGGAGACCGCGTTGCCGTTGTCGTCCTCCCACGGGAGCGTGTCGAGGAACGTCCAGAAGACGATCCATGCGGTTCGCGCCTCGTCGTGCATCGCGTCGAACTGATCCTCGAGGTCGCCGACCAGCGAGGACAGCGCAAGATCTCCATCGGACGTCCCTCCAGGTATCGCGACCCTGAGCGCGTCGCGGCCGTGCGGTTGGGCGGGCCACGCGCGCGGGGTGGGCACGAGCAACCGCGGATGGCTGACGTCGAGGGGCGCGTAGCTCCGCGCGATCTCGATCACCAGGCGTGGGTAACGCTCGAGCAGGTCGATCAGCGTCGCTGCGCCATCGTTCGTGATCGCGGGGAATCGGATCGTGTCGAACCTCGCCAGATCCTCGACGGCCGCGAGAACCGCGAGCGCGATCGGCTGGAACGCGTTGCGCGACACGTCGAGCGTGCGCAGGGCAGGGAACGCGCGCGGGTTGACGACGCCGGCCAGCTTGTCTACCGGCGGCAGCTCGGCACCGTAGGCGAGCGGATCCGCGAACCGAAAATCGAGGTGGGTGACGGCGTCGAACGGTTGCCCGCCGACCGCGATCGCGAAGCCCTGGATCCGCAGCGTCCGCACCGCGGGGTGGAGCGGCGATGCGATCACGCCCGTGCCCTCGAGGATCAGCTCGGTGAGGTGCGGCGTCGCGTCGACCACGGCTTGCCAGGTGGCGCGATCGATCGGCCGTGCACCGTCGGTGCGCTTGATCGTCAGCGTGCGCAGCCACGGCAGCCCACCCTCGGTCCGCGCGAGCACGGTCAGCGCCTTCGTCAGATCGACGTTCGATGCGTACAACCCCAGATCTCGGAGGTGATTGCCGACGGCATCGAGCAAGTGCTCGACGATCTCGACGAGCGCGTACGTCGCGCTGTTCGTCGCCATGAACCCGCGGAGTAGCCCGTGCTCGACGTTGTGCGGATGCCACGTCCAGCCCGCGATCGCTCCACCGATCCACAGCTGGATCAGCTCGCGCTTGCGCACGGCGAGCTCGGCTCTCGGATCGTTCGCGAGGGCGAGCTCGACCGCGATCAGCTCGCCGCGTGGATCGCCGCGCGCGATCAACAAGTCCGCGTAGACCGCCGCGGTCTCGGCAGCCCACTCGGTCTGCAGGCTCGCCGCGAGGGCAGCTTCCTCGGGGCTCGTCATCGGCCGAATCTCAGTGATAATGTGGCGTGCTCCTCGATCGTCGCAAGGTGCTTCAGTGGATGGCCGCCGCGAGCGCCGCCGCCGCCTGTCAGTCGAAACGCAGCGCCTCCTCGATCCTCGAGACCCGGGCGATCGACGGCATGCACTGGCCGACTCCCGATCCGTTCCTGTTCTGCGCGCATCACGACGACGCCTACCCGAATGGCAACACAGTGATGGGTCCGCAGGCAGCGCTGACCGGGCGCCGGATCGGCAGCGACTTCGCCGGACCACAGGGCAAGCAGGGCGGCTGGCGCATGTATCACGGCCACGCGGTGCCGGGCTTTCCGCAGCATCCGCACCGCGGCTTCGAGACCGTGACGGTCGTGCGGCGCGGGCTGCTCGATCACTCGGACTCGCTCGGTGCGACGGCGCGCTACGGCCGCGGCGACGTCCAGTGGCTGACTGCGGGGCACGGGATCTTACACGCCGAGATGTTCCCCCTCGTCGAGAGCGTGGGGGGAAACCCGGTCGAGCTGTTCCAGATCTGACGCACCACGTTGGCGTCGACCAAGCTTCCAAGCGTGGTGGCGGCAGAGGGACGCCGTAACGTCACGTCCTACTGGTCAGTCTCATCTGGACCGCTCGCCGCCGAGGCGCTGAGAAACCGTGGGCCGCGATGGACTCGAACCATCACCTCTCGCTTATAAGGCGAACGCTCCTACCAATTGAGCTACCGGCCCGCACTTACCCAGCCACCGCCGTGGATACGGAATTCGCCTGGGGCCGTTTGTTGAGCACCTGCGGCGAGGGGACGCCGGTGGTGCGGACGAGGGTGTCATAGAAGGGCTGGTGGACATACAAACATTCCTTAGTTGGAGAGTTTATCCGGCAGCGGCTCCATAAAAGCCGCACCAGGCAGCGCGTAGTTTGACCTACGCGACGGCGCGTGGCCAGCCCCCGCCGATCGCTGGGAACCGCCCGACAATGCCGGATTCCCACGTATCCACCGGCATAGCCCAGCAGCATCTCCCGCCGGGTACGGAGGCTCAACCTGCCACGCGCCGACAAGCTCGTGCAGCCGCAGTTCTCGATGCTGTGGGATTCGATCGTCCCGCGCCATGCGCATCGCGATGACGACGGCCGCACCACCGAGATCACCATCGTCGCGGGAGCGCACGGCGGCAAGCAAGCGGCGCCGCCACCGCCAAACTCGTGGGCGCATCGTCGGGCGAGCGAGGTCGCGATCTGGACCATCCGGATGCAGCCAAACGCGCGGTGGACACTCCCGGCGGCGAGCTCGGGACTCAATCGCTGGCTCTATGTCCTCGAGGGTGGTGTAGCGCTCGACGCGCAGCCGGTCGCCGGCCAGCTCGCGGTGCTGCGCTCCGACGAGGAAACGGCGATCGTCAACGGTGCGGTGGCGACCGAGATGTTGCTGCTCCAGGGCCGGCCGATCGGCGAGCCGGTGGTCCAGCAGGGGCCGTTCGTGATGACCACCCGTCAGGAGATCCAGGAGACGATCGCCGAGTACCAGGCCACGCGCTTCGGTGGTTGGAGGTGGGCGTCCGACGAGCCGGTGCACCCCGCCATGGAAGGGCGATTTGCACAACACGCGGACGGCAGGATCGAACGGCCCACCTGACGGGCACCTGACTGATCGTCGGACTCGAAGTAGCCGCCGGTTGCCTTGACGGTGATGAGTGGTGCTCGCTACGTTTCGAACATGACCAAGGCTAAGGCTGGCGATCAGCAGCCGGTAGAAATACCGGACACGCTGCCGATCCTGCCGCTGCGCAACTCCGTGTTGTTCCCGGGTGCGATCATTCCCATCGACGTCGGGCGCCGAAAGAGCGTCCGGCTCGTCGAGGACGCGATCGCGAAGGAGCGGCCGGTCATCGGCATCCTGACGCAGAAAGACGCGCGCACCGAAGATCCGGGCTCGGGCGACCTCTACATGGTCGGCTGCGCGGCCCGCATCCTCAAGGTGATCAAGCTCGCGAAGGACAACTTCTCGGTGATCCTCCAGGGCGTCTCGCGCTTCGAAGTCTCGGGCTTCGACGGCGCCGAGCCGTTCCTCGCCGCGAAGGTGCGGTCCGTGCCGGACCCGACCTCGTCGGACGTCGAGCTCGATGCGCTCGTGATGAACCTCAAAGACATCGCGAAGCGCGTGGTCAAGCTGATGCCGGAGCTTCCGAAGGAAGCCGGCGCGCTCGTCGATAGCGTCACCGAGGCCGGTCACCTCGCGGACTTGATCACGAGCCACCTCGAGCTCGAGGTCGGCGAGAAGCAGGACGTCCTCGAGACGTTCGATCTCAAGACGCGCGTCCGCAAGGTGCTGCAGTTCCTGTCCCGCCAGCTGGAAGTGTTGAAGGTGCGCGAGCGCATCAACACCCAGGTCCAGGAGGAGATGGGCCGCAACCAGCGCGAGTACGTGCTGCGCCAGCAGCTCAAGGCGATCAAGGAAGAGCTCGGCGAGCTCGACGACGGTGGCGGTGACCTCGACGAGTTTGGCGAGAAGATCACCAAGGCGAAGATGCCCGAGGAGGCCGAGAAGGTCGCCCGCAAGCAGCTCGATCGCCTGAAGGGCATGCAGCCCTCGTCGGCGGAGTACACCGTGACGCGCACGTACCTCGAGTGGCTCGTCGAGCTGCCGTGGTCGGTGTCGACCGAGGATCACATCGAGCTCTCCGAGGTCCGCAAGTGCCTCGACGAAGACCACTACGATCTCGACAAGGTCAAGAAGCGCATCGTCGAGTACATGGCGGTTCGCAAGCTGAAGAACGACAAGAAGGGACCGATCCTGTGTCTCGCGGGGCCCCCGGGCGTCGGCAAGACGTCGCTCGGCCGCTCCGTGGCGCGTGCGATCGGACGCAAGTTCGGTCGGATCTCGCTCGGCGGCGTGCGCGACGAAGCCGAGATCCGTGGGCACCGGCGCACGTACGTCGGTTCGCTCCCGGGTCGTATCATCCAGGGCATCAAGAAGGCCGGGACCAACAATCCCGTCTTCGTGCTCGACGAGATCGACAAGCTCGGCCACGACTTCCGGGGAGACCCGGCGTCGGCACTGCTCGAGGTCCTCGACCCCGAGCAGAACAACACGTTCTCGGATCACTACCTCGAGGTGACGTTCGATCTCTCGAAGGTGCTGTTCATCGCCACGGCGAACCAGCTCGATCCGATTCCGTGGGCCCTACGCGATCGTCTCGAGATCATCGAGCTGCCCGGTTACACGCGGCAGGAGAAGAAGCAGATCGCGCGCAAGTTCCTCGTGCCGAAGCAGCTCGAGGATCACGGCCTGACGAACGAGCGGTGCGAGATCACCGACGAGTCGCTGTTCGACATCATCGACAGCTACACGCGTGAAGCCGGCGTCCGTAACCTCGAGCGTGAAGTCGGCAGCGTGTTTCGCGCCGTCGCAGTTCGCGTCGCAGAGGGACTGGCGCAGGACCACGAGGTCGTCACGCCGGTGCAGGTCGAGGAGTATCTCGGTCCGAAGAAGTACGTCAGCGAAGTGGCAGAGCGCACGGCAGAGCCGGGCGTCGCGACGGGGCTGGCGTGGACCGCGGTCGGCGGCGACATCCTGTTCATCGAAGCGACGCAGATGCCCGGCAAGGGCAAGTTGACCCTCACCGGTCAGCTCGGCGACGTGATGAAGGAGTCGGTGACGGCGGCGCTGTCGTTCGTTCGTGGTCGCGCGGCAGCGCTCGGCCTCGATGCGGGCAACTTCCTCGAGAACAAGGATCTCCACGTCCACGTGCCCGCGGGCGCCGTCCCCAAGGATGGTCCGTCGGCAGGCGTCACGATGTACACCGCGCTGGTCTCGTTGCTCATCAACGTCCCGGTGCGGCCCGATGTCGCGATGACCGGCGAGATCACGTTGCGCGGCAACGTGCTCGCGGTTGGAGGGATCAAGGAGAAGCTCCTCGCGGCCCACCGTGCCGGGATCAAGCGCGTGATCATCCCCGAGCGTTGCGTGAAGGATCTGATCGACGTGCCCGAGGAAGTGAAGCGCGAGATGGAGATCCTCAGCGTGCGGCGCATGGACGAAGTCCTCGCGCTCGCGTTGAAGGATCCGCCGCCGTCGATTCTCGCCCTCGCCAAGACGGCGCAGGACGAGAACCACCCGACGGCCTAGTGGGGGCCAGCGGGCATCGCTTTCCAACTCCCGATCGTTGGATGGTGATTGGAAAGCGGAAGCGGCCCAAACCGCAACCGCGGCCGGCCGCGCCGTTTCAGAGCACGCTCGGCGATCTCGCGATCGTGTGCCCGACCTGTCGCGGCACCGCCGCCGGCGAGATGAGCGGGCCGTATCGCGATGGTCGGGTCCCGCTGGATCTCACGATCAACCTGTGGCCGTGCGCGTACTGCGACGGCGTGTTCGTCGAGACCGCTGCCTTCGAGGCGATGGTCGAAGACATGGCGCACGAGCCGTACACGCTGCCGCCGCCGTCGGGGTCGCCGGGTCCACGCGAGTGTCCCGCGTGCGAGCGCGCGATGCTCGTCGAGCTGATCGGTTCGACGCCGGTCGATCGATGCCCGCAGCATGGCATCTGGTTCGACGAGAGCGAGCTCGCCGAGGCGCTGCAGAGTGCAGTGCCTCCACCCGGTGGCTTCGTCGGGTGGCTGAGGCGCGTGTTCTTCGCGTTCTCGACATGACGTTTCGCGATGACACCTCGGCGTGTCCACGCTGCCAGCGCGCGTTGAGCCCGCAGCCCGGCGGTCCGACGCGGCTGTGGTGCGAGCACTGCCGCGGCGTGCTGGTCCCGACGGCGGAGGCGGAGCAGTTGATCTCGGAGCTCGGCAGGGCACCGTTCTCGTTGCCGGCTGGACAACCCGGCGACCGGCAGTGCCCGAGGTGCGTGGCGAAGCTCGCGCGGTTCACGCTGTTCGGGGTCGAGCTCGATCGCTGCATCGCACACGGCGTGTGGTTCGATGCGAAAGAGTTCGTGCACGTGCTCGAGGCGTCGACGGGCGTGGATCCGCGGACGATCGAGGACGAGCCCGAGCGCGAGTCCACCAAGCTCCGGCGCTTGCTCGACCTGCTGTTCGGCGATCCTCCAACCTACAAGCGCCCGAAGGACGACGCATGACCTTTCGCGACGACCAGCCGCTCTGCCCGTGCTGCGATGACCGCGCGCTCAGCCCGCAAGCCGATCACGAGACGCGGCTGCGCTGCGACGGCTGCAAGGGCATGCTGGTGCCGACCGCCGAGGTCGAGGACATGATCCGCCATCTGATCCAGGAGCCGTGGGCGTTCGAAGCCGAAGCGTGCAGCGATGGGGTTTCGGTCCGCACGTGTCCACGGTGCGCGGCGAAGATGCAGCCGCTGCGCCTGTTCTCGATCTCGATCGACCACTGCGCCCACCACGGTGTGTGGTTCGACCGTCAAGAGCTCGCCATGGTGCTCGAGGCCGCGAGCGGCATCGATCCGCTGAAGGTCGAGTCCGGGCCGCAGTATGCCGAGATGAGTCCGCTGGCGAAGCTCAAGACGTGGTTCGCGAGCAGGCACAAGGGCCCTGGGGCACCGCGGCGACCCGAAGACGAATAGATCCGATTCGCGACGGGATGAGACACGCTGCGACGCCGCAACCGCGTGAGAAATGGAGTCTCCTACGCACGTGGCTCGCAAGTACCTCGTCGTTGCCGTCGTCGTGATCGTGGTCGTTGCCGCGATCTGGCTGACGCGACGGAGTCCGGACGGCGCAGCGATCACGTCGCGGACCGTCGCGATCGATGCGGCACCCGTCGGCGAGCCCGAGACCATTCGTACGACGATCCGGTCCGACGACGACCCGGTCGGGACCTTGCGCCTCGAAGGCCAGGTGATCGATGCCGACGACGAGCCGGTCAAGGCGCTCGTCGTGATCGACTCGAATCCGCCGCGCGAGCTCGCGACCGAGAGCGACGGCTCGTTCGTGTTCGATCAGCTGACACCGCGCACGTATCGTGTGGCGGCACGCGCGGGTGATGCGATCGCCGGCCCGGTCGCGATCCGGCTCACCCCACGCACCGAGCCCGTGATCCTGCGCGTGCGCAAGGCCGGCAGGATTGCGGTGCGCGTGACGAGCGATCGCGGAGAACCGATTCGCGACGCGACGGTGGAGCTGCGGGATCAACTCGCGATCGCGACGACGACCGATGGCGAGGGGAGGGCGCTGTTCGAGGGTGTCGCGGGCGGCTGGCACGTGATCAAGGCGTCGGCGGCCAGGCACGCGTCCGCGTACGTCGAGATCGCGAGCGTCACCGACGGCGAGACCAAGGTCGAGATCACGCTGGGCGCGGGCGTCACCGTGTCCGGGACCGTCGTCGACCCAGCTGGCGCCCCGATCGCGAACGCGCGCGTGTTGCCC
>JBBQJJ010000097.1:0-22958 GCA_038325805.1 Haliangiales bacterium
CCCGCATGGACGAGCTGCGCGTCGCCGTCGGCTTCGATCCGGTAACACTCGCGACACGACTCGTCGAGGACGACGTCGATCGCAAAGCCCTCCCCGGTACCGAATCGAAGCCCGTCGTATGGCGTCAGCTCGACGAGCTCGCGCAGGGCGGGCTCGATCTCGGCAGGACCCGAGACCGAGATCGGAACCGCAGCCTCCCCACAGGCAGCGACCAGGACGAGGAGCGATCTCATGGGCGGACGATCGCCAACTCCGGCCCGAACAGGGCGAACAAGAAAGTTACACGTTGAACATGCAACGTTTAGATTGCAGTCCAGCGGTAGTGGACGTCGGCGGCGACGATCAACCACCGGGCGGTCGCCTCGGGGCCGCACCACTCGATCTCGTGCTCGAGCCGACCCTGCGGATCCAGCCGGAGCTCGTCGTAGCGCCAGTCGCGATGCCCTTGCTCGACGGCGGTGCCCTCGAACGCATAGGACACGACACGGGGGTAGTGCAGCTCGATGGTGCCGTCGTGGTACGCGGCGCGGATCCGGATCGTCAGCGCGAGCACACCGGAGGTCTCGACGAGCTGCGCCGCTTCGAGCCAGCCATCGTGCGGGCAGCGATGGTTGCGAACGTCGAAGTACCAGTCCGAGGTGGCGAGCTCGTAGGCGAGCGGCGGGAACTGCGCGCGATGCGCTTCGAGGTACGTGGCGTAGCGTGTGAAGGCCTGCGGATCGCGCTCCCCGTCGAGGAGGAACATCAGTCCCAGCTCAAGGCATCGGAGCCGGTGGGAAGTCGTGCATTGGTCAGAGTATCGAGATACCCGCGCAGCGTCTTCGGATCCTCGGGAACCCGATCGGTCCACACGTACAGACGAGACCCGCGGTCGCCGACGGCGAGGGCCACGATGTGCTTTCCGTTCGCGTGCACCGACCTGACGTCGCCGGGGATCCGGATCGTACCGCGCGCACCGGTTCGGCCGATCAGATCGACTCCGAGCGTCGTCACCACGACGTAGTCCTCTCCGAACATGCGCGGGTGCGCTCCGATCAACGAGAACGTGCGGATGACGCGGCCCTCGAGATCGAGCTCGGTCATCGTGCTGTCCTTGTTCGACACCAGCAAGCGATCAGGAAGGATCTGGAGATGTCCAGGCACGTGGTCGACCGAGACCGGCTTCGCGACACCGTGCAGCGATCGCCACAACGTGCCGGTCAGATGATCGATCGCGTACCACGCGCCCTTGCTGTCGCGACCGAACACGTTCGGGGCGAAGCCTGGAACGCCGAGCACGAGCTCTGCGCCCGACGCGAGGAACAGCCGCGTGGAGGTCTTGTCGAACACGTTGAAGACCGGCTCGCCATCGAGGAGCAGCATGTCGCGTACTGCCGAGGAGCCGTTCGGTAGCGACGCACTGATCGGGAGCCGACCGAGCGCGACGCGCTGCCCGCCGATCGGTTGTCGCCAGATCGCACCGTCGAGATCGACGTAGACCACGGCACCGTCGGAGACCCGGTAGTTCGCGACGCGATCGAGCTCGATCACACGCTTGCCCGACGAGTCCCAGACGTGCAGGCGACCTACCTCCGGCGCTCCGTGGATGACGTTGTCGTTGGTGAACGGTTGAAACATCCGCGGGTCGAGGAACGTCACACGCTGGGTGACGACATCGATCAGCGACGTGCCTTTGACGAACTCCTTCGGGTCGTCGAGGAACGGCGTCATTCGCACCACGGCGTGGTCGAGCGTCGCGGCCATCAGTTCGGTGGTCGACGGGACGGGAAACGACGGCGGCAGGGCCGAGCTCAGATCCATCAGCAGCACGTCGCGGTCGCTCGCGAGCGCGATCCGCGTCCCCGTGCGATCGACGACCACGCTATTGAGTCCGAGCGAACGGTGCGCGAACTTGCGAATGCCCTCGCCGTTGACGTATGCAAGCTCGCTGCGATCGTTGGCGAGCAGCGCACCGCCCTCGAACGGGACGATGTGCGCCTCGATCCGAGACAGCTCCGCATCCTCCGTGGTCAGCCGCGTTGTCGGGAGCTCTTTCTCCAGCGACATGAAGGCCCGCTGGTTGCGCCCGTACAGCGTCGGGCCCGCGTAGCCGATCTCGCCGAGCGAGGTCCATTGCCGGGGTGGTGCGTCCGAGTCGAGGCGCCATTCGCGCACGACCGAACCAGTCACCGTCGCGACGCGCTTGCGATCGGGGGCGAGCCGGATCATGCCGCGATCTGTCGACTCGGTGAGCGCCAGCTCCTTGCGCTCGATCCCGTCGAGGATCGTGATCGAGGTCGAGCCGAGAATCGCAATGCGAGTGTCTCGTGCATCGACATCGATGGCGCCCGTTGCGACCAGCGTCTCCTCACTGCGATCGCCTGCGACCGCGATCACTGCGCCAGCCTTGGTGCGCACGAGGACGCGCTCTCCGTGCGTCTCGATCTGCACCGCATCGCGCATCGTGAACTGGTGAATGGCGCCGGTCTCGATGTTGATCGTGCCAGCAATACCATCGGCGAGATAGACCACCGTACGATCGTCTCGCCATCGCAGCCGCGCAGCAGCAAGCGCAGCGAGATGCTTGGTCTTCAGCGAGGCGAGGTCGTGAAGCTCGATGGCCTCACCACTCGACACGAGCCACTTGCCGTCGGGAGAAAACGCGAGACCGCGCACGTAGCCGGTGTGGCGCGAGATCCGGCGCTCGACCCCGGCGAGCAGCGCGGTGCGAACGATCGATCGTGCGAGAGGCCACCGCGTCGACTCCGAGGGAAGCTCGCGGAGCGTCGCGAGCGAGCTTGTCGGATCGGTCGACGCGAGCAGCCGAGCGCGATCGATCAACAGGTCTTCGGCGCGATCCTCGGCGAGCGTGGTGGCTTCGCGCGCGGCGTCACGGTCGTGGATCACCTGACGGATCGAGATCGTACTGACCACTGCGACGGTCACCAACGCGATCGTTCCCACGGTGACCGCGATCCGATGCCGCCGCACCCACCTTGCGAGCTTCTCGCGCGCCTTGTACTCGTGCGCGGCCACCAGCTTACCGGCGAGAAACCGCCGGAGGTCTGCAGCGAGCTCGCCAGCATCGGCATACCGGTCGGCGCGATCCGGCGCCATCGACTTGGTGAGGATGGCGACGAGCTCGCGCGGTACCTCCGCGGGGATCACCGAGAACTCGGGCGGCTTGCCCTCGGCGGCGGCATCGATCGCCTGGGTCGCCGAGATCCGTCCGTACGGCAGCTTGTTCGCGAGGATGTAGAACAGCGTCGCGCCGAGCGAATAGACATCGGCGCGCGCATCGACGACCTCACCACGCGCTTGTTCGGGCGCGAGGAAGCCGGGCGTGCCCTGCGCGACGCCGAGCTGCGTCAGTCCGACACCGGTGTCGGCAGCGCCGAGCGTGATGGGATCGTCCTGCTCGTCGTCGAGCTCCCGTGCGATGCCCCAATCGATCAGCAACGTCTCGCCGAACGGCCCGAGCAGGATGTTCCACGGCTTGATGTCGCGATGGATGATCCGCTTCGCGTGGGCGTACGCGGCGGCGTCGACGGCGCCGAGGAACGACGAGACCAACGCGAGACGTTCGCCAACCGTCTTTGCCAGCATCACGCGATCGGCGAGCGGATCTCCCTCGATCTTTCGCATGATGTAGAACGGCTGGCCGTCGGGATCTCGACCGACATCGAGGATCGGGATCACGCTCGGATGCTGGAGCTGCGCGGTGATCCGGACCTCGCGCTCGAACCGCGCGAGATCGACGGAGGCCGTGGCGAGCGATTGCTTGATCGCGACCGAGCGACCGAGCGCGCGATCGATCGCCTCGATGACGCGCCCCATGCCGCCGCGGCCGAGCTCGGACTTCTCGACGAAGCGCTGCTCCGGTGGATCGAACACCGAGATCGAGTGCGAGGGTGGGATGGTCTCGCGCGGTGCGGTTTCATTGGGGCTCGGGGCCCAAACCCCGCTGTCCGCTCCGACCGTCGGCGACATCCAGGCCTTGTTCGCCGGGCCTTCGCGCTTCGTGGGATCGGGTTCGTCGGACACGAGTGAGCAACGGGAAGCTTAGCCGCGCTACTCCCTCGAAGTCGACTGTCACCGCAGAAGCGACACTCGGGGTCGAACTCGGCGACTGCGCGTCCGGCACGGCGGTTGCGAGAGGCGCGGTCATGTCCCGTCCCGCCCCGCCATGCATCGTGCTGCGCGCTCGCGATCGCGCAGCCACCATCTATCGTCCCGCCGCCCGTCAGCGCGCCGATCCCTATCAGCTGTTCCTCGGTACCTATGACCGGTTCGCACCGACGTGCCGCGATGTCGAGGAGCCCGGCGTCGTCGTGGTCGCCGTCGACGAGCTGACGGGTGCGCTCGTCGGTGTCTGCGGACTCCGGGCGTGCTTCGGCCGGCCGGTGACGGCGGTCCTCGGGCGCCACGATCGCTGCGATCTCAGGTTGTGGGGCGACGACATCGCGCTGCGCCACATCGCGATCGTCGTCGAGCCGGTGGTGTCGTGGGCCGAGGGTGCGCGCGCTTGCTATCGTGCGATCGATCTGCGGACGACGGGAGGCACGGTCGACGAGATCGGCCGACCCCTGCAGTCGTTTCGCGCCGACGGCCCGGCGGTGCTTCGCGCTGGCGGGCAGGTGATCTTCATCCTGCCGATCGGCGATCCGACGGACTGGCCGCCGTCGGCGAAGCACGCGTGGGAGATGCTGCCGCAGCGGATCTACCTCGACGAGTGCGGGGGCATCGCGCGAACCCATGCTCGAACGAGCCTGATCTTCCGCCAACCCGAGGTGCGGAGCGCCGACGATCTGATCGCGGGTGAGCTGGCGGGCACGCTCGACGTCGAGCAGCCCGGTCACAGCAGCATCATCGCGTTCGGCGCGCGCGCGTTGCGCGATGGTGTCTTTCTCGGTCGCTACGAGCGTTGCGAGCTGCTCGGCGAGCTCGATGACTCGGTGTCTCGCGTCCACGCGCTGCTCGTTAAGGTCGGCGATCGCCTGATGCTCGTCGATCTCGCGAGCACGCACGGGCTCGGACCCACGGGTGGTGGTCGTGCGCGAGTCGCGGAGCTCGTCGACGGCGGATCGATCTGGATCGCGCGGCAGACGCGACTGCGCTGGCGCGACACCTGTCGCCCGCGAGGAAACACCCTGCCCTCGCAGACCCCGTAGCGACGGAGTTTTGCCGGGCACGAGAGCTGCTCCAGCTCCACCGCAGGAGGAACTGATGATCCGATTTGCGGCGATCTCGATCTGTGTCCTGGCGGCGACGGCAACGGCGAACGCGGACGCGACGTTCTACAACGCGACCTCGGACACGTTGACCGTCGAAGCGACGTTCCCGAACGGCAAGGTCGAGAAGCAGAAGCTCAGCGATGGCTCCGAGACCACCTCGTCGACCCACTTCATAGCGCCACCCAGCGTCCAGAAGCTAGGCATCCGGGTCTTCGATGATGTCGGCACCGAGCTGTGGAAAGGCAGCGTCGGGAGCAACGACGTGTACGTGACGGTTCCTGACGGCAAGGGCACCAAGACGCTCTACGCGGGGCTGTACTCCGCTGGTTTCGACACCCCGAAGGCCGCGCTGTTCATGAACCTGACCGGCGAGCCGATCACGATCGACCTCGAGGGCATGAATGGCGTCGGCGCGCATCGCGGGATCAAGCCGGCGGGCTTCGATCCCAAGCTGTTCGTCCGTCTCGATCCGAAGGAGAGCTACTTCACCGTGACCGTGAAGGGTGGAAAGCAGGAGGTCACGCTCAAGGGCAACTCGATCACTCCGGGCCACTACCACCTGCTCACCAAGCACTCGGCTACGACCTATCGCATCCTCTCCCTCGGTTACCTCGCGCCGCCTGCGTCGGCGAAGAAGAAGTGACCGAGCTCGATGCGAGCCGCCTGATCGTCGACACGATCCGACAGATCAGGGCGAGCAGCACCGACAAGGAGATCGACGAGCACGCGGATCGGCTCGAGCGCCGCTTTGCACGAACCGCGTTTGCGGGCTGTCACTGGGTGCGCGAGCTGCTGTTTCGTTATCGCGCCGTGCGAGTCGGAGGACCCGAGGAGCGCGAGCCGTTCATCGCGGTCGTCGCGAGGGCATGTCACCGGCGACTGTTGCGCCCGGCTGCAGCACACCTGCTGGATCAGCTGGTCAGCGCAGACCGTGCCGCCGGAGCAAGCGGTGCAGGTATGCACGGTTGACGCCGGCATCGCGTGCTGCTGCGGCGACGTTGTCGGAGTTGCGCTCGAGCAGCGCGGTGACATATGCGCGCTCGAACGTATCGATCGCCTGACGGCGGGCCACTTCGTAGGACTGACTGGCATCGACCGCGGTGGCCGGATGGGGCGTCGACAGCGTGCCGGGGATCCGGCGCTCCTCGAACACCACGCACTGCTCGAGGTGGTTGCGCAGCTCGCGGACGTTGCCGGTCCACGGTGCGGCGGCGAGGGCGGCGACGAAGTCGGGCGCCGTCAGCTCGGCGAGCATCCTGGACGATGCACCGATCCTGCGGAGCAAGTGCTCGACGAGGATCGGCATCTCCCCGACGCGCTCGCGCAGCGCGGGAAGCTCGACCTTGACCACCGCGAGGCGAAAGTAGAGGTCGGCGCGAAACGTCCCCTTGTTGACCTCGGCGCGAAGGTCGCGGTTGGTGGCGGAGATGATGCGGAGATCGCACTGGATCGTGGTGCGGCCACCGACGCGCCGGATCTCGCGAGCCTCGAGCGCGCGCAGCAGCTTGGGCTGGAGCTCGGCCGGCAGCTCGCCGATCTCGTCGAGGAAGATCGTGCCACCGGAGGCCTGCTCGAACGCACCGATGCGGCGATCGGTGGCCCCGGTGAACGCGCCCTGCTCGTGACCGAACAGCTCGGACTCGAGCAGGTTCGCCGGGATCGCACCGCAATCGACGACGACGAACGGCGCCTTCGCACGCGTGCCCTCGTCGTGGATCGCCTCGGCGACGCCTTCCTTGCCGGTGCCGGTCTCGCCTTCGATCAGTACCGTGGCATCGCTGGCGGCGATCTTCTCGAGCTGCGAGAACACCTCGCGCATCTGCGCCGACGTGCCGACGATCGAGCCGAAGCTGGTGCGCTGCGAGGTGGCGATCAACGTCTCGGCGGTATCGACGTCGATCCGCAGCTGCGAGTGCCCGAGTGCGAGCACCGCTCCACCCGGGACGGTGGCGTCGGTGATGCCGATGCCGGAGACCGACGTGCCGTTGCGGCTGCCGAGATCCTTCACTCGTACGACGCCGCCGGCGATCGCGAGCTCGCAGTGGAACCGCGACACCGTGGGATCGTCGATCACCAGATCGTTCGACGGGTGCGAACCGATCGCGCACCGCTCCGCCGTCTGTGCCCACGCGGCGCCGGTGGCCGGACCTGCGGTGACCGTGACGCGAAAGCGCCGGATCGCGCGGCGCTTGTCGCCATCGGTGGGCCGGGTCACGACGGGATCGGGCATGCCCCGACCGTAACTCACGACCACCGCTGCCGCTTGCCGGGCCTCATCTCGCTGGCGGTTCACGGCGGGTCGCGCGGAACGGCACTTGAACGCGTCTCCGGCGATGCCCGAGCAGGAGTGCGAGGCCCACGATCGTCAGCCAGACGGGCTCGAGACCGGGTCAACATCGAGATCACCCCAGTGTCGCCAGGTGGGAGACACTGTCGCTGCGGAGGACGCCAAATCGTAAGTGTGAACAGTAGGTTAGCTCGGTACACGGGTTGCTCTTCAAGATCCCATGTCCCACGCCATCACCGACCTCACCGACCTGTGGACCCGGATCGAGGCGCGCTTTGAGCGTGACGCCGATATCGTCGAGGATCGCATCCGCACCGATTCGATGTTGCCGGTGGGGGCGTTGCGCGAGCGGCTCGCGCTCGACGAGCGGGCGGTGGATCTGGTGGTGGCACTCGCAACCGCGGTGATCGAACCGAGTGTGGCCTCGCGGTGGCGTGACCACTTCGACGATCGGTCCCCGCGGGTCGACGAGCTGATCGCGGCGCTCGCCTGCTCGCCGCAGGACGGCCGGGCTCTGCGCGACGCCCTCGCACCGACGGCACCTCTCGTCGCGAGTGGTGTGGTGACCCTCCTCGGTGGCGACTACGTGCTGCACGGTCAGCGCGAGGTCCGGATCGACGATCGCGTCGTCGCCTACTTCGCCGGCAGCGAGGCGCTCGATCGCCGGTTGTTCGAAGTGGCGACGCTGCACACCGAGCTGCCTCGTGCGTTCGATGTCGACGCTGCGGCCCAGGTCGAGCGCGCCCTGCGTACCACCGGACCGATCGCGGTCGAAGGCACAGCGCGCGCTGGCAAGGTCACCGTGGCGGTCGCTGCGATCGTTGCGACCGGTGCGTCGGCGATCGTCATCGACGTGGCCGCCCTCCTCGCGGGCGATGATCCTGCCGGCAGGCTGTCACTTGCCCGGCGCGAGACGGTCCTCGCCAACGCCAAGCTCGTGCTGCGCGTGGCGAGCTGGGAAGACAGCTGGCCCGTCGGCGTGCGCCGCACCCTGATGGCGATGCTCGAGACCGGGGCAGCCGTGCTCGCGATCCGCGACGGGAGCTCTCTGCCGCGCACGCTCGGTGGGTTGCGTCGGATCAAGCTCGGAATGCCCGATGTCGCGTCGCAGGTCGAGCTCTGGCGCTCGATCGTCGGCGACGTCGCGGAGGTCGAGCAGGTGTGCGCACGGTATCCGCTCGCGCCGGGCGACATCATGATCGCTGCCGCCGAGGTGCGTGCCGAGACCACGCTCGCCGGTCGGACGCCGGTGCTCGCGGATCTGCTCGTCGCGGCGCGCGTGCAGCTGCGGCAGCGGCTCGGTGATGTGGCCGAGCTGGTGTCGACGCAGCTGACGATGTCCGATGTCGTGTTGCGCGAGGACATCGCGGCTCGCGTGCGCGAGCTCGTCGATGCCGTGCGGTTGCGTGATCAGGTGATGGTGGGCTGGGGCTTCGAGGAGAAGCTGCCGTACGGTCGAGGCATCGGCGCGCTGCTGTCGGGCCCTCCGGGTACCGGCAAGACGATGGTCGCGACGGTGATCGGCAAGCAGCTCGGGCTCGAAGTGTTTCGGGTCGATCTCTCGAAGGTGGTGTCGAAGTACATCGGCGAGACCGAGAAGAACCTCGCCCGCGTGTTCGACGAGGCGAGCCGCTGCAAGGCGATCCTACTGTTCGACGAGGCCGACTCGCTGTTCAGCAAGCGAACCGAGGTGCGCAACAGCAACGACAAGCACGCAAACCTCGAGGTCAACTTCCTGCTGCAGCGCCTCGAGACGCACGACGGTGTGGTGATCCTCACCACCAACGCGGCCACCGCGATCGATGCGGCCTTCCTTCGCCGCATTCGCTATCGCATCGACTTCCCGGCGCCCGATGCGGCGGAGCGCTCGAAGCTGTGGCGCTCGATGATCCCGGCGACGGCGCCGCTCGCACTCGACGTGGATTTCGACGCGCTCGGGAAGGTCTTCAAGATGACGGGTGGCCATATCAAGAATGCCGTCGTTCGCGCTGCGTACCGCGCGGTGACCACGGGCAAGACGTCGATCGATCAGACCACCCTCTTCGCCTCGGGCATGGCGGAGTGGACCGAGCTCGGCAACCTGACACCTCCGGGGGAAGCAGAGTCCATCCCCGAACCCCAGCTCGAGGCGCGAGGATCCGCTCCGACGATCACCCAGCTGGTGGTCATGCCGCGCGCCGTGAACCCGACGGTGGGTGCGACGATCGAGGCGTCGGTGTTGCGGATCCTGACGACGACCCTGCGCAACGGCGAGACGATCGATAGCGGCTACCGGCGCAAGGAGCAGGAGATCATCGCGGTGCTCGGCAAGCTCAGCATCCTCGAATCGCGGGCGCTGCATCGCCGGCTCGAGCTCTCCGCGGCGGATGACCTGCTCGCGCAGCAGTTCTCGCGATTGACGCGAGATCGTCGCGACCGCCTGATCTCGTTCCTCGCCAACGCGCGCCGGCGCCAGGCGATCGCAACGGCCGCCGCTCACTAACCACCACCTTCGAGGCTCACATGACGCAGACACAAGTGGCAGCGCAGACGACGAAACCGAACTTCGGTGACGGCATGTTGCAATGGGGGCGAGCCGGCGCCGTGCGCGACGCCATGCAACGGGTCAAGGCCTCGCCGAACGAAGGCACGGCGTCCGCCCAGTACACCGCGATCAAGGCGAAGTTCGACTCGAACGCCGAGGGTACGGTCTACTGGCTGCTCGTCAACTTCGCGAAGGTCGTGGTCGGGGAGGACGAGAAAGCGTGGAGTTACTTCACGGGCAACCTCAGCTATCTGACCGAGCAGCTCGGCACCGGCGGTGCCTCCGACATTCGTGCCACGGCGAAGGCGATCTGGGACAAGCGGAACTTCATCGGCGGAGCGATCTCCGGTGTCGGTGGGCAGGTGAAGACGAAGGCGACGCAGAAGGAGAAGGCGAAGATCCCCACGCCCGCACTCGATACGGCGATCGACCTCGTCGACGGCCTCTCGAACATGGGCCTCCCGGGTGCCGTGAAGTCGTCGCTCAAGGGCGTCAAGTCCTCG
Source organism: Haliangiales bacterium (assembly GCA_038325805.1). Taxonomy (GTDB): domain Bacteria; phylum Myxococcota_A; class Polyangia; order Haliangiales; family Haliangiaceae; genus JABFXX01. The sequence continues at coordinate 10,528 of JBBQJJ010000097.1, forward strand.
CTCGAGCTCGCGCGGGCCGCGAAGCAAGGCGCGGACAACGCGACCTACGTGAAGCACATCGCCGCGCTTTCCGAGGCGGTGTTCGAGACGATCGGCGAGGTGGTCAAGACGGCGGGGCAGGACGTCGAGCTTGCCGCGAAGGCGGCGGGGCAGCTCGGCAAGATCGCGAAGCTGTTCGGCGGCATGGCCAAGGTGATCACGGCGGTCACGTCGATCCAGAAGATTCTCTACGGCAAGGATCGGGGAGAGAAGATCGACGCTGCCATCGATCTGATCACCACGTTCACCGGCACCGTGGGCATCGCGGTCGGCATCAGTCTCAACGCGTTCAAGTGGATCTGGAACACCATTGGCGTGCCAGTGAAGAACCTCACCGAGGAGATCGGCCTGACCGCCGTGTTCGATGGTAAGTCTCCCGACGCGCTCAAGGCCGAGTTCGACAAGCTCGCCGTGAGCGAGCCGAAGGTGGCGCGCTGGGCGATCGGCACCATGCGCTACAAGGTGTTCAAGCCGCGCTCGAGCCCATTCGCGCCGAACTGGAACACGCGAGACGCCTGGGAGCGGTTCCTCCGCGACAACAGCATGCTCAACATCGACGTGCGCGTCGCCGATGCGCTCAAGCGCGGCTACACGCCGGGCTCCGATCCGATGGTGGACGAGCTGGTCATTGACATCAAGGATCGCTATCGCAGGCTCGCGCATCGGTTTATCGACTCGATCGTGACGGAGGCGAAGAGTTGGAAGTGAGCAACGATGTGCCCGGTGGCGATCGCTCGAAGGTTCGTCAGAGCTGCGCGAGCACCCAGTGCAGCTCGCGCGCGACCGCGTCGGCGATCGGCTCGTCGCGATATTCGGCAGGGAGCACGTCCCATGTATAGGTCTCGACCTCGAGGTGCGTCGAGATCGACGACACCTTGTGCTCCGCGAGCAGCGCCGCGAGCTCGCCTTGCGTGCTGCCGAGCGCACCGAAGTGCTCGCGGAACACCGGCACGTGAAAGTGCACGCGCCACTCGTCGGCATCGCGGCCATCGGCGAGCGCCTCGGGGAGATCGACGAACCGGACCAGGTGAGCCCCGCGGCGCGCGACGACTTGATGTAGGTAGACGCCCTCGGCGAAGCGTTCGAACGCGGCGCGTGCAGCGGCATCGACGAGCGCGACCCGCAGGCCACAACCGAGCTGGATCTTCGCGATCGTGATGTTCGCGGCACGGATCGCGGCGAGTGCGGAGTCGAGTTGCTCGAACTCGACGGCGGCATGACACGCGTCGAGACAGAGCCCGAGGTAGCGGCGATCGAGCTCGTGGGCCTCGAAGAACGCGACGGCGTGCGCCAGCGTCTCGATCACGCAGCATGGCTCGGGCTCGAGCGCGAGCATCAGGTGCTTGCCGGTGCGCTCGTCGAGCGTGCGGAGGTGGGCCGCACAGCGCGCGAGGTGATGCGCCATCGCTGCGGGATCATCGGTCCTGGTCTGAAAGCAGCCGGGCACCGTGCTGATCGTGCCCCGCATGCCGTCGGGAACAAGCTCGACGAGGATATCCGCGAGGCGATTGGTGTACGCGACGCGCTCGGGCTCGTGCCAGTCCGGTCGATAGACTTGTTCCTTGACCGGCGTGCCGTGAAACGGTCCATACGGGAAGCCGTTGATGGTGAACACGTAGAGTCCGTGCTCGTCGAGCCAGCGACGCAACGCGATCGGATCGAGCTCGTCGGCGGCACGCGCGGACAGGCGCAACCCCACCCCGAAGGGCGCATCGGGACAGACGCGCTGCTTGACCGCGAGGACGTGGGTCTCGAGGTTCGCGCGCACCTCGGCCCAGGACTCGCCCGGGTGGATGTTCGTGCAGTAGGTCAGGTGCGAGCCGCCGACGATCAACGCAGCGCCTCGATCGAGCGCTTCATCCTCGCGAGATCGACCACGCGACAATCGACACCGCGCCCGATGCCGGCGAGCAGCGTGATGTTGAGCTCGCCGCCGAGATGCTGGCGAAACTCGTCGAGCCCGTCGAGCAGCGCGGGATCGAGCAGCTTGTCGTGCCACGTCGGGAGACGCAGCGTGCGGAGCAACTCGATCAGCGTCTCGAACACCGCCGGATCGAGCAGCCCGGTCTCGACGGAGTAGCGCGCATCGAGCGCCATCCCGATCGCGACAGCCTCGCCATGACGAAGCGCGTGCTCGGTGAGCACCTCTAGCTTGTGCGCGGACCAGTGACCGAAATCGAGCGGCCGCGCGTTGCCCGATTCGAACGGATCGCCCGCGCCGGCGATGTGCGCGAGGTGAAGCTCGGCGCAGCGCCGGATCATGCGCTCGACCGGGGTGAGCTCGAACGCGGCGAGGGGGTTGCCGTGCTCGACGAGCCAGTCGAAGAACACGGGGTCGCGGATCGCGGCGACCTTCACCGCTTCCGCCATGCCCGCGGCACGATCGCGCGGGTCGAGCGTCGCGAGGAACGAGCTGTCGTCGATCACGGCGAACGGCGCGGCGAATACACCCAGGAAGTTCTTCGCGCTGAACGCGTTGATGCCGTTCTTGACGCCGACCCCCGCGTCGTTCTGCGCGAGCACCGTGGTGGGGACGCGGATCAGGCGGACGCCGCGATGCACGACGGCAGCCGCGTAGCCGATGACATCGAGGGCTGCGCCACCGCCGATCGCGATCACGAACGAGTGGCGATCGATCGCCAGCTCGGCGAGTCGCTTGACGATGTCGTCGAGGACACCGCTCGTCTTGCCGGCTTCACCGCCGGGGATCGTCCACACCGCGGCGAGCTCGATGCGGGCGGTGTGGTGGCGTGCATAGTTCTCGAGCGCCGGGATCACCGCGGCGACGCCCTGGTCGACCACCACGACCACGCGATGCCGCCGGTCCGGTTCGCGCGACGCGAGCACGTCGACCAGCACCGTCGATGTCACGTCGAACAGGTCGCGGGTGAACACGACCGGGTATTCCAGCAACAGCGAGACGCGTTGCTGGATCGCGTCGAGTACCACGGCTCGGAGTATCCATCAGATCCGCCGCTTACGAGGCGACAGGTGTCGCTCTCGTAGGGGGAACCAGGCGCCAACTCCGTACAGGCGCTCGCGGAATACCGGCACGGAGGCTGCTCGTCCCTCCCAGGATGAGGGGATTTCTGCTGAGCTGTGCCGCGCTCGTGGTCGCGCTGCTCGTCTACCGGATCGGCAGCAACGCGGTCGAGGAGGCCGGGCGGGTGGAGGGCTCGAGCGCGCTGCCGCGATTCGACCCGTTCCCTCGCAGTCGGCCACTGTTGCCGCAGCTGGGTGGGCTCGTCGAGGACGACGAGGGACCGCTCGGCGATGCGGTCGTGGCGCTGTCGCCACTCGACGGCGGACGCGAGGCCACCATGGTCACCGGCGAGACTGGTTCGTGGGACGTCGCGGTCGAGCCCGGTCGGTATCGCGTCGCTGTGTCGCGCGCAGGGTACCTCCCGCAGACACAGGAGCTGCGGTTGCCGGCCACCGGGAAGCTGGTCACCCGGCTGACCCGCGGCGGTGAGCTGGTGACGGGTGGCGTGACCGACATGTTCGGGACGCCGGTCGTGGAGGCGCGCGTCGAGCTGTTCGGCGACGACGACGAGCTGCTCGGCGTCACGACGTCGCGCGATCGCGGTGCCTTCGCGATCTCGATCGCACGACGCTACACCTACGCGCGAGCGAGCCACGACAGCTTCGTGCCCACCAGCCAGCGCTACGTCTCGGGACCGCTCGCCCTCCGATTGTGGCCGGGCGTTCGCATCCAAGGCGCCGTGGTTCGCGAGGACGGCGAGCCGTGTCCCGATGCCGAGGTCTCGTTCGAGGTCGAGTCGGGGCAGCTGACGACGCTGAGATCGACGACACGCGCCGATGCCACGGGGCAATTCTCCCTCACCGTCGCACGCGGACAGGCGAGGATCGAGGCGGTAGGTCCTGGGTGCGCGTCGGCCTCGCCGCTGCTGACGACGATCGACGCGCCGCGCTCGCTCGCCATCGTGACGGGTCGCGGGTATCAGCTCACCGGTCGCGTGGTCGATCGCGAGAGTCACGCGCCCATCGCAGGCGCGAAGGTCGAGCTCGATTTCGAGGTCGCATCTGCACAGCACGACGCGATCACCGACGGGCAGGGCATGTTCCGGTTCGTCGGCGTGATCCCCGACAAGCTGAAGGTGCTCGTCGAGCACGCCGAGCACCTGCGCGAGATCGGCAAGTCCTTCGACTTCAAGACGGATCAGGTCGTCGAGATCTCGCTCGAGCGCGGGCGCATCGTGCGCGGACGGGTCGAGCCACCGGCGATCGCCGAGCTGCAGTTCGACCTCGAGACGTGGAGCAGCGACGATCTCGAGAATCGGCGTGCGCACGATGTCAAGGCGCGGTCCAACGCCGACGGCACGTTCGTCTTGCCGCGCGTCCCCGACGGCACGCACACGCTGGTCGCGACCACGGCCGGCGGGATGACTGGCAGGGTCGTGCTCGAGGTCTCACGCGATCGCGACGACGTTCGCCTCACGCTCGCTGCCGACGGTGCGGCCACGCTCGCCGGGCGCGTGATCGACGAGGCCAAGAATCCGGTCGCGAACCACGACGTGGTGGTCTCGAGCGATTGGTTCGAGAACCGCCGCGTGCGCACGGATGCCGACGGCAAGTTTCGTGTCGAGCAGCTCGCCGCCGGAGAGCCCGACGTCGTTGTCGTCGGCCGCGAGCGGATCGACGCTGGCAAGATCGTCCTCGCCGCCACCGGAACAATGGAGGTCACGCTCGTCGTTCGTCGCATCGACGCGGTGTTTCGCGGCCGCGTCATCGACGACAACGGCCCGGTGGCAAACGCCACGGTGGGCGTCATCAAGGCGGGGACGCACGGCATGTTCAAGCCGGAGGCGCTGACGGCGAGCAATGGCAGCTTCGAGATCCGCGGCATGCCAGACGAGTCGGTCGATCTCCGCGTCGATAGCGCGCTCGGCGATCTCGTGGGCCTCGAACATGCGGTCGAGCCCGGCGCGAGCGTCGTGATCCACATGAAGAGACTCGCCGAGGTCACCGTAGCGGCGACGCGCGAAGGCAAGCCGGTGCGCAGCTTCGGGCTGTCGTGTCAGCGCGGCCAGTATCGGACGAGCCAGTCCGTCCACACCTACGACGGCACGGTGACCGTGCACCTCGGCGGCGAAGGCGAGGTGCAGTGTCATGTCGAGAGCGAGCGGTGGGGTGCAGAGGTGCGCACGACCGGTGGACGCGTCGCGCTCGCGCTGGCTCCACTGGCGGTGTTCGTCGGGCAGGCGTCGAGCGAGCTCCAGATCATGTACTTCGCCGGCAGCGCGCCACCACCCTCCGTCGAGCGGATGATGTTCAGCGACCGGTACATCACGATGCCGATGATCGACGAGCAGGGCCGCTTCGAGCTCATCACGCCACCGGGACCAGGCGTGCTCGTGATCCGCAAGGCCGGAAGCACGACGAGCGTGACGCGCGCGATCACCGGGACGAGCGGAGGCCGGGTCGACCTCGGGACACTGACCGCCGACTAGGCGTACGCTGGCGGGCGTGAAGCTCTCGGTGGCGCTACGCCTCGGCCGCGTCTCGAATCTCCCGACGGTGTCCACCAACGTGCTCGCGGCGCTCGCGCTGTCGGGCGCGACGCCGGCACCGTGGTCGATCGCGGTGATCTGCGCGGCGATCTCGCTGCTCTACATCGCGGGCATGTTCCTCAACGACGCGTTCGATCGCACCGTCGATGCGCTGCAGCGACCCGAGCGCCCGATCCCGTCGGGGCAGGTCACGGCGGCCGAGGTGTTCGGTGCGGGCTTCGCGATGCTCGCGGTTGGCATCCTCGCGATCGCCGGCGTGGCGTTGGCCACCGGTGCGGGCTGGTTGCCGATCGGCTCGGCCGTCGCACTCGCTGCACTGATCGTCTATTACGACATGCGCCACAAGTCGAACCCGTTCTCGCCCGTGGTGATGGGGCTGTGCCGTGTCGGCGCGTACACCACGGCGGCCCTCGCGGGCGGCGCCGCCGTCGACGAATCGCTGATGATCGGGTGCGGGCTGCTGCTCGCGTACCTGATCGGGCTGTCGTACATCGCGCGTCATGAGGGCTCGTCGAAGCTGACGCAGCTGTGGCCGCTCGCGTTCATGATCCTGCCGTTCGTCGTGCTGCAACCGATCGGCGGCGGACCGTGGATGTTCGCCATCTACCTGATGTTCGCTGGATGGACCGCGCGATGCCTGTGGCTCGTGCGCAAGCGCAACTTCAAGATCGCCGTCGGTGGGTTGATCGCGGGGATCTCGCTGCTCGACGCGCTGTTCGTGATCCGCGCCGGCTCGGAGGTGCTCGCAGGGATCGCGTGCGCGATGTTCGTGCTGACCACGGTGCTGCAGCGCAGAGTGCCGGGCACGTGAACCACGATCCGGACGAGCTGCGAGCCTTCATCGATCAGCTGTCGCTCGTGGGACCGATCGAACCGTTCCTGGTGTTCGCCGACTGGCTGCAGGGCAAAGGCGACCCGTGGGGCGAGCTGATCGCGATGCAGTGCGCGTCGCGGGGCGGGGATGATCCGACCCAGAAGATCCTCGAGCTCACCGCGTTTCGCGTGCTCGATTCGATCGCGGACGAGCTCTGTCCTCACGATTCGCTCGTCGGCATCGCGTGGCAGCGCGGCTTCGTCAGCCTGATCACGGTCTCCGACACCCGCGGTCCCCATTGGCTCGGTGCCGAGCTGGCGCGGATGTTCTCGCTGCCGGCTGTCGCGCTGTGTCGCGACATGTCGTTCGTCAACGGTTATCTCGGTGACGAGCACGTGCGCGATCTGCTGCGCGTGCGCGAGCGACTCGCGGCGCTCGATCGGCTGAACTTCGAGGGCAACTGGTTCACCGCCCCGACGATCCGGGAGCTCCGCAACGCGTTCCCGAGAGCGTGGCTCGACCGCCAGCGCGGGAGTGACGAAGACCGCCCGGATCGTGCGTTGTTCGTGAAGTCCTGGGACGAACGGGGCGAGGAGTAAGCCGCCCTACAACGCCTTCGCTGGTAGTCGAGCTTGAGGGCCATTTGGAAGTCCGCAACAATGATTTGGTTTCGCCAGACGACGCGACATGAGAGATCGCGGCTCGTCTGGGAGAGTCAGCAAAAGGGAGATTTCGATGTCCGACCAGCAGAACCCGAACCCGAACCAACCGAACCCGTACGGCCAGCCGCAGACGCCGAATGGCTACGCCCCGAACGGCTACGCCCAGGCGCCGCAAGCGCAGCAGCCGGCCTACGGCCAGCAGCCGCCGCAGGCGTACCCACCGGGTTGGCAGCCAGGCCAGCAGCCGGCGTACGGCCAGCCGAACCCCTACGGTCAGCAACCGGGGTACGGCTACGGTGCGCCGCAGTTTGCGCCGCGCCACAAGCTGCCGGGCGCTGCGCTGTTCTCGGCCATCATCTGGATCATCTTCGGCTCGCTACAGCTGATCGGTGCGCTCGGCAGCCTCGCCGGTGGTCGCCCGGGTCCGGCGCTGATCATCGGTCTCGGTATCGGTGTGTCGCTCCTCATGGGCGGCATCCAGACTGCCTCGGGTAAGGCCAAGAGCCTGCTCGGACCGGCCATCGTCAGCATCATCATCGGCGCGTTCTATCTACTCGCGATGCTCTTCATCGGATCGCTGTTCCGCGGCATCGGTGGTGGCGGCCTCGGCACGATCATCATGGGCGTCATGTTCCTGTTCGGTGGCTTGCTGACCACCGCGGGAATCCTGGGCTGCATGACGAATGGAAAGTACAAGGAGTACCACCACACCAAGCACGGCTATTGATCGCGAAACACGTGGTCTAGGACGAGCTGCTTGATCGAGGTCGCGTCCACCGCGACGTCGGGTAGTGGTTGACTCGAAATTACGCACGGCCCCTGCGACGCATTGTCGGTCAGGCGGCCGTGCGAACCCTTTACGAGCGACGTATCCAGCGGGATGACGTCGAGCAGCGTGCGGAAGCCGAGCTTTCTCCGAGCCAGCTTCCACACCACCTGCGCCTGCGGTGCGACTAACGTCGGGTCGAGGAACAGCTCGACGGGGTCGTAGCCGGGCTTGCGATGGATATCGACGGTGCGCGCGTAGTCGGGCGCACGATCATCGTCGAGCCAGAAGTAGTACGAGAACCACTTGTTCGCGGCGCTGACCGCGACGAGCTCTCCGGCGCGAGCGTGATCGATTCCAGCGGCGCGCTTGCCCGCTGCGTCGAGGACGCGCTCGATGCCGGGTGTGGTCTCGAGGAGCTGCTTGATCTCGGCGATCCGCGCGGGATCTCGCACGTAGACATGCGCGACCTGGTGATCGACGACGGCGAACGCGGGTGAGGCGCCACAGTCGAGGTACTCGCGGCCCTGCTCGACGCGAACCTGGATCAGCCCGGCGTCGCGCAGCACGCGGTTGATGTGGATCGCCCCGTCGACGGCGGTGATGCCGTACTCGGAGACCACGAGGATACGCGCGTCATCCTTCTTCGCGATCTCGATCAGATCACCACACAGCGCATCGACCTCGCGGAGCGCCTGCGGGATGCCGGGACCCTTGGGACCCTGTCGCTGCAGGTCGTAGTCGAGGTGCGGGAGGTAGACCAGCGAGAGCGTCGGCTTGTGGCGTCGCCACACATCGATCGCACTCGCCGCGATCCACTTGCTCGCGTTGATCCCCGCGCGTGGCCCCCAGAACTCGAACAGCGGAAACTGCCCGAGGTCCGTCTGGAGCTGATCGCGCAGCTCCATCGGCTGCGTGTGGATGTCGGGGAGCTTGCGCCCGTCGGCGGGATACATCGGCCTCGGCGTCACCGCGAGATCGGCCGTCGAGTACATGTTGAACCACCAGAACAGCTTCGCGCAGGTGAACGACGGGTCGCGCTTCTTGGCTTCGTCCCAGATCTTCGTCCCGCTGACGAGATGGTTCGATTGCTTCCACAACGCGACCTCGGCGACGTCGCGGTAGTACCAACCATTACCGACGACGCCGTGCCCACTCGGCGGGAGCCCGGTGACGAACGTCGATTGCACGCTGCAGGTGACGGCGGGGAGGATCGTCGTCAACGGGCGAAGCGAGCCGGTCTTCGCGAGCGCGGAGAGTGCCGGCGTGTGCTCGCCGACGAGCTCCGGCGTCAGGCCGACGACGTCGAGAACCAACGTGCGATGCACTAATCGACTCGTGGCGTCTGACCGCGCAGCACGGAGTTGCCCTCGTGGAGCTGGCGCTGGTCGACGGTGAGCACGCTCGCGAGGTCCTCAGGATCGAGCCGGCCGCTCTGCGCGAAGAATGTAATCGGGTTGTCCCAGAAGATCTTCGCGAGCGTCGCGTCGGTGATCCCGGCGGCGCGCATGGCATCGCGCGTCTTCGGAACCTTCAGGACGTCCGAGACGCCCCAGTCCGCGGCGCTGTTCACCAGGATCCGCTCGGCGCCGTACTGCTGGACGAGCGCGACCATGCGGGGCTCGTCCATCTTGGTCTGCGGATAGATCGAGTGCCCGGCCCAGCAGCCGCTCGCGAGCGTCATCGGCAGCGTCTCCTCGGTGTTGTGATCGACGATCGTCTTCTCGGGCGCGAAGCCGACCTCCTTGACGAGGGCGAGCGTGCGCTCGCAGCCGCGCTTCTTGTCGCGATGTGGGAGATGGATGAGTGCGGGTAGGCCGTGGGCTTTCGCGAGCTCGAGTTGCGCCGCGAAGCAGTTGTCCTCGGCAGGCGTCATGTCGTCGTAGCCGATCTCGCCGACGGCGACGACGCCATCCTTCTCGAGATAGCCGGGGAGGAGCGCGAGCACGCCGTCGACGAGCGCCGGATCATTCGCTTCGCGCGGGTTCATCCCCATCGTGCAGTAGTGGCGGATGCCGAACTGCGACGCGCGAAACCGCTCCCACCCGAGCAGCGACAGGAAGTAGTCCTCGAACGTGCCGACGTGCGTGCGCGGTTGACCGAGCCAGAACGCGGGTTCGACGATCATCGCGATGCCGGCATCGGCCATCGCCTGGTAGTCGTCGGTGGTCCGCGACGTCATGTGAATGTGCGGATCGCAGAGCTTCATGGTTGGCCCGTTCGTGTCTGGTTGGCCCGCTCGTGTCATCGGAGGATCAGCTTCGCATCCTCGGGCACCGGGCGTCCCGCTGCGCGGCGCTCGCTCGCATACGCCTCGACCATCCGCACGAGCTCGTCGTCGATCCGGTTCGCGAGGTCATGGATCCTGTCCACCGGCGCACCGGTGAACAGCGCCTTGAGCACGAGCTGTGCGAACTGCGCCGACGAGAAGTGCCGCGCGGGATAGGCGTTATCACAGGCGAGCGCCTCGAACACCGACTGGACGTTGGTCCGGAAGGCATCGATCGCGAGCTCCGTGAACCGCTCGGGTTGGGGCAGTCCGGCGAGCACGCGCAGTACGGCCTGGCGCTCGCGAACCTCCCCACGGCGAAGCAGGTCGCGAATAAATGTGATGTCGGGGTCGGCAGCAAGGACGAGAGCCGCGCGACCGCATTCGTCGACGCCCGTACACGGCCAAGGAATCGGGATCGAGCGGGCATCCTCGTCGGAGATCAGCGCACGCCCGAGCTTCCGTCCCGCGGCGGCAAAGGCGGGTGCGAACCGGTTCCGACCGAGCCGTCCCTGGAGCCAGCTCGCGCCCTCGGGGGTTTGGCGCTCGACCACCCCGACGAGGCTTTCGATCAGTTGCACGAGCCCGAGTATACTGATGGTTGCGCGATGAGCGATCGGACCACCGACACGGCAGTCACGGGATCCGCCCTGCAGGCTCCCGACGACGACCTGCCGCCCGGCACGGTGGTCGAGAACTTCCGGATCGAGTGCACGCTCGGACGGGGGGGCATGTCCACGGTGTATGGCGCGGTCCATACCGTGATCGGCAAGCGCGGCGCGATCAAGGTGCTCAAGCGCGAGCTGTGCACCGACGACAAGGAGGTCGAGCGCTTCGTCCAGGAGGCGCGCGCCGTCAACCAGATCGGACACGCCAACATCGTCGACGTCTTCGCGTTCGGCGTGCTGGCCGACGGCCGCAGCTACTTGATCATGGAGTGGCTGGTCGGGCAGAGCCTGCGCAATCGGCTGCGCCGCGGGCAGCTGTCGCGCAACGAGGTTCGCGAGATCACGCTCGACATCGTGCGCGCCCTCGAGGCCGCCCACGCCCATGGCATCATCCACCGCGACCTCAAGCCCGATAACGTGTTTCTGGTCGAGTCGTCGGGGGAAAGACCGCGCGCGAAGCTGCTCGACTTCGGCGTCGCGAAGCTCACAGGCGAGGGCCGGCACGATCGCACGCGGGTCGGCAGCATGCTCGGCACGCCGCAGTACCTCGCGCCGGAACAAGCGCGCGGCGAAGCGGTGCTCGCCTCCGACATCTACACGCTCGGCGTGATGCTGTTCGAGCTCGCCTCGGGCCGGCCGCCGTTCATCGGCGAGAATTCGTTCGAGGTGGTGGCGATGCACCTGACCGAGCGGCCGCCGAAGCTGTCGTCGGTCCTCGGTGGCGTGACGCCGGAGCTCGACGCGCTCGTCGACGCGATGCTGGCGAAGGAGCCCGCGGATCGGCCAACGCTGGCGCAGATCAAGGAGGAGCTCGAGAAGCTCGTCGCGAAGCCCAAGGTCCCCGCTGCCGGCATGCGCACGACGCTGACCACGCGCCGGAGCACCACGAAGCTCGCGCTGGTGCTCGCCGGGCTCGTCGGTGCGCTCGCGATGGTCGTGGTGCTGTTTGTCGTGCTCTCGGCGTCGGACCACATCGAAGAGCGGCGCGAGGAGAAAGCGGTGAAGGCGGAGAGGAAGGCAGAGCGCGAGGAGCGCAAGGCGCAACGGGCGATCAAGCCGCCCGAACCCAGACCGTCCGAGCCCAGACCGCCCGAGCCCAAACCGCCGGAGCCCGAGCCCGTCGTCGAGACAGGCTCGCTCGTGATCGAGTGGGCTGGCAGCGAGAAGCTGAAGTTCGTCGTCGACAAAAAACCGGCAACCGCCAACCAGGCCATCGAGCTCGCTCCGGGCAGCCACGAGCTCGGCGTCCTCCGCAACCGCAAGCTCGAGACTCGACTGGTGAAGATCGTTGCAGGACAGAGCACGAGGATTCCCATCAAGCCCACAACTCGGGCACCATCGAGGGCCAACGACGATTCGTTGAACCCGCTCAACAATGGACCTCGTTAGACCGCTCGTTCTCGCGTCCGTCCTGTTCGGCTCCATCGCGCACGCCGATGACAAGGTCGACAAGGCCGAAGCCGACAAGCACTACCAGCTCGGCAAACGGCACTACAACCTCAACGAGTGGGACGAGGCGATCGGCGAGTTCAAGGCCGCCTACAAGCTGTTCCCCGACCCGGTCAATCTCTTCAACATCGCGCAGGCGTATCGCCTCAAGGGCAGGAACTGCACGAACGCGGCGCAGTTCTACGCGAACTATCAGCGCGAAGAGAAGGTGAAGAAGCTGCGCGACTCGGTGA